>JAAYUF010000004.1 GCA_012517815.1 Clostridiales bacterium
AAAGCTGGCAATGTGGAGAGGGAATCCCTCGCTTTTACGCTGCTTCTTGTGCTTGCAAAGAGCTTTCACTGCTTTTGACTTCGTTTTCAATGTTAAGAACCCGCGTTTCTGTTTTGAAACACGGGTTCTTTGACGGTCTGCGGCCAGAGGCCCCGGCATAAGCCGGGGCCTCTGGCCGGGTGTCGGCGCTGCCTAGCAGCGAATGCGCACGGGCACCCTGAGAATCTGCCCGAGATACAGCGCGCTCCCGCTGCCGATGCCGTTCAGATCGCAGATATCCCGCTCGGTCACATGAAACTTTCCCGCGACTGTGGCGATCGTGTCGCCGCGGATGACGGTGTATTCCAGATACCCGCCGATGGAACGGCCTCCGGCAACCTGCGAAAGGCGCTCGTCGCCCAGCTCCTTCCCTTCAAAAGCCACGACGATCATCTCCTCCACTGGCTATGCTTCGTCGCCCGTTTCCGACTGAATCATAGCATGAGGGGCGTAAATATTCCGTAACAGCGCATCCGCCCGACCGCCGCGCGACCCCGGGGAACGCGGCGGCGGGCATCGCGCCGCCGGACGCCGGTCGGCGCGCCGTGCGCAAGGAGCCGTTTTCCCCGCGCGGTCGCGTTCCTCGCCATCGGCGCTCCGGGCGGCACAGGCGCTAGACGATCACGCGGCCGCCGCTGACGCCGATCACCTGCCCGGTCAGCATGGCCGCGTCGTCGCCGCACAGCCAGAGGATGACGCGGGCGATTTCCGCCGGTTCGCAAAGGCGGCCCAGCGGAGCTTCCCGCGCGATGGCGTCCAGCGCCGGTTCGTCAAAACCGGAGAGCATGTCCGTGCGGGTAGCCCCGGGAGCGACGGCGTTGACCGTGACGCCCGAGGGCCCCACCTCCTGCGCAAGCGCCTTGGTGAAGCCTAAAAGGCCCGCTTTGGCGGCGGAATAGGCCACTTCCATGCTGCCGCCCACCTGCCCCCAGATGCTGGAAACGTTCACGATGCGCCCGCCCCCGGCGGAGAGCATCCGGGGCAGCAGGGCCCGGGTCGCAAAAAAAGCGCCGGTCAGGTTCACATCCAGCACGCGGCGCCATTCCTCGTCGGTGGTATCCTGCAGCCTGCCCGCCAGCGATATGCCCGCGTTGTTGATCAGCGCGTCGATGTGGCGCAGCCGGGTAAGCGCCGTTTCGCAGGCGGCGTTGACCTGCGCGCTTTGGGCGATATCGGCGCGAATGGCAAGGGCGCCCGTTGCCGCAACGAGCGCCTCCGCCTCGGTGACCGAAGACCGGTACAGGAAGGCCGCGCGCCAGCCGGCCTGCGTAAAGGCGCGCACGCAGGCGGCCCCGATGCCTCGGCTGCCGCCGGTGATCAGAACGGTTCGCATGGCGTTCGCCTCCTGCCGCCCCGGGCGTTCCTTCCGCCCGCTCCAACCGGAATTATGCTTAAAACATCTTTTTATGCCACAGAAGGGCAAACGCGCCCGCGGCGGCCAGCAGACTCATGCCCAGCACGATCCAGAACCCGGCGATGCTGCCCTGGAAGGGCACGCCGGTGTTCATGCCCCAGAACGCGGCAAACAGCGTCGGGACGGACAGGATCACCGTCAGGCTGGTCAGGATTTTCATGACGATGTTGAGGTTGTTGGAAATGATGGAGGCATAGGCGTCCATCGTGCCGCTCATGATGTCGCGGTAGATGGCGCACATCTCGATGGCCTGCTTGTTTTCGACGATGACGTCCTCCAGCAGCTCCCCATCCTCGGGATACTTGCGCAGCATATCCATGCGCATCATTTTCTCCAGCACCATCTCGTTGCCCTTGAGGGAAGTGGAGAAGTACACCAGCGATTTTTCCAGCTGCATCATCTGGATCAGCTCGCGGTTGCGCAGGCTTTCCTGCAGGCGTTTGTGCACGAAGGTGCTGGCTTTGTCGATTTGCTTGAGGTAGGAGAGGTAGCGGCTGGCGTTGCGGTTGAGCAGCTGGAGGATGAAGCGCGTGCGCTTGAACGTCCAGAAGCCGCGAACGCGTTCCTCGGTGAAATCGTTGATGATGGCGCTCTCGCGGGTGGCGACGGTGATGATCACGTCGTCCACCACGATAATGCCCATGGGGATGGTCGAGTAGCTGAAGCCGTTATCCTCGGCTTCGACATAGGGCACGTCCACGATGATCAGCGTCTGATCGTCGTCGCGCTCGATGCGCGCGCTTTCCTCTTCGTCCAGCGCGGCCTGCAGGTACGTCGGGTCCAGCGCGAAGCGCGCGTTGAGCCCTTCGATTTCCTCCCGCGTGGGGTTCTGCAGATGAATCCAGCAGCCCTTTTCAAACGTTGTAATTTGGGTGAGGTGGTCGTCCACCGTAAGAAAGATCTTCTTCATCACAAAAACCTGCCCTTCCGTGCGTCGCGCGCATGCGCGACGTTGCTTCCGAGCAGGCTGTTTTCAGGAATGGGGCAGCGCGGCCAATCTAGCGCGCATGTCCGTATCGTGCGGCCTCTCGGAGCGTATGCAATTGTTGGAAACGGTTGGTCGAAAAGGCGCTTCGACTGTACGGGTCCGCGTCCACGTGCGCTCCTCCTTGTCGCTAAAATACCGGGAAAAGCTTTCTTTCCCTTTGCTATCATAGCCTTTCAGGCGCAATCTGTCAACCGATTCACGGCATGTTTTTTCCTGACGGCCCCTGAATGCCGAACGTTCGGTTTGGTGAAACTTTCACAAGGCGGCGAAGGCCCCGGAGCGTTGCATTCGGGGGAGGGCTGCTGTATAATAGGGCTGGTCGGCGGCGGTGCACACCGCCGTCACGGCTGTGCAAATGGTGCCGGAAACCGGGCTTGGCGCACGAATCTTACAACGATAATCCCACGGGATATTCGAGAAACGGCAGCCGTCGCCCCGTCGGCCGGGCGGCATGCCCGCGCCCGTGCCCAACCGGCAGGAATGGACGAAAGGATGATTGCCCGATGAAAAGGTTCCTGAGTATCCTTCTGAGCGCGCTGATGCTCCTGTCCCTGACCAACGCCGTCGCCACCGCGGAAGAGGCGCCGCTGACCGTTGCGGTTTGCATTGCCGAGGCGCTGGGCGATATGGGCTTTAACGACAGTTCCGTGCAGGGGCTGACCGATCTGGAAGCCGATTACGGCGTGGTCGGCAGCTATGTGGAATGCAAGAGCGACGCCAGCAAGTACCAGAGCGCGCTGGTGGATGCCGCGGAAGCCAACGATGTTGTGGTGGCCGTGGGCTGGCAGTTCTGGGATGCGCTGACCGCGGTGGTGCCGCAGATGCCCGACACGCTTTTCATCTTTGTAGATAACGGGCTGGACGGTCTGGGCGATAACCTCCTGTCCATCGTGTACGCCGAAAACGAAGGCTCCTTCCTGGCCGGCTACCTGGCCATGAAGACCTCCGCCACGCAGACCGTCGGCTTTGTGGGCGGCGAGGACAGCGATACCATCAACAACTTCTACGTGGGCTACAAACAGGGCGCGCTGTACGCCAACGCCTCGGGCACGGTGCTGGAGCCCGTGTACGCCGGCGATTACGAATCCCCGGACAAGGGCAAGGAGCTGGCCAACACCCTGTACGGCGCGGGCGCGGACGTGGTGTTCGCCGTGGCGGGCAAAACCGGCCTGGGCGTGTTTGAAGCCGCCAAGGAGCAGGACCGCTACGCCATCGGCGTGGACAGCGACCAGAAATACATCGATCCCGACCACATCATCTGCTCCATGAAAAAAGACATCGGCGGCAGCGTGTACAGCGTGGTGGCCAACTACCTGGACGACGGCGTGTTCGAGGGCGGCACGATCTGGGATGCCGACATGAGCTCGGGCTTCGTGGGCATCGGCTACGGCGACGATACCATGACCCAGCAGATTTCCGCCGAACTCAAGGCCGAAACCGAAACGCTCGCCCAGCAGATCATCAACGGCGAAATCGTGGTGGATTCCACCCGGTAACGCCGGTTTCCAGGCGGCGACGCCGCGCAAAAGGCCGCCGGTCGGGGTATGCCCCGCCGGCGGTTTTTGCGTGCGGCGGTCGGAATGGAATTTTTCGCGCGGCAAGCGTAACGGCCTACCCCGACGCTGACTCGGTTTGCGGACGTTTGCGCCTGCCAGGGTGGCGTCGGAAGAAACGCCGAAGGCGTCTGCCCGCGCCGGAAAGCGTGAAATTCTCACAGGCTCGGAGGCGGCGGGCTTCTTTTCCACGATTTTCCGTGCTATAATCAGGGAAAGGACAACAGAATCAGGAGGGATAATATGAGCGATGCCATCCATGGAACACTGCCGTCCGTTTCCGGCCAACTGTTGGAAACGCTTGAATGGCGGCCGGAAGGCGCGCCGCGCGCGGTGGTGCAGCTGGTGCACGGCATGGCCGAGCACATCGACCGTTACGACGCGACCGCCAGGCGATTGAACCAGGCGGGTTTTCTCGTGGTCGGGCACACCCACCTCGGGCATGGCGCGCAAGCGCCTCTGCTGGGCTGGTTTGCGCCTCAGGGCGGGTGGAACGCCCTGGTGGAGGATGTGCATACCCTGCGAGAGCAGACGCAGGCCGCCTGGCCGGGGGTGCCCTATTTCCTGCTGGGGCACAGCATGGGCAGCTTCATCACGCGCACTTACTGCCAGCGGCACGAGGCGGGGCTGACCGGGGTGATTCTGTCGGGCACGGCGCATTTTGACCCGCCGCTTCTGATCGCGGGGCTTTGCATCGCCAACGTGCAGTGCTGGCTGGGCGGCGAGAAAAAGCCCAGCGTGCTGTTACAAAACATCAGCTTTGCGGGCTACAACCGGGATTGGATGCCGGCGCGCACCCCCAACGACTGGCTGAGCAAGGATCGGGAAGTGGTCGACCGTTATCAGGCGGATCCGCTGTGCGGTTTCCCCTTCACGGCGGGCGGCTACCGCGACCTGTTCCGCGGGCTGAAAACCCTGTATCCCCAGCATCTGGCCACGATGGACAAGGATGTGCCGGTGCGCCTGTTTTCCGGCGCGAGCGACCCCGTGGGCGGCCGCGGCGAGGGCGTGAAAGCAACCATGCGGGAACTGCTGGACGCCGGCGTGAAGGATGTTTCCCTGAAACTGTACGACGCCGGGCGGCATGAGATGCTCAACGAGGTGGAGCGCGACACGGTCTGCAACGACCTGATCGCGTGGATGGACGATCAGCTGAAAGCGTGACGGCGCGGCCTGAGCGGGAGACGGCGATACATCGTCCCCTCAGGCTGCGAAAGCCTCCGCTGCGGCGGAATTGGGTCAAGGGTGAAACCCCTGCGGGCTTTGGGGCGGAGTCCCCGAGGCCCTATGCCGAAGCATTTTGCCAAAGCGAGCGCACCGCCCGAAGGACGATGAGGCGAGCGGCACCGCGGATTGCATGGGTTCCTTCCCAGTCTGGGGGGACGGCGGTACGCCGTCCCCCCGCTCAGGCGCATCGGGGCGGGAGGCGCGCCACAGCGGGGAAGATCGGTCGTTTTCCTGATGATGCTTGCCTTTGCCGCTTTGGGGATGCCTCAGGGCATGGCGACAGTCTCGGGGCCCGGCTATCCCGCGCGCCTCCATTCCATGCCCGCGGCCGGGCTTATGCCGGTTGTGCCTTCGGACATGGAGGGCGACGAGGCGCCCGTGGCGGGAGGGACCGGTTCAACGGCTACAGCGACGCCTTCGACCTGACCGTGTATGTGCATAAAAACGCGCGACCTGTCGCAGGAGCGCTGCGCAGCGTTCCGAGCCGAAGCGGACGGCGCGGCGGCGGCGGCGGAACGGGCGAACGGCTTTGCCGTATGGCGGCCTACCGCGCCGCGTCGGCCGTCCAGGGCAAGCCGTGGCAGCCACCTTACCCCCAATCCGCTTTCCGGTTCGGTTAAGCCATTCACGCCGTCCAGGCGGCCCGAAGCGTGCAAATGCGTTGCCGTGTAAGTAAAAGGTTTGGGGTTCCCCGGAGCAGCGCTGTTAGCACTCAGGATTGATGAGTGCTAATTTCTCGTTGCATTTTGGCCTCTCATCTGCTACAATATTCCATGAAGGCTCACGCCTGCACTTACCATCTGTGATTCAAGGAGGCATATCCATGGCCACGACCCGGGGCAACATTTCCATTCATGCGCAGAATATCATGCCGATCATCAAACGATGGCTGTATTCCGATAAGGATATCTTCATCCGAGAGATGGTCTCCAACGGCTGCGACGCCATCGTCAAACAGAAGATGGTCAAGCCCGACAGCGATCAGGAGTACCGCGTGCTGGTCACGCTGGACACGGCCGCGGGCGAGCTGCGTTTCGACGACAACGGCATCGGCATGACCGACGAGGAAATCAAGAAATACATCAATCAGGTCGCCTTCTCCGGCGCGGAGGAGTTTCTCAAGAATTATGAGGGCGACAACAAGGGCGGCATCATCGGCCATTTCGGCCTTGGGTTTTATTCCGCCTTCATGGTGGCCGAGAAAGTGACCATCCAGACCCTGAGCGAGCAGGAAAGCGCCACGCCCGTCTGCTGGGAAAGCGAAGACGGCATGAAGTACCGCATCAGCGAGGGCAACCGCACCGCGCGCGGCACCACCATCACCCTCAAGCTTGCGGAGGACGCCAAGGAGTTTCTGGACGAATACAAGGTGCGCGAAATCCTCACCCGGTACTGCGGCTTCATGGCGCAGCCCGTGTTTTTCGAGGCGCTCAAGCCCGCAACAGAGGTGGCCGCGCCCGCCGCGGAAGGCGAGGCGGCCGAAAAGCCCGCCGAAACGAAGCCCGAGCGCGTGCACATCAACGAGAAACCCGCCCTGTGGCTCAAACAGCCCAAGGATTGCACCGAGGAAGAATATCGGGATTTCTACAAGCGCGTGTTCCACGTGTACGACGAGCCGCTATTCTACGTGCACCTGAATGTGGATTATCCCTTCAACCTCAAGGGCATCCTGTACTTCCCCAAGCTGACCAACGACTTCGGCACCCGCGAGGGGGAAATCAAACTTTTCAGCGGGCAAGTGTTCGTCGCCAATAACATCAAGGAAGTCATCCCGGATTTCCTTATGCTGCTCAAGGGCGTGATCGACTGCCCCGACCTGCCGCTCAACGTGAGCCGCAGCTTCCTGCAAAACGACGGGTACGTCAAAAAGCTCTCCGCCTACATCACCCGCAAGGTGGCGGACCGGCTGGTGGGGCTGTTTGGCGCCGAGCGCGCGCAGTACGAGAAATACTGGGACGACATCCACCCGTTTGTGAAATACGGCTGCGTGCGCGATGCGAAGTTCTTCGACCAAGTGAAGGACACTATCCTGTACAAGACCACCGCAGGCGAGCACAAGACGCTTTCGGAGTATCTGGCGAAGAACGAGGGCAAGCTGGGCAAGAAGGTGGTCTACACCAACGACCCGACCCGGCAGGCCGCCTCGGTGGCGATGTATACGCAGCAGGGCACCGACGTGGTGGTGCTGGATACGCTGATCGACCTGAACTTTGTGAGCTTCATCGAATACTCCGCCGGGGTGGAGGGCCTGACCTTCGCCCGTGTGGACGCGGACGCGGCTTCCTTCACCAAGGAGGAGGAAGCGGACGAGGAAGCGAAAAAGGCGCTGGAAATCAGCCGGGACGCGCTGCTGGCACTGTTTAAAAAGGCGACCGGCAACGAGAGCCTCGAGGTGAAATTCCAGACTCTGACCGACGAAAACACCCCCGCCTTGCTCGTACAGGATGAACAGGGCCGCCGTTTCAGCGAGATGGGCAAGATCTACGGGCAGGATTTCAAGATGCCGGAACGCTACACGCTGGTGCTCAACCGCGGCAACGGCGTAGTGCAAAGCCTGCTCGCCGCGGCGGATGGCGAAACGCGCGACCTGATCGCCGCGCAGCTGTACGATCTGGCGCGGATGAGCACCCGCCCGTTGGAAAAGGAAGAGATCACCGCGTTCCTCAAGCGCAGCCATCAGCTGCTGGGGATGATCAAACCGTAAAGCCCGGGGGCGCATCGAAAGCGCCGGGCTATGAAGAACCCTAGCCTCAGCGGAACCGGATCAGGGGTGTGGGAGGGAAGCGCGCGGCCGCAAACCGCGCGCTTCCCTCCCACACCCCTGATCCTCTCCGCTTCGCCGGCAACCCCGGGCGGCCTTTACTTGGCTTTCTCCTCGTGATACGCCTTCTCGGTGTTCACATTCCAGATGTTTTCCGGATCGGTAACCCCATGGGTCAGGTTATGCACCGCCTCAAAGCTCGTCGCCATGGAATGGTCCATGTTGTTGTAGCGGTGCTGCCCGTTGCGCCCCACGCAGTAGAGGTTGGGAATGCCGCTCAGGTAATCAATCACCCGGTCGATTTCGGCATAGGTGTCAAAGTAGGCGGGGTAGGCTTTTTGCACGCGCTCGCGGTGGAAATCCAGCACCTCGCCGCGGCTGTTGATCACACCCATGGTTACCAGCTCGTCCATGGCAAAGCGCGCGCAGTCCTCGGCGCTCATGTTCCAGAAATCATCCCCCTCGGCGCAGAAGTATTCCAGCCCGATCCACACCGTATGCTCGGGGTCCTTCACAAGATAGGGCGACCAGTTGTTAAAAATCTGGATGCGGCCCAGCTTCACGTTGGTATCCTGAACATAGATCCAGCAGTCGGGCACGATGTCGCCCAGCGTTTTCAGCCGCGTTTCGTTTTTCAGGTTCAGGCGGTTGACCAGCAGGCCGACCGTCACGAAATCGCGGTACGGGAGGCCGTCGGCGATCGCCTTGATCTCGGCGGGCACGGCGGGCAGATCGTCGACCAGCTCGCGGATGGGCATGGAGGAGAAAAACGCATCGCCCTCCAGCCGCGTTTCCACGCCGTTTTCGAGGTAGCGCACCGCCGTGATCCGCCCGTTTTCGGCTTCCACGCCGGTGACCTCGCAGTTCATGCACACCTTGCCGCCCGCGTCCCGCACATCCTGGGCGACGGTTTCCCAAAGCTGCCCCGGGCCGAACTTGGGGTAGCGGAATTCCTCGATCAGCGAGGTCTGCACCTTTCTGGCGCGGGCTTCGCGGCTCATGAAGATTTTGGAGAGCATATCCTTGAGGATGCCGCGGATGGACAGCCCCTTGGTGCGCTGCGCGCCCCACTCCGCCGAGATCTCCCGCGGGTGGCGGCCCCAGAGCTTTTCGGTGTAGCCCTCAAAAAACATGCTGTACAGCTTGCGGCCGAAGCTGTTGATGTAGAAGTTTTCCAGCGACGTTACCGGCAGCTTGTGAAACACCGAGTGCAGGTAGCTGAAGCCCACCCGCATTGTGGTGCCCAAGCCCATGGTTTTAAGCGTCGCCCATTTCAGGCTGATCGGATAATCGAAAAAATGGTGCTGGTAGTATATACGGCTGACGCGGTTTCGCATCAGCATCACGCGATCGGTCGTTTCCGGGTCGGGGCCGCCGGCCGTCAGCTTCACCTCGCGGTTCAGCAGACGATCGTCCAGCGACGGCGCGCCTTGCAGGGGCATCACTTCCGTCCACCAGTCCATCACCGCCTGATCCTTGCTGAAAAAGCGGTGTCCGCCGATATCCATCCGGTTGCCGCCATAGCGCACGGTTTTGCTGATGCCGCCGATACAGTCGGATTTCTCCAGTACAACCACATCGTAGCCGCTGTGTTTTTTCAGCAGCTCGTAAGCGGCCGTCAAACCTGCCGGTCCGGCCCCGATGATGACGATTTTGCTCATGTCCAATGGCTCCTTGCCGCGCGGTGCGCGCGTTGATCTCATGATGTTTCATTCTATCACTCGGTTTGGATTCTGGCAAGCGCGCGAAGCGGCCGCGGGACAGTTGGGCGGCGCGCCATGCCGCGCCGAGGTTCTTCGCCCAAACCCCTTCCCCACCGCGGCGCGGGTGCCCACGGTGTGCAAAGGCCCCCTCCCGAAAGAAGAAGCCCCGACTGCCTACGAAACTCCGGCCAATTTTCCATAAGGCTTGCGATCAAAAGCCTTAACCGTGCCTGCCGCCATTTTTCAGCCATTTTCGAAGTCGCTGTGACCGCATTGGTTCCGGCCGCAGGAAAACTCACCCTGATTTTGCTCTCCCCTTGCATGCTACTGCACCGGCATGAATCGGTATCTGTTACGCGTTGCCCATCCTTACACTGTATGTTTCGTCTTTCTTCCAATGTATTTCATAGGATATAACAAAAAGTCACAGTATTTCACGCTCGCTAACACTTGGGTTATGGCGATTGGCCCAAGGAAGCTGGCCATTAGCCCGATGGCTATATGAAGCAGAGAATTTGTTATTTGAAGCTTTAGCAACAGTATCCGTACTCCGGCAGCGCAAATGGTATGCATCAGGAAAATCGGAAAATTATAACGGGTAAGTACATCCGTGATTTTCTCCGGAAATGTAAAGCTGTTGCTTGCGGACACGATTGCTTGGCATGCAATCAGCCCCAGCGCAAAGCTGAGGTACGCATTTGATACATTTGTCGCAACTACGATCACGGAAAGGATCACAAACAGGATCGCCGACAGAATTCCATTGATCCCGATGCGTTTTTCGATTCCAAAATAGCTGATGGAAGCGCCAATAGCAAACCAGACTTCATAATGCATCAGCTGTGTGATGACATAAGGAATCTGACTGTCCTCAAGCATCGGAGCCAGGAGTTTCGCAAGCAGAGACACCAGCAGCAGCGCCAAGATTGCTCGTTTCGATTTCAGCAATGGCGTCATGATGAAAATCGCAGTCAGAACATATAAAAACCAATAGGGTGCCATCGGCGTAACCAATAAGGTTTCGAGTATGCCGCCTTCTGGTCTGTTGATGCCATCTCCCGCCGCCTTTTTGAGCAAAAGAGAAATGAATGTGAAAACAACATAGGGCACCCCAAGCGACAACACTTTGCTAAACGTCCTTCTTGCCCACCCGTCACGACTGTATTTCTGAAATAGATACCCGCTGCATATGAAAAACAGTGGAACGTGAAAATAATAGATCGTTTGGATAAACCAACGGTAGAAGGTAGTCTCTGGAACGATTTGTGACGCAACCATACTTTGATAAAAATGTCCGCATACAACCAGCACACACGCGATATTCTTCGTATAGTCAACCCACAAATCACGCTTCATACGATATCCTCCGGTTCTCCGTCGCGCAGACATTTACTATATGATAATCCATTTTTTCTCAGGTTACAACATCCAATTACCTATGCTTGCGATGCATTGGCGACTGTATCCGCGCCAAGATCGCCGGTTGCGGCTGTGGTCAGCGCAGCCGCGGGCATGCCGGCCACACACTGCGGGGCCGTTGGAGGTTTTTCGCAACATACGGTCTGCACGGGCGCGAAGGCGGGGCTGAGCTTCGGTTGGCGGCGCGCCGTCGCGGGTTATCGGCTGATGCGAAGGCTTCGACGGTGGCTGTCGGCTGCATTCGGGCGCTGTGTTCCGCGCGGCATGAAAGATTGCTTTTACCCGAAAGCAAGTCTGCCTCGCCCGTTTTCCTTCAAAAGGGTCGGACCGTTGACAAATCCATGCGAGCGGTGATCATCCCCCGCCTTATGGCCTACCGGGCATTACGCTCGCTTGGAAAACCCATGGGCATAAGCCTTTTGGGGCGCCGCCCAAACCCCGCGAAGGCTGTCGACCCTTGACCCATTGCCGCCCCGGGGGCGGGTTGCGGACATGCAAAGGCCCCTCCCGAGGAGGGGCGCAAAAGGGCAAGTTGTCCGGCAGTCCCGTTACGGCTGCCTGCCGATGTATGCCAGAATGCCGCCGTCCACATACAGGATGTGGCCGTTCACAAAATCGCTCGCGTCGCTCGCCAGGAACACCGCCGGCCCGATCAGGTCCTCCGGCTCGCCCCAGCGGTTGGCCGGGGTCTTTGCGCGGATGAAGCTGTCGAAGGGGTGCATGGAGCCGTCCGCCTGCTTTTCCCGAAGCGGCGCGGTCTGCGGCGTGGCAATGTAGCCCGGCCCGATGCCGTTGCACTGGATGTTGTGCATGCCGTACTCCGAGCAGATGTTGCGCGTGAGCATCTTGAGCCCGCCCTTGGCCGCCGCGTACGCGGACACCGTCTCGCGGCCCAGCTCGCTCATCATGGAGCAGATGTTGATAATCTTGCCGTGCCCCTTGCGGATCATCGCGGGAATGACCGCCTTGGAAACGATGAACGGTGCGTTCAGGTCCACGTCGATGACCTGGCGGAACTGCTCGGCGGTCATCTCCACCATCGGGATGCGCTTGATGATGCCGGCGTTGTTGACCAGGATGTCGATCACGCCGACGTCCTGCTCGATGGCGGCAACCATGGCGTTGACGGCCGCTTCGTCGGTCACGTCGCACACGTAGCCGTGCGCCCGGATGCCCAGCTCCCCGTACGCCTCGATACCCTTGTCCACCAGCTCCTGCTTGATGTCGTTGAACACGATGGTCGCGCCCGCGCGCGCAAACCCGGTTGCCATCGCAAAGCCGATGCCGTAGCTGGCGCCCGTGACCAGCGCGATTTTGCCTTCCAGGGAAAACATTTCGTTCATGGCGGTTTCTCCCTTCGTCTGGTATGCCGCTTTAACGCTGCACACGCCCGGATCCGCTGCCCTTCATCAGGCTTTCCACTTCGCCGGCGCTCACGCGGTTATAGTCGCCGCCGATGGTGTGCTTAAGGCAGCTCGCGGCCACCGCGAACTCCAGGGCGGCTTTCTCGTCCGGGTAGTGGTTCAGGCCGTAGATCAGGCCGCCGCCGAAGCTGTCGCCGCCGCCCACGCGGTCCACGATGTCGGTGATGGCATACTTGCGGCTCACGAAGAAGTCCTTGCCGTTGTAAAGGCAGGCGCTCCAGTCGTTATGGTTGGCGCTCTTGCTTTCCCGCAGCGTGATCGCCACGCGGGAGACGTTTGGGTACTTCTCCACGGCAAGCTTCGCGATGGCCTTGTACTGCTCCACGTTCAGTTCGCCGCTTTCCACCGCGCCCTCGCTCTCGGCCTTGAGCAGCAGCGCCTTTTGGAAGTCCTCCTCGTTGGCGATGATGGTGTCGACGTAACGCACCAGTTCCGTCATCACCTGATCGGCTGTTTTGCCGTACTTCCAGAGGTTTTTACGGTAGTTGAGGTCGCAGCTCACATGCACGCCCAGCGCTTTGGCGGCCTTCACAGCCTCCAGGCTCAGCTCCGCCGCGCCTGCGCTGATTGCCGGGGTGATGCCCGTGATGTGGAACCACGTCGCGCCTTCAAACACCTTGCCCCAGTCGATATCGCCGGGCTTCGCCTCCGCGATGGCGCTGCCCGCACGGTCGTAGATCACCTTGCTGGGGCGCTGCACCGCGCCGGTTTCCAGGTAGTAGATGCCCATGCGGCCTTCCCTGCGCACGATCGCCGAGGTATCCACGCCGAAGCCCCGCAGTTCCCGGATGCAGGCGTCGCCGATATCGTTTTTCGGGAGCACCGACACATACCGCGCGGACATGCCGAAGTTGGCCAGGCTGACCGCCACGTTGGCCTCGCCGCCGCCAAAGGTGGCTTCCAGCGTCGGGGATTGGAAAAAGCGCTCGTAGCCGGGGCTCTTGAGCCGCAGCATGATTTCACCGAAAGTGACCACCGTTCCAGCCATAGAAGTTTCATCCTTTCATCCTCTGGTAGAGCTTATCCGGGGCCGGTCTGATCCCGGCCGTCCCGGCGCGTGCCGCCGCTTACTTTTGCAGCAGGTGGAACGCAAACCCGGCGATCTCGTCCTGCAAATAGATGGCCTTGGGCTTGCCGTCCTTGGGGTTGGCGCTTTCCTCGTCAAACACGAAGCCGCGCCGTTCCAGATGCCATTTCGCGCGGGAAACGTCGTTGCAGCCGATGGCGATGTGCCCGTGCGTGCCGCGGAAGGGCTTCTTCATCATTTCAAAGCCCGCGCCGGTGAAGGTGGAGCTGTTGCCGTCCCTGATGGGCCAGCCCAACAGTTTGCTCAGGGCTTGGGCGTCCTTCATGGCCTGTTCGGGGCTGCCGCTGTTGATGCCCACGTGCGTGAGCTCCAACCCCAACATCAGGGTGACGGCGTTGCGCGTAAGCGCTTCGATCATCGCCCAGTCCTTGGCGGCGATGGCCTTCTGATCCACCATCCAGCTGCCGCCGCAGGCGACGACCTTGTTAAAGGCGAGATAATCCAGCAGGTTTGCCTCGCTGACGCCGCCGGTGGGCAGGAAGCGGACGTTGCCGTAGGGGGCGCTCATCGCCTTGATGGTCGCCAGGCCGCCCATCGCCTCCGCGGGGAAGAACTTGACCGTGGTCAGGCCCAGGGAGAGCGCGACTTCCACGTCGCTGGGGTTGGCGCAGCCGGGGACGATCGGCACGCCGATCGCCTGGCAGTGCTTCACAACTTCGGGGTTCAGGCCGGGGCTGACGATGTAGGTGGCGCCAGCGGCTGTGGCGCGGTCCGCCTGCTCGGTGGTGAGCACGGTGCCGGCGCCCAGAATTACCTCGGGCAGTTCCGCGTGCACGCGGCGGATCGCTTCCTCGGCGGCGTCGGAGCGGAAGGTGATCTCCGCCACCGGCAGGCCGCCGTCGGAAAGGGCCTTACAGAGCGGCACCGCGTCGTTGGCATCCTCCACCTTGATTACCGGCACAATGCCGGCCATGGAAAGCCGCTGGATCATGTCCATACTGGGTTCCCGTCCTTTCTGCGTATGCGCCGTTGCGCATCGGGTGGGCGTCTTGCCATTCCGGGGAATCGTTGGGTCGATCTCTTCTGAAGCTGTTATGGAAGCGGTTCCAGTCCCATAGGCTTGCGCGACATGCAAACAAGCCGTGGGACCGGCGTCTTATCCGCCGTTGCGCTCGGGCCGGAGCCGCTGATGCGAGTGCGGATCGGCGCCCGAAGGCTGCCGCCAGGCCGCCGGGGGCTTCCCCCTCCGGGGTCCCCGGCGGCTGTCGGCCTGCGTGCCTCCGGAACGGCGGGGCTCGGCCGGTGAGTACCGTTAGGCCGTCAGGGTAGCCTGATGGCCGGAACGGTTCGGGGACGAGTGAGCATCGTCGGACCGCCCATCCGGTGCGGGCTTATCCCGGCGCGGTCGGACCATCCATCCGGTGCGGGCTTACCCCGGCGCGGTCGGACCATCCATCCGGTGCGGGCTTACCCCGGCGCGGTCGGACCATCCATCCGGTGCGGGCTTACCCCGGCGCGGTCGGA
>JAAYUF010000026.1 GCA_012517815.1 Clostridiales bacterium
AAGCTGTCTATCAAAAGTTGAGCGAAGCGCGCGGCGAGTTCATCCACGAGATTCAGGAGCAGCCCTGGGGCCAGCGCGTCATGCGCCTCTACGACCCGGACGGCTTCATCGTGGAGATCGGCGAGACTATGGATGCCGTCGTACGCCGCTTCCACGCGCAGGGTTTGAGCGCTCCGCAAGTCAGCGCCAGAACCTCCATGCCGCTGGATTTTGTCGAGCGCATCATCCGCGAGACTTCGGCCGCGGATTGATCCTACGGCCTCGGCATGCTGCGGTGGGTGAGCTCGGGCGGAATGCGTTGAAAACGTGCCGCCCCCGCCAGATAAACTGGTAGAATCAATTTAGTAGATCGTTATGCAGCCCGCAGGAGGGCTGGAACAGATGGCGTCATTTAGCGAATCCATGCAGGATTACAAACAGCAGCTTGAGCGCGGCCTCATCCAGCAAGCTTATCGCGGGTTGATGGATTACATGCAGGGGTTGAAAACCTATTTCAGGAACCATTATCCCCATGCCTTCGTATCCGGCAACCTCTATCAGGGCGTGATGGATATGACCTATTTCTCCTTTGTCCCCGCTGCGCTCAAAAGCCGCGACCTGAAGATCGCCATTGTTTTCGTCTATGAAGCTTTCCGCTTCGAAGCCTGGCTCTCAGGCTGCAACCGTCAGGTGCAGGCCCGCTACTGGGAAATCATCCGCGAAAGCACCTGGGATCAATATCCGCTGGTGCCCGATCCCCTCAAAGCCGACGCCATTCTGACGCACGTCCTTGTGGCCGATCCGGATTTTGGCAATCCGGCTGCCCTCACTGCCCAAATCGAACAGGGCACTCTGGCTTTCTCGCACGATATCGAAGCTTTCCTGTCCACCATTCAGGACTGACCGGTTTTGGCCTCTCCTAGGATGCGCCGGATACAGTTCACCATGGTATCCATCTGCGTGCGGCTCGTGCGTTGGTCGCAGGCCAGTGTCAGCATGCGCTTGGCTATCCCCACCGCCGTCGCGTTGCCGTTCAGGCGCGCGTCGTTTGGAATGCCCTGCCAGTGGATGGTCAGGCCGATGCCTGCTTCACCCAGCCGCTCCCATAGCTCGTCGCGCGCCATCCCGTTCACATATACCGGCAATCCCAGCGGCGTGGCGTCCTCCGGCAACCCGGGGAAGATGGGCGTCAGCCCGGGGATGCCCCTGATCGCTTCCAGCAAATAGGCGTAGTTCTCGCGGCGCGCCTGCCACATGCCCGCCCAATCCAGCCGTTCGATGGCTTCTTTTTCCTGCCGGTCGCCCGCCACGGCCATGTCCTCGGCGTAGTATTGCTCGGAAAGCTCGTATAGTCTCACCAGTTCGTCGTAGCTATCCGTGTTCCCGAACAGGTAATCCGCCAGGCGTGCGCGGTACGCGCGGATCACCGGCAGCCGCCGGTTGGGTGCGTTCCGCTGGCGCTGGATGAAAGCCGACACGTCGGCGTGCGTGGCGAGGTAGCCCCCGTCGTGCGCGCAGCACTTGCGCAAGCTGTTGAAGACAAAGTCGCCCAGGCTATGCTCCCAAAATCCCGTTTGCGCGTTGTCCTCGATCAGCAGACTGCCTCGCCGCTGCAAATCCTTCAATATTTCCTGCGTTTCACGAGAGTGAGGAAAGCCGAAGTAATTGATGAAATAAACCGCTTGTTTTGGAGCAGCCTTGCGCTCCAGGTCCGCCAGGTCAATGGACAGGTCCGGCCGGATATCGTAATACGCGCAGGCCAGCCCGCAGCGCTCCAGCGTGGTGACGATGTCCGGGCACAGGTAGGCTGGCAGCAGCACCCGCCCGATGCCCTGCGCGCGCAGCGCATCCGCGATCACGATCAGGCAGGCCTTCCCCCCGTTCAGGAAGGTCAAGCCGCAAGTGTCGACCCCCGGCTGGTCCAACGTCCAGCGCTCGTCTGCGTAAAACTCACCCCCCACGAACATATTTATCATCCTTCAAAACTTGCATAAATGCT
>JAAYUF010000027.1 GCA_012517815.1 Clostridiales bacterium
CTTGAGCCGGGCGTCGGGATTTGCACGATTTCAAATCATGAGCGCTTCCACCTTGCGGCGATTTGATCCCATGACTTGTCCGCGAAAACTCGACTTAGCGCCGCTGCGCTTCGCTCCCGCCCCTCGCCATACAGTCAGGTCGCCCGTGCGCTTCGACGCATGCATGCAAAAAAACGCATAACAACCGTTCCGGGCAGCAAGAACATCGCCCGAACCTTTGGCGGCGCGCTGCCGGCAGGCCCAACCCGCACCCGAGAACGAGAACGCGGGAGGCCCGCCTCACCCGGGACGGGACCAGGCTGTCGAAAAATCCCCGCCGCAGGGGCATTGGGTCGGGGGGGCGGAGGGAAACGCGCGACCTGTGGCCGCCTCAACGAAGCGGAAAGCGACCCGGAGAACGGGATTTTACAAGAGCGGGGCACGGCAGCGCTGTGCTCGCCGATAACCTCCGGGAACAACGCTTGCGGGGATTGGGGTACCGGAGGCGCGCGTGCGGCCCTTGACCGCTTCGGCGAAGCCGAAAGCAAACCGAGGTGTGAGGTTTTATGAGGGTTGGGCATGGCCATGCCCAACCCGACGCTGAAACCGACCGTTAAGTCCCAAAGGCTTCTGCCGAAGCCTTTTGCCAGAGTGAGCGAACAGCCCAAAGGGCAATGAGGCAAGCGGCCCTTCGGATTGCAGGGGTTCTTTGACAGTCCGAGGCCCCGTCCCAGCCGGGACGGGGCCTCGGACTGCCGACGTTCGGCGGGTCAAAGGGGAAACCCTTGTCAGGGTCCAAAGGATGGAATTCTTCGACGGGTTTAAGAAAAGCATGGATTTTTGCGTCACAGCGTTTGATCGGCGGACGAATCGCCCGGAGGGCGACGAGGCGAGCGACGGCGGCGTATGGTTTGGGCCTCGCAGCCGGCTGTCAGAATACCCGTACCGTGCGCCGTACACTCGCCTGTCGCCCGCTTTGGCAAAGGGCTTCGGCATATGGCTTTGGGGCGCTTCCGGCCGGTTTCGTTGTCGGGCCGGACATAGCCGAGCGCCGCGGGGCCATCGGCGTCAGACCTTGAAAATGCCCACCGTCAGGCAGCCGTCGCTCATGAAATAGTTGATGCGGATGGCATAGGGCAGCGTGTTGGTGAAGATCATCGTTATGTCGCCGCCGCCCACCGCCGCGTCGAAGCCCACGGGGCAGTAGTAGATGCCAACCTCGGCGTGTACCTTGCGCCAGTTGATATAGATGGGCACCTGAATGAGCGCGTTGTAGAGCGTCGTGTTCACCTGGCAGGTGCCGCCGCCGTAGCCCCACAGCGCGCCGGGGCTCATGATGGGCGCGCGGTGGTAGCCGGTGGATTTGCGGTAGGGCCCCATCACGTCGTAGATGTTCACGGTGTCCCCCGGTTGCATCACCGTGCCGGAGATGAAGCTCGAGCCCAGGTAAATGTTGTAGTTGCGCCCCTGGTAGTTCAGGGTGTGGATGCCTACGGCGTAAAAGGTGCTCATGCAGCTGATCAGGTCGCCGCTGTGCGCGTCCTCCCAGGGCACGACAGGGAGCAGGTAGCCGACGTCGCTTTCGTTCACGTAGCCGGTGGTGCGCCAGTACGGCAGCGGGTAGCGACCCAGATCGTCCAGCGAGTCCACGGCGAGGGCCGAGCCGGGGTTGACCGTCTTGAGCACTTCCTTGCCGTTGTCGTCGTAGCTTTTGATGTCGGTGGTGTGGTTGACGAACGCCAGCCCGATATGCTTGATGCAACCCGGGATATCCCCCGCGTAGGGGTCGATGCGATCCCACTTGAACAGCGCGCTGGTGGGAACGTAGCCGTAGGAGTTTTTATAGCGGATGTAGCTCCAGTCGCCCTGGTTGGCCCCCACGGTCACCTCGCTGTATTTGGTGATGCGAAACGCGGACGCGCTGCGCTCGTCCATTTCCCGGCGGGCTACGACGGTCTTGTAGGCGTATGCTTTGAACTTCTCCTGAAAGGTTTCCGGCGTGTTACTGGAGGTATCGACCACCACGGCGGCGCCGTCGGCGTCCGTGGTTGCTGCGGATGCGCCCTGCGACGCGCTGTATTCGCGGATGTCGCTCAGGTAACGGGTTTGCACATAGCCGATGTTGCGCCCGGTATCGATCTTGCTCCATTCGTTGCCCAGTTCCAGAATATAGACCATTTCGCCCTTGGCGATGCTGCCGTTGCCAAACGAATCCTTGTCGGGCTCGCGGCGAACCTTGAGTTGCGCGGTGGCGGTCGCCACGTAGCGGGCGGCGTCCTCGTCCTCCTGCGCAGCGTCCTCGTCCTCCTGCGCGGCGGCGTCGGTTTCGCCAGCCAGCGCGTCGGGATCCTCCAGCACCTCGCCGTTTTGCGCGTCCTGCGCGGCGGCGTCATCCGCTTCGACGGTCAGCGCCGGTGCGGCGGTTTCTTCGCCAAGCGCAAATACGCCGCTCAGCAGAAGGCAAACGCAAAGCAGGCAAGCCGTCAGCCGGCCGATTCCCTTTTTCATAACCGCGTCTCCTTTAAGCATCATCCATATCGCCGCAGCGCGGGATAGGGTCGGAATCCATTATACGGGTGCGGGCGCGTCCCGTCAAGGCGCACGCGACGCGCGCAGGCGCTCCGGACGGGTCAGCCCGCGCGGGCGAGGGCACGGGCTGGCGGCCGGATCGCGGGGGCTGCCTGTCGCGACGCGAAAGATTTACAACGAATACGAACCCGTTGCGTGCCGGGAGCCTCCAGAGGGGGCTAAGGACGGGGGGACGGCGCGGGTCAGCCGCTTGCTGCCTGGGGAGACCGACGCGCCGGGGATGGCGCCGGATGCCGTGCCCTCGGGCAGGGAGCTTTCCGAGGGGGTAAGGACGGGGGGACGGCGCGGGTCAGCCGCCTCGCGCGCCGCCCTAGAGGTTGCGCCATCTGGACGAATCATCCAAGCCGGCTCCGGGAAGGGCCCTTATGCATGTTTTGTGTGCGGCCACAGACCGCGCCGCGCACCCGGCCCCAGGGACGGCGAACGCACGCATGGACGCCAACCCGGCGCGCCGCGGGCTGTTATGGAAAGCCGCGCGCCGGCCCTGTTCGGCTGGCGCGCGGCGTACGGGTACCGGGCGGCGTCGGCGGGTTTGCGCCTGCGCTAGGGGTTCTTGGGCGTCGCCACGCTGCCGCGTTCGACCAGCGTTACGCTCATCTCGGTTTTCATGGTGCAGTAGTTGAGCCGGCCCACGATGCTCAACAGCATCCGCACCGCCGTGATGCCCAGCTCCTGCCGGAACACCCGGATGGTGGACAGCGGCGGCGTGCAGAACTGGCAGATGGACAGATCATCCATGCCGATCAGGGACACGTCCGCGGGGATGGCATAGCCTTTTTCCGCCAGCGCGCGCATAGAGCCCACCGCCATGATGTCGTTGCCCGCGAAAAAAGCCGTGGGGGGCGTGCGCCCGCTTTCCAGAAGCGCCAGCATGTCGCGGTAGGCGCCGTCCAGGGTGGGCGTCACGCGCCAGATGCTATCCTCGCCAAAGGGCAGGTGGTGCTCGGTCATCGCCGCCTCAAAACCCTTGCGGCGGTAGCGCATGTTGCTGAACTCCACGATGCTCGTGATATTGCCGATACGCCGGTGCCCTGCCGCGTACAGCGCGTTGGTCGCCTGATAGCCGGCGTCGTAGTTGTTCATGACCACGGCGTGCACCTGTTCGTGGCGGAAGAGGTTGTCCAGCGCCACCAGCGGCGAGGCGCAGTGCGCGAACAGTTCCAGGTCCTCGGTGTACATCTCGGTGCCCAGCAGGAGGATGCCCGCGCATTCCTCCGCGCAGATCGCGCGGATGCGCTCTTTGTAGTCCGTATCCTGCGCGATGTGGATGTGCGTGATGATCATCTCGTGGCCCTGCGCCTGGCATTCGCGTTCGACGCTTTCCACCAGTTCCATGAAAAACTGGGTGTCCATCACCACAAGGCCGTGACGTTTGAACATCACCAGCCGCACATAGCTTTTCTCAGGCGCATTCTTGCCGCCCTTCACACCCACGTAGCCCATTTCTTCGGCGATCTTCAGGATGTGGCGCGTGTTTTCCTTGCTGACGCCGGGCCTGCCGTTGAGCGCGTTGCTGACCGTCGCGGGGGATACGCCCGCCTTGGCGGCGATATCCCGAACCCTGACCTTCATCCCGTCCTTCATCCTCTCCCTGGGCGCGTGCCGTGCCCCAAAACGCGTGCGGGGCGAACGGTTTCCATGGATACAATGATAGCACAAAGCTAAATAAATGCAAGTGCATGCTGAATATTTTGCAAACAAAATCGAAATTAGTTTGCGCAACCGTCGCCAAAACGCCCCAAAAGCGTTTGTACGCAAATCAAAAGCGATGCTGAACGTTTGTTGACACACCTCTGCCGCCATGCTATACTGAAAACACAATCGCCGCTTGGAACGGCGGCACGGCCGCGCCGCGGCGCCCCATGAAGGAGCGTTTTATGAAAATCCTCAATTACGGATCCATGAATATCGACCGCGTCTATTCCGTGGCGCACACCGTGATGCCCGGCGAGACCATTTTGGCGGAGGGCATGACGGTTTACTGCGGCGGCAAGGGGCTCAACCAGTCCATCGCCATCGCCAAGGCGGGCGGGGATATTTACCACGCCGGCGTGCTGGGCGAGGACGGGGACCTGCTTTTGGAAGCGCTCACCCGCCACCGGGTGGATACGCGCTACGTCCGCCGGGTTGCGGGCGCGTCGTCCCATACGGTCATCCAGGTGGACGGGCAGGGGCAGAACTGCATCATCGTATGCCCCGGCGAAAACGTGCGCGTAACCGACGGGGATATCGACGCCGTGCTGGACGGCTTTGCGGCGGGGGATATGCTGGTTTTGCAAAACGAGCTGGACAACACAGCCCGGATCATGCGCGAAGCCGCCAAACGCGGACTCGTGCCCGTGTTCAACCCGTCGCCCGTCAATCAACTGCTTGCGGCGTACCCGCTGGAGTGCGTGCGCTGGTTTATCATGAACGAGATCGAGGGCGCGGCGATCACCGGGGAAACCGAACCCGCGAAGATCCTGAGCGTCATGGCGCAACGGTACCCCGACGCGAGCGTGGTGCTCACGCTGGGCGCGCAGGGGGCGCACTGCGTGCACGGGGGGCGCGCCTACTTCCAGCCGGCATTCCCCGTCAAGGCGGTGGATACGACCGCCGCGGGCGATACCTTCACCGGCTATCTGGTGACGGGGCTCTCGCAGAGGGAGGCCCTTCCGGTGATTCTGGAGCGCGCGGCGCGGGCCTCGAGCATCACGGTCGGGCGCAAGGGCGCGGCCGATTCCATCCCCACGCGGGAGGAACTGGACCGCTAACCCACGCCGGGGCGCTGAACGCCGCGGGTATCCCGCCCGCCCGTCGGCTGGGGCGGCGCGGAAAACGCGGGATGGCCGCCGCGATGCGCAACGCGGCCGGATTCGGGGCATCATGCCGACAGAACCAGAAGCGCGGAGGCGGTTGCGGCCTTCGCGCTCTTTTCTGCCTGAACGGACCGGCGGGACCGGACAGCCTTCAGGGTTGCGGCAAACGCCCGCCGCAGCGGCATTGGAGCGCGGGAAACGGTACGGGTATCATCGGGGCTGCATTTCAGCGCATGAAGCGATGCGGGGACGTCCGCGACGGCGCTGGAGCGCGGGAAACGGTGCGGGCATCATCGCGGCTGTGTTTAGCGAATCAGGCGTTGCGGGTATCCCCGCGAAGGCGGCGGAGCCGAGCCGGAGCTGCGCTCCTGCCGGTCGCAAGAGGCGCCCCCCTGTCCAGCCCGGTCAGCTGTGGCGGTACACGTCCCAGCCCAGGTAATTGCCCAGCGCTTCTTCCAGAATATCGGCGCAGCGGGTCTGCGCCAGCGCCACGTGGTGCTCGTAGCCGTTTTGGGCGAGGTGGCGCATCAGGCCGTTCAGGTTGGGCACTTCGCACACGGCCACGCCGCCGAAGGTGGGCAGCGGATCGTCCGTGAAGGTGCCTTCGCCCAGGTAGCACTTGATCTTGCCGTTCTTGTCGTCGGTGGACACTTTCAGGAAGGTCATGCCGGAGGGGCGCACGCGGCCCTTCAGCGCGCCGAAGCTGACTTCTTCGCCAAGCGTGGTGGCCAGAATGTCGAGGTTGGCGATCTCCGGCTTCTCGGTGAAGGCGCAGGCCGGATAATTGCTGCAATGCACGTTGATGCACTTGTCCGGCTCGTTTTTGTAGTTGTTGTTCCAGTCCTGGTAGATCGGGGGCACGCCGCCGGCCTTGAGCAGGGCCAGCATGCTCACCGCGCCCATCACGTCGGTTTCGCAGGCGCTGGGCATGCCTTTTTCGCCCATCATGCTCATGACCAGGCACATGGCGCAGCCGTAGTTGGCCTCTACGCTGTCCCAGCACTGGATGGCGCTGGCGTCGCAGTGGTGCTCGGCCATCCAGTTTTCAATGGCGATGCACAGCTTGGCCTGCCGCACCATCTTCTCGTTCGCGGTGCCGGGGGCGACGTTGCCGTAGCCGTAGATTTCGTTGATTTTCGCGGTGATCAGCGCTTCGTCTGTAAGGGCGTTGATATCCGCCAGGATCTCGCTGAAATCCTCGGTTTCCACGGTGATGCCGCTTTGCTGCAGGAGTTTTTCGGAGTAACGCACCGTGCGAAACGGCATCACGCGCGCGCCGATTTGCCCGATGCGCGCGGTGCGCATGGCTTTGACCACCGCGCACACGCCGGCGAAGCGCTCCACATCCGCGCGGAACTCCTCGCCGTCCACCGCGCAGGTGTGGCGCGCCGTCAGCGTGTAGCGGATGCCGTACTGGTACAGGTTGTTGCACAGGCTGAGCTTGCCGCAAAAGGCGTCGCGGCGGTTTTCCAGCTGCAGCTTGTTAAAGTCGTCGTCGCAGGCCTGCACCAGAAGGGGGCAGGTGAGCCCGCTCCAGCGGATGGCGTCGGCGATGCCCGTTTCCTCGCCAAAGTTGGGCAGGCTGATGATCACGCCGTCGATTTCATCCGCGTGGGCCTTGAAAAGCGCGGCGCATTTTTTGGCTTCGTCGTAGGTCATGGTTTCGCCCATGAACGTGTCCTCGGTGGACAGGGTGATCACCCTGTGCCCCCACGCGTCCAGCGCGGCCAGCAGTTTCTGCCGCGCCGTGATCACCAGATGGTCGGGGAAAAAGCTGCGGTTGCTGATCAATACGCCAAAGGTTGCCATGGTGTACCTCCTTCAACGAGCGCCGCGCGCCCGGTGGATGTGTTGAACCGGTTTAGGGAAACGCCGTGGGGTGCCATGGGTGAACGCCCGAACAAAAAGTGTCCGTGATGCGCGCGAAGGCGTTCCGGTGCGGAATGCCGTTACCGCCGGCAGCGGCCGACCGCGTCCCGCCAGCCGGATAGCATGGCCTCGCGCATGCCGGCATCCATCGCCGGGGCGTAGGTTGCGCCGGTTTCCTGAAATGCGGGAATGGCTTGCAGCTCCGTGTACAGCCCGGTGGAAAGGCCCGCCATATAACCCGCGCCCAGCGCGCTCAGCTCGCTGTGCGCGGCGCAGCGCACGCCGCAGCCCAGCAGATCGCTCAGCAGCTGCATCAGCAGGCGGTTTTTCGTGGGGCCGCCGTCCACGCGCAGCTCCGCGAGCGCTTTGCCCGCGTCGCGGCGCATGGCGTCGATCACGTCCGCATCCTGATAGGCGATGCTTTCCAGCGCGGCGCGTACGATATGCGCGCGCGTGGTGCCGCGGGACATGCCCGTGATGGCCGCGCGGGCGGAACCGTCAAAATAGGGGGCGCCAAGGCCTGAAAAAGCGGGTACCAGATAGACGCCTTCCGCGGAGGGGACGCTTGCGGCGATCGCCTCCACGCTGTCGACGTCCGGCACCATCGCGGCCTCGTCCCTTAGCCAGCACAGCGTATCGGCGGAGCTGGTGATGTTGCCTTCCAGCACGTAGCAAGTTTCGCCCCGGAAACTGAACCCGACCGAGGCGGAGAGGCCGTTTTGGGACGCGGTCACGGTTGGGCCGACGTTCATCATCACGCTGCTGCCGGTGCCGAAGGTGGCTTTCGCCATCCCCGGGTGCAGGCAGCCCTGCCCGAACAGGGAGGCGTGGCTGTCCCCCATGACGCCGCGGATGGGGATGCCCGCGGGAATCCCCTCGCAGGCGGTAACGCCGAAATCCCCGTCGGAGGGGGTGATGGCCGGCAGCCACTCCGCGCGAAGGCCAAACAGTCCGCACAGGTCCAAATCCCACGAAAGCGCGCGGATATCGCAAAGCGCCGTGCGGCTGGCGTTGCTCACGTCGGTGCGGAACACCCGCCCGCCGGTGAGGCGGTGGATCAGGTAGCTGTCCACCGTGCCCAAGCACAGTTCGCCCGCCCGCGCGCGCCCGGCGATCGCCGGCTGGTCCCGAAGCACGCTGGCCGCCTTGGCCGCCGGGTAGTACGCCGACAGCGCGAGCCCCGTACTCTGCGTTACGCGCCCTGCGTGCGGGGCCAGCTCGCGGCAGAGCGCCTCGCCGCGCAGGTCCTGCCACACCACGGCGGGGCACACGGGCTTTCCCGAAGCGCGCTCCCACAGCACCGTGGTTTCGCGCTGGTTGCTCAGCCCCAGCCCCGCGAGCTGTTCGGGCGCCAGCCCATCGCATGCCGCAGCCACGCCTTCGCGCACGTTTTGCCAGATTTCCTCGGCGTCGTGCTCCACAAACGCAGGTTTGGGATAATACTGCCTGTGGTTTTTGGAAAACCGCCGGGCGATGAGGCCCTGCGCGTCCAGCAGGAACACCTTGCTGGCCGACGTGCTCTGATCGATGGCGATCACATACCGCTGCATCCGTTCACCGCCCTTCGCGGACGGCCCGCGCGATGCCTTCCGGCGTGAGGCCGTAGCGCGCGAAAACCTCCGCGCTTGTGCCGGTGTAAAGCTTTTCGTCCGGCAGGCCCAGGATGCGCATGCGCGTGGGCTTGCGCTGGCCGAGCACCTCGGCGACCGCGCCGCCCAGCCCACCGTGCACGTCGTGCTCCTCCACCGTGACCACCAGTCCGGTTTCGGCCGCGGCGAGGATCGCCTCCTCATCCAGCGGGCGCAGGGTGTGCATGTCGTACACCGATACCCGGACGCCTTCCGCGGCCAGCGCGTCCGCCGCCAGCAGGGAAGGGTACACCATTTCGCCGCAGGCGATCACGGCCGCGTGCGGCCCTTCGCGCAGGCGGTTGGCCCGGCCGGGGATAAAGGGAACCTCGCCCCCGTACACCGCGGGCACCGCGCCGCGCCCCATGCGCACGTACGCGGGCTCGCCGGAAACGGCCAGATATTTCGTGAGGGCTTCCATCTGCGGGCCGTCGGCCGGCAGAAAGATTTCCAGCCCCGGCACGGCACGCATCAGCGCGATATCCTGCGTGGCGTGGTGGGTGGAGCCCAGCGCCCCGTAGCTGACGCCGCCGGAAACGCCGATGATCTTGACGTTCATGTGGCTGTAGGCGACGTCCACCTTCACCTGTTCGGCCGAGCGCAGGGAGTAGAAGCACGCCGGGCCGCACACGAAGGGCCGCAGGCCCGCGTTGGCCAGACCGGCGGAAAGGCCGATGGCGTCCTGCTCCGCGATGCCGCATTCCACAAACTGATTGGGGAGCTCCTGCGCAAAATCGGTGAGCGTCACGCTGCCGCGGCTGTCCGTGGCTACGGCGAAAAGCGCGGGGTTCTGCCTGGCCAGCGCCAGCAGGGTTCGGGTAAAAGCCGTGCGAACCGCTTCGGTGCTCATGCCCAATCCACCTCCTCCACGCCCAGCGCCGCGCAGCCCTGGGCGCACTGCTCGGCCGTGGGCACCTTATGGTGCCACTCGGGCCGGTTTTCCGCGAAAGGCAGGCCTTTGCCCTTCACCGTGTGCGCGATCAGGCAATGGGGCCGGTCGCCCGCGGCCACCGTATGGAAGTAATGCAGCAGCGCGCCTACGTCGTGGCCGTCCGCCTCGTGCACCTGCCAGCCGAACGCTTCCCACTTGGCGCGGAAGTTTTCCAGCGCCATCACGGATTCGGTCGGCCCGCTGATTTGCAGCCCGTTGCGGTCGATGATCGCGTAAAGGTTATCCAGCCCGAAGTTTGCGGCGGCCATCGCCGCCTCCCAAACGCTCCCTTCGGCCTGCTCCCCGTCCCCCATGAGCACGAAGGTGCGGTAGCGCCTGCCCAGCCGCTTGGCGGCCAGCGCCATGCCGACCCCCACGGGCAGGCCGTGCCCCAGCGCGCCGGTGCAAACTTCCACGCCGGGCGTTGCGTTGTTGGGGTGGCCGATCAGCCGGCTGCCCGCCTGGGAAAACGTGCGCAGCTCCTCCTTGGGGAAAAAGCCCCGGTCGGCCAGCAGCGCGAGATAGCCTTCCACGCTGTGGCCTTTGGACAGCAGGAAGCGGTCGCGGTCCGGCCAGCCGGGTTCTTCGGGGCGGATGTGGAGCACGTCGTAGTACAGCACCGAGAGGATGTCCAGCGAGCTCATCGCGCCGCCGGTGTGCCCGGTGTTGGCGCGGCGGATCATGGTCAGGGCGTCGGCGCGCCGTTGGTTGGCCAGCGCCTGAATCCGGTTTGCGTCCATGGGTTGCCTCCTTATGAGAAAAGGGTGTTCGGCGGGGATGGGCGGATAGCCGTGAAAAGCGCCCTGCGGCGCGGCGCGGGCCGCCGTGGCCGAACGGCCGCCGCAGGAGCGGCAGGGGTTGGCGGGGCCACGCCGCGCAAACGACGGCCCCCGCCGCCCGTAAAACGCGTCCCGCGGGCGCATGGGATAACGGTCCGCCGGCCCGCCCGGAAAACCTGGACGCGGCGCGGCCCGGGCCGATTACTTGAGCCGGGCCGTCAGCGCCGCCTTCTTCTGCAAATCCTTCTGCACCAGGTCGATCACGACCGCCACGATGATCACGACGCCCTTGATGACCATCTGCCAGAAGGAGCTCACGCCCATCATGATCATGCCGTCGTTGAGCACGGTAATGACCAGCACGCCGATGATCGTGCCGCCGATGGTGCCCACGCCGCCGCTCATGGAGGTGCCGCCCAGCACCACGGAGGCGATGGCGTTCATCTCCCAGCTTTCCCCATTGGCCGGGTGCGCCGCGCGCAGCTGGCTGGTCATGATGATGCCGCTCAGCGACGCCAGCAGCGCCGAGAAGATGTAGACAAACACCTTCACCTTGTGGATTTTGATGCCGGAAAGCTGCGCCGCGCGCTCGTTGCCGCCCACAGCGTAAATCTGGTTGCCCAGCGGCGTCTTTTTCATGATGAACGCGGCGATGAGCGCCATTACCATGAAAATGAGGATGGAGTAGGGCACGTCGATGCCCGGAATGCTGCCCGCGCCGATCAGGTCGAAGCCCAGGTTGCCCTTGGCCGCGTCGCCAAACAGGTTGGGGAAGGTCGCGCCGCCGCTGCGCAGCATCGCCGCGCCGCGGCAGATGTACATCGCGCCCAGCGTGGCGATAAACGCGGGCACCTTGAGCCGCGCGATCAGCAGGCCGGAGCACAGGCCGATCAGGATGGCCAGCGAAAAGACGATCAGCAGGATCAGCGGGACGTTGGGAAAAATCGTGCCCGAGACCCACGGCAGGCGGATGCCCTCGATGAGCATCCCGCCGGCGACCATGCCCGACAGGCCTACGATCGAGCCCACGCTCAGGTCGATGCCGCCGGTGATGATGACCATCGTCATGCCCAGCGCCAGCAGGCCGTAGATGGAAGCGTGCTTCACCATGAGCACCACGCTGCCCCACTCCGTGAAGTTGGGCGCGCGCAAGGAGAAGAAGATCAGCAGAAGGGCCAGCGCGATAAACGTGCGGCCCTTGAGCAGCAGCATGCCCAGGGAAACCTGCCCCTGCGGCCTTTTCAAGTGAACGGTGCTCATTGTTCGACGCTCCCTTCGGTAGTGGCGGCAGCCTTGCCGGTAAACAGGTTGGCGGCGGACTCGGCCACCAGCGCGGCCTCGGTGATGGCGGCACCGGAAAGGTCCGCGGTCAACCTGCCGTTGCTCATCACCAGCACGCGGTCGCACACGGAGATGATCTCCTTAAGCTCGCTGCCCACGAAGATCACCCCGTTGCCCTGCGCGGCAAACCGGCGCATGAGAATAAAGATATCCGTTTTGGCGCCCACGTCGATACCGCGGGAGGGTTCGTCCATCATGAACACCCTTGCGTTGGCCATCACGCACTTGCCGATGACCACCTTCTGCTGGTTGCCGCCGGAAAGGCTGGTAATCAGGTGCCTGACATCCGCCACCTTGATCTGCATATCCTGCACGGTGCCCTCCACGGCCCGCCGGCAGGGGTCGTGCCGGATCACGCCGTTTTTGGTGAACTGCGGGATGCTGGTCAGCAGCAGGTTGTCGGCGATGGACATCGTCTGCACCAGTCCGTCGCGCTGCCGGTCCTCCGGCACCAGCACCATGCCGCGCTCGATCTGCCGGGTGATGCCGGGTCTGTCGATGATTTCTCCGGAGAGGGTCATCCTGCCGCCGGATTCCGGGTGCAGGCCCATCAGGCTTTCCACCAGCTCGGTGCGGCCCGCGCCCATCAGGCCGTAGATGCCCAGCACCTCGCCCCGGTGCAGGGTAAAGCTCACGTGGTCGACCGTCCAGCCGCCGCCCGGGCGGGGCAGGCGGTAGTCTTCCACCGTCATGATGGGTTCCGGCTCGCCCGGGTAGGGGATCTTTTCGATGGTCAGGTTGGAATGGCACACCATGTGCTCGATGATCCAGTGCACGTCGATATCCTTCACCTGGGCGTCCGCCACGCGGCGCCCGTCGCGCAGGATGGTCACGTAATCGCCGATGCGGATGATCTCCTCCAGCCGGTGGGAGATATAAATGATCGCGATGCCCTGGGTCTTGAGGTCCTCGATGAGCTTGAAGAGCACCTCGACCTCGGCGTTGGAAAGCGAGCTGGTGGGCTCGTCCATGATGAGCACCTTGAGCTTTTCCTCCAGCATGGTCTTGGCGATCTCCACGATCTGCTGCTGGCCCACGCGGAGGTTGAGCATCAGGCCGTTGGGGTTGATGCCGGGCTGCAGGCGGTCCAGCACCCGGGAGGCGAGCCTGGCCTGCTGCCGGCGGTCGACCATGCCGTAGCGGGAGACTTCCTTGCCGGCAAACATGTTGTCCGCCACGCGCATTTCCGGGAAAAGGTTCAGCTCCTGGTGGATGATGCCCACGCCGTGGGCGCTCGCCTCGCGGGTGCTGGCGAAATGCACCTCGCGCCCGTCCAGCAGGACGCGGCCTTCGGTGGGCTTTTCAATGCCCGCGAGGATTTTCATGAGCGTGGACTTGCCGGCTCCGTTTTCCCCGATCAGCACGTTGACCTTGCCGGGGTATACGGAAAAATCCACGTCCTGCAGCGCGACGGTGCCCGGGTACAGCTTGGTGATGCCCACGGCTTCCATCACGGGGGTCGGCGTTGTTTCCATCATGCTCAGCCTCCCGCTACCGAAAGCTCGACCGGGACGGTCACCAGATTTTCGTAGGTCGCGTCCGTCAGCGATATGCAGCCGTAGAAGGCGATCTCCTTGCCCTTGAGATCGGCCGCGTCGTACCGGCTCAGGACGTCTTCCTTCACCTTGTTGTTAAACGCGGTGGTGATGTCGGCAAATTCCACCTGGTTTTCAAAGTCGTCCAGGTGCAAAAAACCCACGCCGTCGCGGATGGCGTTTTTTATGTTGGAGGAAAACACCCGGCCGTAGAACAGCTTGCAGTCCGGCTGGCCGTCCGCTGGCGCCAGATCGAGGATCAGCAGCGTCTTGTTGGGTTTTTCCGCGTTTTCAATGTCCAGCACCTTCGCGTCGCCCTTGACGCAGAAGCTCCACGCGCTGGTTTCGTTGGCACGGTTGCCGTACTTGAGGCCCGCCGCGGTCAGGTCGGTTTCCACGTCGCGTACGAACCCGGCCATCGTGACGGCGCGCTCCTTGATGGTGGGCACTACCTTGCTGTCCCAGTTGTCCGCGCAATACTGCTGCGCCACGGTGAGCTTTTCCACCGTCACGGTCTGCCCCTGATCGTTGACCATCGTCACAGGCGCCTCGTCCGGGATCACCGTCACGCGGCAGGTAAGCGCGATCAGCGCGACCAGCGCTGCCAGGCCTGCGCCCTTGAGCAGGATTGCCTTACGGTTTTTCATGTGCCTTCGCCCCTTTTATCAAAGAAGGGCGGCGCGCGGCTGGACCGCGCGCCGCCCTCGGTAGGGTTTTGAGTGGATCAGTCGGCCAGGGCGAAGTTGTCCAGCTTGGCGGCGTTGTCGATGGTGATGAGCACGCAGTCCATGAGCTGCTTCTCTTCCTTGTCGGTCTTGCCGTTCTTGATGTACTCGTCCGCCTGAACGACGGCCTGCTGGGCGATGTAGGCGATGGGCTGCAGGCCCGTGGCCTTGATTTCGCCGCGGAGGATGGAGTCGCGCACGTCGTTGCTGCCGTCAAAGCCGCACACGACGACGTCCTTCATGCCGGCCTTGAGGCAGGCTTCGATGACGCCCATGGCCATGGTATCGTTGCCGCAGATGACGCCCTTGATGTTCTCGGCGCCCTGGGCCTGGATGATGCTCTCCATCTTGGAGTAGGCTTCGGTCTGGCTCCAGTTGGCGGTCTGCTGCTCGATCATCTTCATGTCGGCATACTGGTCGATCACGTCGTGGAAGCCCTTGGAGCGCACGCCCGCGTTGGTGTCGGACTCTTTGCCCGTCAGCTCCACGTAGTTGCCGGCTTCGCCCATCTGCTCGACGAAGTACTCGGCCACGAGGCTGGCGCCCTGATAGTTGTTGGAAACCATCTGCGCCACGGCGTCGCCGGTGGAGTTGATTTCGCGGTCCACCAGGAAGGTGGGGATCCCGGCGGCCTTGGCGCGCTGCACGGGCTCGATGGAGGCGTCCGCGCCGGCGTTGTCGCACACGATGGCGGCGGCCTTGCGGGCAATGGCGGTGTCGAACGCTTCGGACTGCTTGGTCACGTCGTCGTCATGCTGGATGACGAGGAAATCGTAGCCCAGCTCCGTCGCCTTGGCGGAAGCGGAATCGGCAACGGTCTTGAAGTAGGGGTTGGAATGGCTCGGCGTGATGATGACGATCAGCGGCTTGTCTTCCGCCATCGCGGCCACGCTGAACAGGGAAAGGACCAGCAGAGCAGCCAGAATCAGAGCAACGATCTTTTTCATGGGTGGTTCCTCCTTGATAGATTTGGGTTCTCTATTTCTTTGCGCAATTCGCGTTGCGCAGGAAACCGGGTATCAGCAGGCCCTCGCCGCCGGAAAACGCCGCGCGCGAAGGAACCAAAACGAACGATTCAATGCATCCGTATTATATCCGAACGTTTTAGTGATGTCAACTGCTATTTACGAAATTTTTGAATAAAGATTTTGTTTTTGTTTAGTGTTTTGTGGGTAATGACCGAATTCCTCGCGGACGTTTTGCTTATTTCATTTCAGGATGCCGACGCTGCGCGCCCTGAGACGGCCCGGGACAACTGAACGGTCATCAAAACAGATTTACGGGGACGGTCGGAAGGTTGCGCCCGGAAGCGAACGGATCGTCTTGACCATCCAAAGGGAGGGCGCCCGCGCGCCGAGGCCGGATCGGCGCAACAGGGCCGGGAAGGCAGGCGCGTCTGCGAAAGCCGACGTGCCCATGGCGGAGCTTGCCCGCCCTGCTCCCGGGCCATCGGAAGGCGAAGTACCGCCGATAGCCTTCACCTGAGAAGCCGCAGCCACAGGCGTGCGTGCGAAAAGCCAAACGGCGCCTTGCGTTCCGCTGCGCCGCGCACCGTGTGGACGGTGGCGCCGGAAGGCAAAGCGCCGCCGGGCGCGCGAAAAGCCAAACGGCGCCTTGCGTTTCGCCGCGCCGTGCACCGTATGGACGGTGGCGCCGGAAGGGCGGCCCTGCCTCTTCCCCATGCCCGATGAAAAGCAACGGGAAAAGGCTCCGTGACGCCGGAACCGACCGCGCACGGGTCCGGCGGAACAACGGCGAGCCGCCCGGCGCAGGCCGAGCGGGCTCGCCGTTGTTTCCAGCAAGCGGGTTGTCGGGCGCGGGCCGGCACAGGCACCCGGCTTCCCATAAAACACGGCTCGACGGGAAGGAAATCCATGCGCCGTAAGGAAAACCGCCGCGCCCGAGCGCGGATGGAAACGATGCCGTCAGCCGAATGTTTTATCGCCGGGTGAATGAAGGGACTGAATGTTTTTACGAACGGTTTCAGACGCGGGCACACGCCCGCGGAGGCTTGCGCATCGGGCCGGCCGCGCGTACAATAGAAACGGCACTCCCCGATGAAGCGCCCAACCGCCCCCGACCAAGCCTGTTCGGCCAGAAAGGAACCCCATGACGGACGAGCTTCAGCACAAAATCCGCACGCTGCCCGACAGCCCCGGCTGCTACCTGATGAAAAGCGGGGGCGAGATCATCTACGTCGGGAAGGCGAAAAACCTGAAAAACCGCGTGCGGCAGTATTTCCACGCGTTTGAAAACCATACCCCGAAGGTGCGCGCCATGGTCAGCCGCGTGGACGATTTTGACATCATCCTCTGCCGCACCAATTTTGAGGCGCTCACGCTGGAGTGCAACCTGATCAAGCACCACCGGCCGTTTTACAATATCCTGCTCAAGGACGACAAGCAGTACCCCTACCTGCGCTACAACCCGGCCGAGGCTTATCCCCGGCTGACGGTGGCGCGCACGCTGGACCCGCACGACGGCTACAAGTACCTGGGCCCCTACATCGGGGCCACCGCCGTGCGGCAGGTGCTTCATGAGCTGGGGCGGTATTTTCCGCTGCGCCGCTGCGCCCTCAAACTGCCGCTGGACCGCCCCTACCGGCCGTGCGTGTACCACTCCACGGGGCAGTGCATGGCCCCCTGCGCCGGGTACATCGGCGAGGCGGACTACAAGGCGATCCTGCGCAGCGCCGTGGATTTCCTCAACGGCGACGCCAAGGACATCCTGCGCGAGCTGGAAGCGAAAATGAACGCGGCCGCCGAACGCATGGAGTACGAGCAGGCCGCCGCCTACCGCGACAAGATCGCGGACGTGCGCTCCATCACCGAGCGCCAGCTGGCCATTCAGGCCCGGGACGTGGAACAGGACGTGCTCGCCGTGTCGACCGACGCAAACGACGCCGTGGTGCAGCTTTTGCACATCCGCGGCGGCCGCATCGAGGGCGGGCAGGCGTTCGTGCTGGAAAACTGCGGCGGCGACAGCCCCGCCGAGCTGATCGAGGGTTTCATTCCCCAGCATTACGAGGACGGGCGCTCCATCCCGCGCGAAATCCTGGTGGAGGCCGCGGGCGAGGATACGGAGGAGCTGACCCTGTGGCTGCGCGAGCGGCGCGGCGGCGCGGTGACGCTCCTGTGCCCGCAGCGCGGCGAAAAGGCGGCGCTGGTGGGCATCTGCCGGAAAAACGCCGCCGACGTGCTGGCCAAGCGCCAGCAAAGCGAGGAGATTCGCCACGCGCAAACGGAGCTTGCCATGGAGGAGCTGCAAAAGGCGCTTTCGCTGCCCACCCTGCCCGAACGCATCGAAGGGTACGATATCTCCAACACCCAGGGCGTGCTCTCCGTAGCCTCGATGGTAGTGTTCCACGGCGGCCTGCCCGCCAAGAAGCAGTACCGTCACTTCCGCATTAAAACCGTGGAGGGCGCCAACGATTTCGCCTCCATGGCCGAGGTGATCGGCCGCCGCTTCGCGCACGGGCTTACGGAACAGCGGGAGCGCGAGCAGGCGAAACTGCCGCTGGAGGAAGGGCGTTTCAGCCGGTTCCCGGACGTGATCCTGATCGACGGCGGGCCGCAGCAGCTTGCCTTTGCCCACCGCGCGATGCTGGACGCGGGCGTCGACCTGCCGATGTTTGGGCTGGCCAAACGCTTTGAGGAAATCTACCTGCCGGGCCGCGAGGACCCCATCGTGCTGGATAAACGCAGCAACGCGCTGCACCTGGTGCAGCGCGTGCGCGACGAAGCCCACCGTTTCGGCATTACGCACCACCGGACGCTGCGCGGCAAGGCGGGCATCGCCAGCGAACTGACCGGGATTCCCGGCATCGGGGAGAAACGCAAAATCGCGTTGCTGCGGGAGTTCCGCAGCCTGCCCGCGATCCTCGCGGCCGGCGTAGAGGAGCTCAAGGCCGTGGAGGGCATGACGGAGAAGGCCGCGCAGGCGGTGTTTGAGTATGCCCGCGCGAAGGAAAAAGCCTGAAAACGCGAAGCGGTCTGCTGTTGCTTACGTGGCGGGCCGCCGGGGTTCAAACGGCAAATCGGCCCGTTGTTTGCGCATCGGGCCGCAGAGGTTGAAACAGAATAGCGGCCCGTTACTCCCGCGCCGGGCCGCAGGCGTTCCATCGGGCGGAGTTCAGGCCCCGTCTGCCACGCGCGTGAAGACTTGGGTCTCCCCTTCGTTGGTAAGTTCCAGGGTATCGGGGGACGGTAAACGGTAGGTCATGTTGGTCTCGTCCCCCTGATACCCGATGAGCATGAGACGGATTGAATCTTCGCCGGCCTCATACAGGCAGGTGACGGTTTCTGTGATACCGGCGCCTTGGACGTTGATGCTCATGTGATAGCCGTCCGGGTCAAAGCGCACGAAAGCGGCCGCGCCCTGGTCTGTCTGCCCAGCCCACGTGCCCGCGAGGGCGGCGTTGGGCAGCGTGTTTGGCGATACGGGGGTCGCCTTCTCGGCAACGGCATCCTGTGCGAGGGCCTCGGCGTTCAGCCATAGAACCGGGCGGATGAAGTGGCCCCGATCGTCGTATCTACCCGATTGGTAGAGGGAGCCGTCGCCACACACAGAACAGAACGTGCCCTCCTCATATCCCGGTGTGCGCAGGGACCAATCTGTGTCCGATACGTAGTCCTTCAGCGTTACCTCAGCCGTCCAGAAGGAAGCGTAATCATCCAGCGACGGCAGAGCGACGTCCCAGCTTTCGCCCCGGCTGACCAGCCTTGGCAGCGCCCGCGTCACACGGCGATAAGCATCCGGCGAGGCGAACGGATCCGAGGAATCGCTGCGCCACGCGTCGGCGGCCGCGGTATAAGTGGGCGCCGTCAGGCGGTACTCCATGGCCGAGTAATCGCTGGTCGTGCCGAAGTAGAAGGAACGTTTTGCCTCCTCGTAACTGAGCAGGAATACGTAGTCCTCCGTATCGTTGCCGCCTGAGATTTCCGTTTTCTTCGTTTCGTCCGACCGGTCGAAGGGATCGCGGTTCCCGGGTGTCGTGATAGGACTGAGCGCGATCAAGGCCTGCTGTTGCCCGGTAAAGGCGGTTTGGAAGAATTCGCCGTTCAGCCAGGGCCGAACATCACAGGTTTCCCATGTGGCGGGGCCCTGCTGCTCGTACATCGGCCGGTAGGCCAGCTCAAACTGGGAGATCAGCAGCACGCCGGCTCCGGCGGCGTCGCCGTCGTCCCGGACGTCCAGCACCAGCCACTGGATGGGTTCCGTGCCGTTTTCCGGGTTGCCGTCCTGCTCGTAGCTGCCAAAGACGACCGTGTCCCCCGCGGCGATCTGCGGTTGGGCAGCCTGCGCCCGCGCCGGCGCGGCAAGCCCGCACAGCATCAGCAGCGTCATGACCAGACAGATGCGTTTTTGCATGATGGATGCCTCCAATTTGTGATGTCATGGATGAATGGAATGCGATTCCGCCACGGAACATCCCGGTGGCCCGGCAAGCGGCGGACCCTCCCGAGGGAAGGCTTCGCCGTCTTTTCGCTTGCCATGTTTCATTGCGGGAGGAGGTTTTCGGTACGCGCCGGGCATCCCGTACCTTGCCTCGCCGCTGCGCGGGCGGTTGGGAACGCTTTGCTTCTATTGTAGCAGATCCCGACGCGCGAACAGGTGGGCTGGCTGCACACCTGACCCGCGTTTTTATGCGACCCCAGTTCACACCCGGTTAGCGCGCGGGAGGGAAAGCCGAACCCGGAGCCGCGGCCCGAAGCCGGGCAAACCCTTCGAATGAGGGCTGCGGAACTGGCTCCGAGTCGTTTTCACTGTGACGATACAACTGAATCCCGCGCCATCGCCCGCAGGCCGGCGTGGGCATCGGGCCTTTTCGCGGGATGTGTAGCCGCTTGTTCCCGTGCCGATGAAATCCCCACATCCCGCGCCGGCGCCCGAAAACGGACAAGGTTTTTCCGCGGTTTCCGGCGCAAGCGCCCGCGCTCCCCGCCGTTTGTGACGTAACTGCAAATTCTGCGCCCGCGCCTGTTGATTTTCAGAAAAACGTGCTATACTTTTTATTGTATACATTCATCCGTCCTGATTCTGCCGATCGTGACTGCCAGATTGCGCGAAACGCTCGCTTGCGCCCGCAAGCCCTCAACGGACCAACCGCGCCGCGACCGCACGGGTCAGGCCGCGCCTGCGTCATGCCGGCCGTATGCCTTGCCCGCGAGTGGCGAGGGTTGCGGCGGGCGTACAGCCGTATGCGTGCCTGGCGTTGGCGCGGCACCGGCGTTGTGGGCACGCCCACGTATCGCCGGCTGCCCGCGCCCGCAACGCGCGATTCCGTGCCTGCGCTGTTGGACGGCGGCGCTTGCGCCGCCAGTCTCCCGCGCGCGCCGCGCTTCGCCCCTGCCTGGGTCGGGCGATACGCGCGCCAGCGAAGAAAATCGGCGTCGCGTAAGCGACGGGAACCGCCGGAGCGGTTTCGTAGCCTTGCGCGCCGCCTCGGCGGCGCAGTCTGCCCGGAGCCCAGACCGGCACCCAAGCGCGCCGTCCGGCGCCGGAAAGGAAAGCCATTGGCCAAGGATAAAACCGTATTCGTCTGCTCCTCCTGCGGCTACGAAACCCCGCGCTGGCTGGGCTGCTGCCCCGATTGCGGCGAGTGGAACACGTTTGAGGAACAGCACCGCGCCGCCGCGGCCCCTTCCACGAAAACCGCCGAGAAGGCGGCAAAGTATCAGACCGGAGGCGACGCCGCGCTCACCCTCGCTCAGGTGAGCGAGGCGCAGGAAGTGCGCGTTTCCACCGGCAACGAGGAGCTGGACCGCGTGCTGGGCGGCGGGCTGGTCGAAGGAAGCGTCACCCTGCTGGGCGGCGATCCGGGGGTGGGCAAGAGCACGCTCCTTTTACAGGTCGCGGCCGAGCTCAGCGCCCGCTGCCGCGTGCTCTATGTCAGCGGCGAGGAAAGCGCCCGGCAGCTCAAGCTGCGCGCCACGCGGCTTGGCGTGCCGCAGGACAGGCTCTACGTGCTTGCCGAAAACAGCGTGGAGGGGATTCTGGCCCGGTGCGAAGGGCTGCAGCCCAGCGTGCTGGTGATCGACAGCATCCAGACGATGGTCAGCGAGGATAGCGCCAGCGCGCCGGGGAGCGTCTCCCAGGTGCGCCAGAGCGCCGCCGCGCTGATCCGCTACGCCAAAACCAGCGGCACCTCGGTGTTTCTGGTGGGGCACGTGACCAAGGAGGGGAGCCTCGCGGGCCCGCGGGTGCTGGAGCACATGGTGGATACGGTGCTCAGCTTCGAGGGCGACCGCCAGCACGAGTACCGCCTGCTGCGCGCGGCCAAGAACCGTTTTGGCAGCGTCAACGAGCTGGGCGTGTTCGAAATGCGCAGGCAGGGCATCTTCGCCGTGGGCAACCCCAGCGAAACGCTGCTTTCGCAGCGCGCGCGGGGCGCGAGCGGCAGCGTGGTGTTCTGCGCCATGCAGGGCAGCCGCCCGATCCTGTGCGATTTGCAGGCGCTGTCCGCGCGCAGCTTTTACAACATGCCCCGGCGCACGGTGGGCGGCGTGGACTCCGGCCGCGTGGCGCTGCTGCTGGCCGTCATGGAAAAGCGCGCGGGCAAGAAACTGTTCGACCAGGACGTGTACGTGAGCGTCGCCGGGGGGCTGGAACTGGACGATCCCGCCGCCGACCTCGCGGTTTGCATGGCCGTCGCCTCCAGCCTGGACAATTTCCAGCTTTCACAGTCGCTGTGCGTGATGGGCGAAATCGGTCTGTGCGGCGAAGTGCGACCCATCGCGCAGGCGGAGCGCCGCGTGGCGGAATGCGTGCGGCTGGGTTTCAACGAGATTCTGCTACCCAGGCAAAACCTCCGGCAACTGCCCCCGGTGCAGGGCGCGCGCTTGACGGGCGTGGATACGCTCATGCAGGCGCTGGCCGTTGCCCATTAACCGATAATAAGGAAGGGATAGCCGCATGCTGAAAAATAAGACCCTGGAGCGCCTTCTCCGGCTGCTGATTACACTGGTGGGCATCGGCCTGGGCGCGGTTGCGGCCGCGCTGCTCCGGCCGATGCTCCAGCGCGCCTATCCGGAGGCGTTTGCCCGGGCCTTCAGCCCCATCCTGATCTACGGCGTGCTGTGCGCGCTGGGCGCGCTGCTCTTTTTCGCGCTTTCCCGCGACGTCATCCGGCAGGTGATGGCGCTGAGCGCCGCGATCGAGCGCCGCTGGTCGAGCATGCCCACGCAGCAGATCGTGCTTTCGTCCATCGGGCTGATCATCGGGCTTCTGGTGGCGACGCTCCTGAGCCAACTGGTGCTTTCGGCCGGGGCGAGCCTGGTCACCATCAGCGTGAGCGCCATCCTGTATGTGGTGCTGGGCGCGCTGGGGCTTCGGATCGGCTACCGCCGCTACCACGAGAGCAAGCAGGAGCGCCGCCGGTTCCGCCTGCGGCTGAAACGCAGCGCCACCCTGACCCATATGCTGGACGACGCCGCCATGATGCTGGATGACGAGGACGACCCGGAAGCCTCCGACGACCCGGCCGCGAAGCCGGAGGCCCCCTGCCGGGAAGCGCCGCCCAAGCTGCTGGATACTTCGGTGATCATCGACGGACGCATTTTTGACATCGCCAAAACCGGCTTTCTGGAAGGGGACATCTTGATTCCGCAGTTTGTGCTTGCGGAGCTTCGCCACATCGCGGACAGCGGGGACGGGTTGCGCCGCGCGCGCGGCCGCCGCGGGCTGGATGTGCTGGGCAAGCTGCAAAACGAGCTCAAGCGCAACGTGATCGTGGACGAAACCGATTACCCGGACGTCGCCGAGGTGGATGTCAAGCTCCTGCGCCTCTGCCGCGACCGCGGCGGCGTGGTCGTCACCAACGACTACAACCTCAACAAGGTGGCCGGGGTCAGCGGCATCGGCGTTCTGAACATCAACGACCTGGCCAACGCCGTCAAGCCCATGCTGATGGCGGGCGAGGAACTCTCCGTGCAGATTGTGCGGGAAGGCAAGGAGCCCGGGCAGGGCGTGGGCTACCTGGACGACGGCACCATGATCGTGGTGGACAACGGTCGCCGCTTCGTGGGCGAAAGCGTGGCCGCGATCGTCACCACCGTATTGCAGACCAGCGCCGGGCGCATGATTTTCACCCGGCTGAAGAATATGGACGATAACGGCCATACCGCCTGAACCGGCGGAGCACGGTCGCCCAATAGCCGCGCGAAGAGCGCGTAACGCCCCGGCCCGCGGCCACGTCCCCCGGGCGGTGAAACCCGCCGGCCCGCGGCCGCGCCCCCCGGGCGGTGAAACCCGCCGGCCCACGGCCGCGCATCCTGACGGCGCAAGGCCCGTTTCTTTTGGGGAAAGGCCGACCGCGCGCACGGCTGACCGGCTGTCGCGCCGGCCCGCGCTGCTCATCCTGACGGCGCGAGGCCCGTTTTTTGGGGGAAAGGCCCCCCACGCGCACGGCTGACCGGCTGTCGCGCCGGCCCGCGCTGCGCATCCTGACGGCGCGAGGCCCGTTTCTTTTGGGGAAAGGCCCCCCGCGCGCACGGCTGACCGGCTGTCGCGCCGCCGCGTCGGCCCCCTCCGGGCTCGGGGCGGGCGGGGAAGGCGGTTTCCTGTTTGCATTCCCATCCGCGATGCGGTATAATACAGGCAAGAAGAGGGCGACAACCACATACTTTCGGGGGAGTGACGTTATGGAGGCGAATCAGGCCGTCATCACCATCGGCCGCGAATACGGGAGCGGTGGCCACGACATCGGAATGCTGCTGGCCAAGCGGATCGGCGTGCCTTTCTACGACCGCGAAATCCTCACGCTGGCCGCCAAACAGAGCGGCATCTGCGAGGAACTGTTCGAAAGCCATGACGAAAAAACCGCCCCCAGCTATCTGTTCTCACTGGTCGGAAGCATGGGCGAGATTCCTCCGGGCGGCGGCGCGGCCGAAATGCCGCTCAACCACCGCATCTTCATGGCGCAGTTTGAGGCGATCAGCAAAATCGCCACGCAGGGCCCCTGCGTGATCGTGGGGCGTTGCGCCAACTATGTGCTGCAGGATCAGCCCAACAGGGTCAGCGTGTTCCTCTACGGCGACGTGCGCGCCCGGATCGAGCGCATCATGGGCGTGGAGCACATGGCCTACGACCAGGCCAAGGAGCATGTGCGCAAGGTGGACAAGCAGCGCCAGAGCTACTATAACTTCTTCGCGGACGGCAACTGGGGCCATCGCAGCAACTATCACCTGATGCTCAACACCAGCGGCGTTTCGCACGACGCCTGCGTGGACGCGATTCTGGCCTATATCGGCGGCCGGGCGTAAGCGCGGCCGGACCGTCGGGCAACGGGCAGCCTGCGCCGGCGGCGCGGGCATGCAAACGGCCTGAGCGCCCGCAACCCGCGGGCGCTTTGCCGTCCCGCCCGGAACCCTCGGCCGGCGACCGCCCGCGGACGGCTGCCCGGCCCGAACAGCGACGCACCGGCTTGCGGGCCGGCGCGCATGCCCGCTTTCCGATACCCCATCGGGATGCATTCCCCCTACCGGCGCGCCCATGGGGGTTGCCGGTCAGGCGGCGTGCCGAGGGAACCCGCCGACATCCCCGCGTATTCGGACGGTTGGGCACCGCTGCCCCCCGGAGAAGCCGCGGCGGAATGCGGAGCGGCGCCCGCCAAGCAGACGGAAAGACGGCCGACGGCGGGGGAGGCCCAACGGGAACGGGCAGGACGGCAAACCGTCGCCCTGCCGTTGGAAATGTAAAAACTTGCGCGCCTGCGGCCGAACAAACCGGCCACGCGCGCGCCCTCCGCCGCGGAACGGCCTTCCCGAACGGCTCCGGGCCGTTTCCGGCTGCGAACGCCCGAGGCAGGCGCGGCCTTTCGCCCGCAAACGGCCGATCAGTCGCGCCCGCCGTAACCGTCCCGCGGCCGCGGGAGAACGCCGTTTTGCGGCGGTTTGCGGCGGCCGTCGCACGCGCTTCCGGCCGGGCTGCCAGTAACGCCGGAAACCCGCCGTGCCCGGCGGGGCAACCTCCGCGCGCCGCCACGCGCACGCCGGTTCTCCATTTTATCGGTTTGGGTATTGGTTTTTCCCGGTATACTATGCTATAATCGACTTTGATAGCCTGTCCGGTCGTCTGGCGACCGGCGCGCCGTCAAAGCAATCGCGTTTCGAGGGGCTGACCCTCCGCAGAGCGCAAGGAGGATACTGGTTTGAAGAAATCGCAACGCGGCATGATGGGCTATGTCGTGCTGATCGCCGCATTCATATTGATCGCCGTGGTGCTCAACGGGGGGTTCGGCCAGACGGTCGACCGACGCATCGAGTACCCCAAGCTGCTGGCGGCCATCGAGAACAAGCAGGTTACGGCGGTCGCCATTCGCGGTTCCTCGCTGGTGGGCATGTACGTGGATTCCACCACTGCGACGTCGGATTTCCCGGAACGGAATTACGACTTTGAAACCACCATCGGCAGCGACTTTATCGACACGGTGCGGCAGATTACCGCGACGCAGACGGGCAAGCCCCTGGACGAAGTCGGCGTGGCGGATTTCAGCTTTACGGTGCAGTACCGCGCGCCGCTGGTGACGCCCTGGTACATGGAATTTCTCCCGTTTGTGCTGATCATCGCCGTTTCGATGGGGCTTTGGTATTTTGTGATCGCGCGTCAGGGCGGCGGCAACAGCAAGGTGATGAACTTTGGCAAAAGCCGCGCCCGCATGAGCGATCCCTCCAAAAACCCGATCACGTTCAAGGATGTGGCGGGCGCCAACGAGGAAAAGGAAGAGCTTCAGGAGATGGTCGATTTCCTGAAAAACCCGAAGGCCTACACCGATATGGGCGCGCGCATCCCCAAAGGCGTGCTGCTGGTGGGCCCTCCGGGCACCGGCAAAACCCTGCTGGCCAAGGCCGTGGCCGGCGAAGCCAACGCGCCGTTTTTCTCCATCAGCGGTTCGGACTTTGTGGAGATGTTCGTGGGCGTGGGCGCCAGCCGTGTGCGCGACCTGTTTGACCAGGCCAAGAAGGCAGCCCCGGCCATCGTGTTTATCGACGAGATCGACGCGGTGGGCCGCCACCGCGGCGCAGGCCTGGGCGGCGGGCACGACGAGCGCGAGCAGACCCTCAACCAGCTTCTGGTGGAGATGGACGGCTTCTCCATCAACGAAGGCGTCATCGTCATGGCGGCGACCAACCGCCGCGATATCCTCGACCCGGCGCTGCTGCGCCCCGGCCGGTTCGACCGGCAGGTGACGGTCAACTACCCCGATCTTCAGGGCCGCGTGGAGATTCTCAAGGTGCACAGCCGCGGAAAGCCCCTGGGCAAGGATGTGGATCTGGAGAACGTCGCCAAGCGCATGCCCTTCTCCACGGGCGCCGATCTGGAGAACGTGATGAACGAGGCCGCGATTCTAGCAGTCCGCGAGCATCGAAAGAAAATATCGCATCAGAATCTGGTGGATGCCATCAGCCGCGTGCAGATGGGGCCGGAGAAGAAGAGCCACAAGGTGACCCCGCGCGACCGCCATACCGTGGCTTTCCATGAGGCGGGGCACGCCGTGATCGCCAATCTGCTGCCCGAGTGCGACGACGTGCACCTGGTGACCATTGTACCCCGCGGCCAGGCCGGCGGCTATACGCTGAGCCTCCCCGCCGAGGAAAACGACAACCTGAGCCGCACGGCGTTGCTTGGCATCATCACCATGGCGCTGGGCGGCCACGCCGCCGAGAAAGTCGCGCTGGACGACCTGTACACAGGCTCCTCCAGCGATCTGAAGCGCGCCACGGAGCTTGCGCGCCGCATGGTAACCCAGTTTGGCATGAGCGAAATGGGCACCATTTACCTCTCCAGCGATCAGGAAGTGTTTGTGGGCATGGAATTTGGCCACAGCCGCGAATACAGCGAGCAGAGCGCCGCCGCCATCGACGCGGAGGTCAAGCGCATCGTGGACGAGTGCTACGTGCGCGCGCAGCGCATCCTCACCGAGCACCGCGAGCAGCTGACCGCCGTGGCGGAAGCCCTGCTGGAGCGCGACACCCTGAGCCGCGCGGAGTTCGAGGCTGTCATGCGCGGCGAGGCGCTGCCGCCGGAGACGGTCAGGCCTGCGCAACCGGAAGAAACCGAACGCGAAGAACCCGCGCCCGGCATCCCCACGCCCACGTTCCGGCCCGTCACGGCGCCTTCGATCCCGGACGACGGCCAACCTTTCATCGATCCGTGACAGAAATGGATTTACACGTTCACAGCGTGTTCAGCGATGGCCTGCTATCGCCGGACATGCTTTGTGCACTGGCCGTTCGCCAGCGGGTAAACGTGCTGGCGCTGTGCGACCACGACACCGCCGACGGGCTAGCGCCCATGGCGGAGGCGGTCGCGGCCTGCCGGGCGCGCGGCGCCGCCCCGGAACTGATACCCGGGGTGGAGCTCAGCGCCGGGGCCGACGGCCGGACCCACATCCTGGGCTATGGCGTAAGCCCGGATTCCCAACCCCTGCGGGAAGCGATGGCCTTGATCCGGCGCAACCGGGTGGAGCGCGGGCAGGCGATGCTCGATGCCCTGAAAAGGCTCGGCGTCGACGTGCCGACGGAATCTCTGCCCGAACGGGACAATCCGGGCATGCCGCTGGGACGGCCGCACATCGGCCGCGCGCTGGTGTCGCTTGGCAAGGCGCGCACGCTGGAGGAAGCGTTTGACCGCTACATCGGCGACGGACGCCCCGCGTATGTACCGCTGTGGCACACAACGGCCGCGCAGGCCGTGTCCCTGCTGCGGGAAGCCGGGGCTGTACCTGTACTGGCGCACCCCTCGCGCATGGGGCTGGCCCCGCAGATGCTGGAGGCGCTCATCGCCGAGCTGCAGCAGGCCGGGCTGATGGGGGTGGAGGTGTTCCACCCCTCCGCGTCCCGCCGCGATATCAAGGCGCTCGAATCGCTCGCGCGGCGGCAGGGGCTGCTGGTGACGGGCGGCAGCGATTTTCACGGCGATCAGGGATCGCGCGCCAGACTGGGCGGTCTGCCGCCCGGATGGCGCGACCCGCCCGCCGATCTGCAAGCCCTGCGCGAGGCCATGCGCGCCGTACGAGCCGGCGTTATGAACGGCGCCGCCCTCGGCACCGGCTCGCGGGCAGCGGCGGCGACAGGCGACCAGCCTGAAAGCTGACGGCTCGCGGCAGGGTTTTGCGATTTGCGACCAAGCCGACGCGACGGGCCGCCCCAACCGACAGCGCGGGCTTTGCCGGCCTGCATGGCCGGGCGGGCGTCCCCTGCCTTCCGCACCCGCGGCAGCCCGCGCGTTTCGGCGCGGCCGCGGGCTCCGCTTCGACCGGTATTCCATCCACACGCAGTAAGGAGTCACAGCGATGTACAACCAGGGCTATCGACCCCCCAACCAGACGGCGGCCTCCCAGACGCAGACCGATCCCCGGTTTTACCCGACCGGGTACGGCGCGGGTTACCCGACGGACGGCACGCTGCCCGGCGCGCCGGCGACAGCCCGTGGGAAACGCAGCCCGACGCCTCGCGGCGGCCGCGGCGCTGCGCCCGGCGGCGGGGGCAAGGCCGACGGCCCGAAGAAGCGCAGCCTGAAATGGCAGCTCATCAAGGTGCTGCTGGTGCTTGTGGTGCTTGTTGCGAGTGGCGTTGGTATCTATTTTTGGAAAACAAGAGCAGACGTTCAACCTTATACTTCCGTGTTTCTGGACAATGTGTCGGTGGACGGCATCTCCCTGGCCGGCATGACGTGGGAGGAAGGCGAGAACGCCGTGCGGCGCCAGATCAGCGAAAAGCTGGGCGCGTGGTACGTGCGGCTGAGAAACACCGCCGGGGAATACAAGGATATCACCGCCTCGATGCTGGGCATCGACCGCGACCCCACGCAGGCGCTCAACGAGGCCTGGGCGGTCGGCCACGATACCAGCGCCGCCAACCGAAAGACCGTTTTCCAGCTGCGGGATGAAATCGCGGCCGCCAAAGCGACCACGCATGAGTTTTCAAGCGTTGAGCAAAGCGGCGACACATCCTCCATCGATACGATACTGGCCATGCTGGCGCAGGCCGCCTACGTCGCGCCGCAGGACGCGGCCGTGGTTTCCTTCGACCCGGACAACACCAACCAGCCCTTCACCTTCCGGCGCGAGGTCGTGGGCAAGAAGCTGGACGTGGACGCGATCAAGGCGGAAATCATCCAAATGGTGGAAACCTTCACCAGCGGCGAGGTGCTGGTGCAGCCGGTGGACGTGCAGCCCGCGGTGACGCTTTCCAGCCTGCAAAAGCACTACGCGCTGCGCTTCCGTGCCGTTACGCCGATTGATACCCACTCCACCGAGGAGCGCAACAACAACATCCGCGTGGCCTTTTCCAAGATCAACGGGCTGGTGCTCAACGACGGGGACAAGTTCTCCTTCAACAACATCGTCGGCCGCCGCACGCAGGCTAACGGCTTCTACCAGGCGTTTGAGTACAGCTACGGCGAGCTGACGCCCGGCTGGGGCGGCGGCGTCTGTCAGGCAAGCACCACGGTATACCTGGCGGTGGTGCAGGCGGGCATGAAGATTGTGGACCACACCTCGCACTCCACGTCGGTCTCCTACACCGACATGGGCAAGGACGCCACCGTGAGCGATACGCGCGGGCACGAGATCGACTTCGTGTTCCGCAACAACAGCGGCAGCAAGATTTTCCTGGCCGCGCACGTGATCACCGATCCCTCCAATAAGAAGCGCTACCTGTGCGAGGTGCGGGTGTACGGCGACGATCTGGGCGGTACCCGCTACGAGCTGGAAACCGAGATCGTGGAAAAGCTGCCCATGCCCACCGAGCCCGAGTACATCGAGGATACGAAGGCCAAGTACGTGACCTTCACCGACGAGGAAAAGGTCGTGATCGAGGCCAGCGAGGGCTATGTGGTGGATACCTACCTGTGCACCGTGACCGACGGCGTGCAGACGGCGCGCACCAAGATCGCCCGGAGCACCTACAAAAACCGCGCGGCGCGCATCTATGTGGGCGTAACCCCGCGCTAGGCGGTTGCGCGTCGGCCCTGACCAACCAAAACGGCCCCCGACCGGTTTTTGCCGGAAGGGGGCCTTTGCGCGCCCGGCCGGGGATCGCCGTGTCCGCAAAGCGGGGCAGGGCCCTCCGGTTGCAGATCATGAACGACTCCCCCTCGGGGCGAATTTGCGCCGCGGCTTTGCCGCCAAAGCCAGACGCGGCCCGCCGCGCCTTCGCTTCCGCTCCGGGCCCCAGCCCATGAACGCTCGTGCGCTTCGATGCCTTCATGACATGAAATCGAAGCGATGGGGCCCGGGCGCGCGACCGTCCGCGTTCGCGGGCTTCCGTCGGCCGTCGCCGGGGCTTGCCCGCGTCGCCGGATGCCGCGGGCCGATCGGCCGCAAGCCGCCGGGCGGCCTACTCTTCCTCTTCCTCCGGGATCGCCCGGGCCGCCGCGGCGCGCGGCTCCTTTTCCCAGAGGCTGTACTGCGCGTCGTTCTTGAGTGCGGAAAGCATGGTTTCCTGTAAATGCGGGTAACGGCGCGCCAGCTCGGCGAGCAGCTCCTTCATCTCCTGTCGCTTGGTGTGCCCGTTGGCCGGGCATGGATTGTGCAGCACCGGAAGGTTCAGCTTGCGCTGCATATGCACGACATCCTTCTCAGGCAGGTAGATCATCGGGCGGATCACGGTCACGCCCGTGCGGCTCATGTAGGTTTTCGGGTGGAAGGTGTGGATGCGTCCCTCGTAGATCAGGCTCATGAGGAACGTCTCCAGCGCGTCCTCGCGGTGGTGGCCCAGCGCCAGCTTGTTGCAGCCCAGCGCCTTTGTCATGTCGCACAGCATCGCGCGGCGCATCTTGGCGCACAGCGGGCAGGGGCTGCGGTCGCTGCGCAGTTCAAAGAGGATCTGGTACAGGTCGGTATAGCGCACGGTGAGGGGCACGTCCAGTTCCCGGGCGAACGCCTCGATCGCCGACGTGTCCGGCGCGGTCGGCCCCGCCGTGAGCATGACGGCCTGGAGCGAAAAATCCTGTCGGACGCGGCGGTGCAGCGAAAGCGCGTACAGCAACAGGAGACTGTCCTTCCCGCCGCTGACGCCCACGGCGACGCGGTCGCCCGGGTCGATCAGCCGGTAGTCCTGGTCGGCGCGGCGCACGCGCCCGAGGGTGGTTTTCATGGGGTATCCTCCGTGATACGATTTCCCGTCCTGAACGCCTGCCTCTCACGGCGCTTTTCGCCCGGGGCCTCGGCTCGCAAGCCCGACGAAGCCTCCGCCAGGCCTTCGCCTCTGTTCCCCGTCCTAAAAGTCGAGCGCTGGTGAGCTTTCACGCTTCCTGAATGGAAATCGCAGGATTGTAGGCGCGGCGCACGCCGCCGCCGGACAGAAAACCGCCCCGCGCCCCCGCGCGGCGGCTCGCCGCAAGGGGGATGGCGCGGGGCGGAACGAAGCCGGGCCGAAGAGATCAGGCTTTGCCGCTGCAGCCCAGTACGTTGATGATCTTATGCCGCACCATGGAACGGATGCCGTCGCGGGCGTCCGTCAGGTACTGGCGCGGATCGAAATGGTCGGGATGCTCCGCGAAATGCTTGCGCACCTCGGCGGTGAACGCAAGGCGCAGGTCGCTGTCGATGTTGATCTTGCACACGGCCATGCTGGCGGCCTGGCGCAGCATTTTTTCGGGCACGCCCTGCGCGCCGGGCATCACCCCGCCGTAGAGGTTGATCATCTCCACATACTCGGGGATGACGCTGCTGGCGCCGTGCAGCACGATGGGGAAGCCCGGCAGACGCCTGCCGACCTCCTCCAGAATATCGAAGCGCAGCTTGGGCTCGCCCTTGAACTTGAACGCGCCGTGGCTGGTGCCGATGGCGATGGCCAGGCTGTCGCAGCCGGTGCGCTTGACGAATTCCTCCACCTCGTCGGGGTGGGTGTAGGAGCTGTCCTCGGCAGAGACGCTGACTTCGTCCTCCACGCCGGCCAGCCGGCCCAGCTCGGCTTCGACGGTCACGTAGTTTTGCC
>JAAYUF010000005.1 GCA_012517815.1 Clostridiales bacterium
CCTCCGCCCCGCCGCGGCAAGGTCCGGGCGCGCTACTTCGCGGCCACCCAGGAGTCCAGCTGGGTCTGTTTGGCGGCGATGATGTCGTTCAGGCCCGCCTCCGCGAGCCGCTGCAGGAACACGGGGATTTCGGTGGCGGGGTCGACGCTCCCGCACAGCAGGCCCGGCAGGTACTGGTCGATGACGTTGGTCACGGCGGTGTACTCCGTTTTCACGCTGCTGTTGTCAAAGGTGAAGCCCATGGCGACCGAGGTTTTGGCGGTCTTGTTCTGCTCCAGCTCCCACGCGAGGGAATCGGTGTTCGTGCCCGCCATCGGGTACATGATGAAGAAGTTGCCAAGCGTGCCGCAGGAGAGCTGCGCCGTGTAGGGGACGCTGGCCGCCTCCTGCCCTTCGGGGTAGCTCATGAAGCCGTCCTGGCTGAGCACGTAGTCGCGGCCTTCCAGCCCGTAGATGATCAGGTTGACAATCTGGGGATCGGTGAAGGTCAGGTTGATGAACTTGAGGGCTTCTTCCGGCGCGGAGGAGGTGGAGGCGACCATCCACGAGAGGGCGTTGATGGACGTGGTATCCAAAAACGCGGAGCCCACGATCTTCGCGCCCAGCTTATACCCGCCGCACTGGGCTTCCAGGCTGGCGGCGGTATCGGCCTCGGGGTAGCTGTAGGAGGCGATGTAGGCAAAGTAGTTGCCGGAGGCCATCAGCTCCGCGGCGGTGCTGGAAGTGGTGGCGGCGTCCTTCATCACAAGGCCGTCGTTATACCAGCCGCGCGCCAGGGCGCAGGTATCGGCAAAGGCCTGGGAGGCGTAGTAGTCCACGACGGTCAGCTCGTCGTTCATCAGCACGCCCTTGGGGCTGTAGTAGTTGTCGGTCAGGTAATCCACGTTGGGGATGGTGAGGCCCAGGCCGATGTTGCCGGTGTTCACGGCGGCCAGCGGCGTCATATCGGGCTTGGCGGCCTTGACCTTGGCCAGCACCGCGGTGATATCGCCCACGGAGTTGACGGCCGTCATATCCAGGCCCAGCTCGTCGGCGATATCCTGCCGGTACACCAGCATCGGGGTCAGGGCGATGGGCTTGTAGGTGGGGATGCCGTAGAGGCGGCCGTTGTGGCTGCAGGCGGCCAGCCAGCTGTCGCCGATCAGCGCGCGGCTCTCGGCGGCGCAGGTATCCATCAGGTCGGTCAGGTCCAGCGCCATGCCGGTGCTGATGGCGTTGTTGAGGTCCCCGAGGCTTTGGAACACGTCGATCTGTTCCCCGCCCTGCAGGGCGAGGCTCACGGTGGAGGTGTAATCCCAGATGACGATGGGCTTGAGCTTGATCTCCGCGCCGATCTTGACGCGCGTAACGGCGTTGATGGCCTCTTCCACCGTGGCCAGGGTTTCCTCCGAGGGGATGTTGTTGAAGGTCGCGTAGGCGAAGACGATCTTGCGGTACTGGGTTTCCGCCGCGGCAAGGCTGAGCGTGCCCAGCGTCAGGCACAGGCAAAGCAGCGCGGCCAGGGCAAGCCGGGAATACCGAGTAAGCTTGTTCATGGATAAGCCCTCCTTTTCTGATGGTAAGTATACCGTGAAGAAGGGGTCCGCCGCTTTCAAAATTGAGTGTACTTTTTTCACTTTTGGGCGTATTTTATCCAGAAAGGGTATGGCCGGAGCGCGGGCGGCGGGGGACGCGGCGCGCATAGGCGCCCGGCAACCGCTTCGCTCGCAAGGGTTGCCTCCCGGAAGGGTTCGCGGCGGTCAAAGGCCGCTTTCGCGGATGTAGGCGCGCGGTTTATCCGGCAGGGCGAATCAGCTTAACAGCCGCGCGCCATTCCGTTGGAAAGCCCATACATCGTACAGTGCCGCTCGCCTCGTAGCCCTTCGGGCTGTTCGCTCGCTTTGGCTACATGCTTCGGCATAAGGCTTTGGGGCTCCGCCCCAAACCCTGCAAGGGTTTCACCCTTGACCCCATTCCGCCGCGGCGGGGGTTTTAGCAGCCCGCAGCGCGGCTTATTAGCCACGCCCAAGCTTGTCAAAGAACCCATGCAATGTGCCGTGCCGCTCGCCTCATAGCCCTTCGGGCTGTTCGCTCGCTTTGGCTACATGCTGCGGCATAAGGCTTTGGGGCTCCGCCCCAAACCCCGCAAGGGTTTCACCCTTGACCCAGTTCCGCCGCGGCGGGGGTTTTATCTGCCCGGGGCGCCTATCATCCCCGCCCTACTCCTCCGCCGGCATACCGGCGGGTTCCCCCGCCCCGCCCTGCCGGCCGGTTTCGTGATCGCGGCGGTACTCCTGCGGGGTCATGCCCGTCTCCCGCTTGAAAATCGTCGAAAAATAGGAGAAGCTATCAAAGCCCACCGCGCCCGCCACGTCCCCCACGCGCACCTCGGGGTCGCGCAGCATGCGCTTGGCCTGCTCCACCCGGTATTCACGGATGGCGTCCTTGAGGGACTGATCGGTTTTTTTCTTAAACAGCTTGGCCAGGTATTCCGGCGCGAGGTGAAACTCCGCGGCCACCTCGTTGCGGCCGATGTTCTCCTGATAATGCTCGTGGATGAACTGATGGATGCGCTCCACCAGCGAGCCGGTCTTTCTCATCTCAGCGTCGTAGGCGAAGGTGCGCTCGATCAGGTAATTCGCCCAGCGGATCATATCCAGCGAGGAGCGGCACGCCTGATCGGACAGCCGCACCGAATCCTCGTCGGCAAACAGGCGGGGGGCCTGCACCCCCGCGTCGGCCAGGTAGGCATAAACCACCTGCAAAAGCTCCTGCTGCACGATGTGCAGCGTGCGCTCGCTGAGCGTTCTCAGCGCCGTGCGGCTGGCGAGGGCTTCCTTTAAGGTGTTGAGGAGCGTGACCTTGTCGTAGCGCATGAGCATGTCCTTGAGGCGGTCGATCTCCAGCACCTGCGTTTCCTCACCGACGGCGATCGCCTCGGTTTGGGTAAACGCCTGCCCGTAGTAGACCACGCTGCGCTCCAGCAGCTTTTGCAGCGTAACCGGCTGATCCGACAGCGCCTCGATGGCGCAGGCACGGCCGATGCAGCAGGTGGCTTTCACCCGGGCGGCCTCGCCGCAGGCGGCGATCACGCGCGCGCAGCGCTCGCGCAGTTCCGCGTCGGGCCGGTCGTCGGCGGCGGTGAAGTACCACAGGCCGTTGGGCCCAAACCGGCGGATGGCGCGGGTGTTATCGTCGCGGTCCAGCAGATGCCTTGCGTGCGCGTTTTCCAGAATGTAATGCAAAAGCGCCTGCCCCAGCTCCTGCGCGCGCGGCTCGGAATCGGCGATGCGGGTGACCACCAGCCGGTAGGGCCGGTCGGGGTCGATGGGCAGCCCGCGCGCCTCGATTTCGCCGCGTATCTGCTCCCGGCTGCGCGGTTGGCCGCCGTTGTACAGCGACAGCCAGAAGTTGATCTCCTCGCGTTGCAGGTTTTCCATGCGCCACGTGCCGTAGCGGCTGCCCTCGCGCAGGCGGTGCTTTTCCCGGATGGCGGCGACGGTTTTTTGCAGCGAAAGCGCCATGATGCGAGGGTCAAACGGCTTGGTGAGGTATTCCGCGGCGTCCAGCTTCAGCGCGCTGGCGGCGTAATCGAACCGCTCGTGGCAGGTCAGCAGCAGGAACTCCACCTCCAGCCCCTGTTGGCGCACCCAGGTGAGCAAGTCCAGCCCCGAGCCCTGCGGCATTTCGATATCGCTGATCACGATGTCCGTTTTGCCGCGCTGGAGGATGCGCCTGGCCTGCGCGGCGCTGTAGGCCGCCTCAACCTTGTCGATCGACAGGGCCTCCCAGTCGACGGTGTGGCGGATCAGATCGACCGTTGCGATATCGTCGTCCACGATCAGCAGATGCATGGCCTTTCCTCCCGTTATAGCGGTTACGCCGGCAAGGGCTTTTCCTGATACTCGTGCAGGGGCCTTTGCGGCACCAGGATCAGGTTGGCGCAGCCGTGCGGCTCGATGTTGGACAGCCGGATGAGATCGTCCCGCTCGTACATCAGCGCCATCATGCGCTTGACGCCCCAAAGCCCCACGCGCTCGCCGTCGTTTGCGGGGCGGGGCGCGTCGCCGTTCATGTAGCGCAGCACGTCCTCGGGGTACCCCCGGCCGTCGTCCTCAATGCGGATCAGAAGCATCTCCTCGTCCCCCACCGTTTCCCGCGAGACGCGGATCAGCAGGGTCAGCACATCCTCCAGCGATACGGCGTACTTATATTCGTTTTCCACAAACGTCTGGATGAGCATCTGCGGAACGGGCCAACCCTCCAGCTCCTGGGGCAGGTCGATGAAGTGGAAGATGCAGCCCGGATACTTGCACTCCTGCATTTCGATGTAGTTTTCCACGTGGCGGATCTCCTCGCGCACCGGCACCGTGTGCAGGCCGGACTTGAACATGTAGCGGATGTTGCGGGACAGCGCGTCCACGTAAGCCTTCAGTTCGCGTTCCTTGCCCTGCCCGCTCAGGCTGGACAGCGTGGTGATGGCGTTTAGGAAAAAATGCGGGCGCAGCTGCAGCCGGATGCTGCGCAGTTCCATCTCCCGCAGCTCAATGCGCTTTTCGTAGGTCTGGATGCGCAGGTGCACGATCACGTCCATCAGGCGGTTAAACGTATCCTTGAGCAGGGTGAACTCCCGCGTGTCGTACTCGCCCTGGATGCGAAGGGCGTATTCCCCGCCGTCGATGCGGCGCATGTCCTCGGTCATGCGCTGCATCGGGCGCACCATTTCGCGGCGCAGGTAGCGCGCGATCAGCACGCCAAAGAGCAGCGCGGCCAGGATGACAGCGAGCATCACGGCCATGATGATGCGCGTCTGGTTCCACACCACCGCGCTGCGGATGCGCAGGTGCACGCCCAGCGCCCCGTCGGCCAGCCGGGCGTCCGCCGCCTGCGCGCCGGCAATCTTCACTTCGGAAAGCGCGCGGCCGATATCCGCCCGGGCGAGGGCGCCGCCGGAAAAATCGGCGATCACGCCGTCCCCGTCGGTCAGGATCACGGTCTGTTCGCCGCCCTGCGCAAGCGGCACCGTTGCAAGGAACGCGCTTGTGGCGGTATAGGCGGCCGCCACGCGGTTGTTGTAGACATACATGCGGCACAGGTAGGTCTGGCCGTTGAGCGTGACGATCCGCCAGCCGCGGGGCGTGGCCGCGTCGGCGGCGCACAGCACGGCATAGCCGCGCAGGGCCTCGCGGTCGGCATAGCCGATTGGCTGGGTGGAGGCGTCCACACAGATCTGGTGGTCGTTATCCGCCACGACAAACACGCCGACGCTCTGGTCGGCGATGACCAGGTCCTGTATGTAGTTGTGGATATCCTGCGCGGCATAAAACCGTTTGGCCTCGCTGGCGCTTTTGAGCAGTAAAAGCGTCGTCTGCTTTTGCAAAAGCAGGTTTTGCAGAAGCTTGTCCATCTGCGCGACGCGGCCGCCGTACTGCCCGCCGTAGACGGCCAGGATGCTCGCGGCCTCGGTTTGCAATTCCGCGCTCAGGATGGAAAAGGTGGAAAACGCGTACCACGCCAGCATCACGACCAGCAGCGCGATCAGCGCGACCGTGTACGTCGCGATCCGCTGAATCAGCCGCTTTTTACGCATGTGTCGGCACCTCCGTTTCCGTTGAGCACGCGTGGAATGCCTGCCGTTGCGCGGCGGCTTTGCTTCGCCTTGCGGCCGTCCGCCAACCCTGCGGCGGCGCGGTTCCCCGGCGGTACGCCCTGTGTGGGGCAGGGAAGCGTTCATCCGGCGACGTGCGCCAAAAAGAGTCAGATAACCCGGCGGAGGATTGGCCTTCCTCCAAATCTTGGGTTCTGCTAAGCCATCCTCTCCCCTGTCGCCGGAGATCACGGGATAGAAGGTGGGGTCGGGCTTGCGGCGTTTGAGGATGTCCCTAGCCCTCCGGTTGGTTTCGTTGCGGATGCCCTGCGTGTCCATATCCGCCGCGGGGATCGGGGAGTCGTGCGGCTGGGTTCGGGCGTCGCCGGAACCCCTGATGATCTCGTCCAAGTGCTTTGGGTCAAGCTGGGTGTGATGCCCGCCCCACATAATGCCAGGAATGGTACAACCGAGCCTGGGGCAGGCGGCTGCGGAAAGCGCCCGGCCGAAGCTGTGGGCAGGCGGGCGGATGATCCGCCTGGCGGAGGCGAGGATGCTGCGTTGCCGCGGGAGCGACGGGCACATGCGCGCCCACCTTACGCTTGCCCTTGAAGACCGGCGCATCCGCGCCGGTAGCATCAACCCAGGGTAACGCGGTTTCTTCCGTTGGCTTTGCTGGTATACAGCAAACCGTCCGCCCGCCGTATCACCTGCTCCGCCGTTTCGTTCGCCTGGTATAATGTCGCCCCGATCGAAATGTGCACGCTCAAAGCATGATCCTCATAAGGAATCGAGGTTTTCTCCACCAGAATTCTGATCCTCTCCGCCGCTTGACGCAAACTGTCTTCATCCGGGCAAACACAGATGCCAACAAACTCCTCGCCGCCCCATCTGCCAATGAAGTCGCCGTTGCGAAGGTTGTTGGTAAAGGTTTGTGCCAGGATTCGCAGCACGTCGTCGCCAACCCCATGACCATATTGATCGTTGAATCGCTTAAAGTGATCGATATCGAGAAAAAGAACACCAAACTGAATCCCGAGCGCTTGATGTTCGCTGATCCTTGACTGTAAAAATGTTTCGGTATACCTTCGGTTGGGCAGGGCGGTCAGCTGATCGGTCAGGGCCAGCGTTTTCAGCTCCTCCACATTGTAGAGACTTTCCATCCGCTCGTGTTGCACCTGGAATATTTCAACCGCACCGTATACTTCACCCTTTTCTTCCAGTGGGATCGTCCGTACCGACACCGGCACCCGATAGCCTTTTTTATGTTGTAAATAGACGGAAGCAACGTTGGTTTGGTTGGTTTGGATACTGTCAAGCAACGGGCAACCGCGTATGCAGAGTTGTGTTCCTTCGTCGTTTGTGTGCATTAAAACATTGTCATAGCAATGCGTGTTGATCACTTCATCGCTGGAAAAACCGGAAATCCGTTCGGCGCCCTTGTTCCAAAATGTGATTCTGCGGTCTCTGTCCACATAATAGACGCCGTCATTCAGGTTTTCAAAGATTTCTTTATACGGTTCGTTAGCCTCCAATGATAACGCCCCCCTTATGTGATGGAATCGCGATCACGCATGTCGCCGATCAAGCCTCAAGCCCGAGTTGCGAATCGATGATTTGAATCTTCATCCATGCGCCTACCCGAACATTGACCCAGGGCCGAACCGTCATCGTCTGATACGGCCCGACAGTTGCAGTATAACAGGCCATCCCACGCTTTTCAAGGTGATGGCGCTAACCGCCTGCTCTCAGGATGATGATCCCGTTAGTACCGCCGCCGCGCCGTATCGCCCGATCCGGCGTCAAGAGGGTCGCCACCGCGCCGTCGGTCTTCTCCGTGGATTTCTCCGTATCCGATTTGTTGCCCCCGGCAGGGTCGACGCGGATGCAGATCGGATTCCCTGTGAAACCGACCGCCGTCCCAACCGCTCCGGCAATGGCAAAGCCCGCCGACGCCATGCGCAAAGACGATTCGTGCGCGGGGTGTCGGCATCGGCGTGTCGTTTTTATCCGGCGAGATGAACGCCTCCGTATCCGGCCGAGGGATCAGATCCCAGGGGCCCGCCGGGATGATCCGAAATAAATAAGAAAGGTGAAAAGCATCGCCCGAATGATCCGGGGAGCGTGAGAACCAGATACGAGATTGCCCCCGACCCTAGGTATCGCATTGGGCGCCGCTGCTCCGCATCGCGACGGCTCACCCGTCGCGCCCCAAGGGATGGATCCGCCGATCCTCCGGGCGCTATCGCCTCATATGCCGGCCGGCGTGCCCGCCGGTTCCTTCAGCAGGTAAGGGTAGCTTGGGACCCGGCAGCTTCCCTCGGGGATCAGGGACGCTACATACTGGCGGACTTCGTCGTAGCAAAAGGCATTCGATTTTTCAAATTCCTCGTCGCCGTCATTGGTGTAGGTCCACAAGTAGTTGGGAGCCCGGGCTGCGTAAATCATCAGGAGCAGATTGATATACAGCGGCTGCGGAAAGGTTCCTCCCGGGAACGACTCCATGTGACGCCGGATGGCCTCCTTCTTCACCACATGCAGGGTATCGGTAAAGCCGTTCCGGCGGGTGGTCCTTACCTCATAGTCCAGTCCCTGCACCCACAGAAACCGGACGCACTACCGCATTTTGTCCGGATCGATCGAGGTATTCTCCAAAAAACGATAGAAGGCTTCGTCGTCGGCCCAAATCCCGAATATGCGGTTGGCTTGGGCGACCTCCCTTGGCGACTGATAATTCGTTTCCGGAATGGTGGGCAGGAGCAACTCCACACCCGTTTCATCATGTCCCAGCTCAAACGCGGTTCTCGTCAGCTGGAATTTGATCCATCGATCCGTCCGCAGATACGACGGGCGTTTTTCGTAGATGTCCAGTTGGACAGCAGGGTCCGTGATTTTGGAAAAGGCATGCGTACAGGCGTCGGCGTCTTTTTCGTTGTATGCGATTTCGATCAGCCTTTCCTGGTTTGACACATCCAGTTTGTCGATGGCCGCGGCGCGGATTTCGCTTTTTTCGGCCTTCGTAGCCAATTCCAGAATCAGCTCCTGTTGCTCCTGCCTGAACGCCGTCAGGTTGTCGATGGCTGCGGCGCGGATTTCGAGGTCTGTCGTTCTCCGCCCCAGCTCCAGAATCTTCTCCTGGCTGGACAGATAGCCGACCCACCATTTCACTTGACAATCGCTATGCAAGCGTTGATACAGGTTCCCTGAGCGCTGTTCCATAACCCATTGGAGCGTCGACTGGATGATGGCGTCTCTTCGCCCCGCGTCTTCCAGATTCCCAAGCGCGCTCAGCCGGACTTCTTCGGGGTTCCGTTTCCCCTGCGCGATGCGGATCAGGGCTTTCTGGTTACGTTTGATTTTTCCGGCCGCAAGCGCGGCGACGGACGGGGCGCTATCCAGCCGGCACACCCACAGCAGCAGTCTTTCGCTGGACATGCGGCGCACCGCTTCCATCCTTTTGGGCGTCTTGCTGCTGAAAAGTTTGAACAGATACCATTTTGCCATATAACACACCTCGACTGTCCGTCAGATGTTCCGGAAGGAACCGGACGCCCTTCGCCAAAGAACAATTCAATGCGCTTATTCTATCGATCGACAGCCCGATTGTCAAGAATACCCAATCCCGATCGGCCACCGGTTGTCACCGCAGGCGCCCGGGCGGCGCGGCGCATGAAAAAACCGGAAACCTCCGTTGAACGGGGGGTTCCGGTTGATCAATCCTACGCCTTTCACACCCGGGCATGCGCTCTACTTGATTCGCTCTAGCGGCGGCAGGATTTCGCCGTCGGTGGTCACGCGCACAGTCCGAATCACGGGCGGGTTCAGCGGCTTGTTCCACGTTTCCGGGCCGGAGGTTTCCAGCGCGGCGATCGCGTCCAGCGTGGCAAAGCCTTCCAACATGCAGCCAAAGGCGGCGTAGCGGCCGTCCAGCTTGTGCGCGTCCTGATGGGTGATGAAAAACTGCGTGCCCGCGGTATCCGGGGCATCGTCCCGCGCCATGCTGATGGCCCCGCGGCGGTGATCCAGCCCCGTGGGGAAGCCGTTTTGGGCAAACTCGCCCACGATGTGAAAGTCGCTGTCGGTCATGATATCGTTATCGGGGCTTCCGGACTGGATCACGTACCCCTTGACGATGCGGCAGAACGTGAGGCCGTCGTAAAACCCGCTGTTGGCTACCTGCGCGAAATTGGCGACCGTAACGGGCGCCTTGTCCGGGAAGAGCTCAAACGTCATGGGCGCGTAATCCGCCAGGGTGAGGGTCGCTTTGACCATGGGGTGCTCCTATTCTGCCATGCTGACGCTGCTTTGCACATAGGGCCGGGATTTGGGTCGCGGCGCTGTGTAGCGGAACGCCCGTGGGGCTCGCCGCACCGCATGGCCCGATGGCCGCGGCGCAGGAAGATACGGGGAGCCGCCGAAAACCGGCTGCTCCCTGTCAGTCTGTCGATTCACCCATACAGAGCGCAGTGCCGCTCGCCTCATAGCCCTTCGGGCTGTTCGCTCGCTTTGGCTACATGCTGCGGCATCGGGCTTTGGGGCTCCGCCCCAATCCCCGCAAGGGCTGTTCCCGGGAGTTTCATCGGCGAGCAGGACACTGCCGTGTCCTGCTCTGGTGAAACTCCCCGTCTCCGGGTCGCTTTCAGCTGCGCTGAAGCGGCCACTGGCCGCACGCTTCCCTCCGACGCCCTTGACCCGGTTCCGCTGTGGCGGGGGTTTTCGATAACTTGACGGGGAGCCGCCGGAAACCGGCGGCTCCCCGCGATGCGCGGTACGGACGCTTACTCGACGACCTTGGCGGTCTTGAGGTAGAGCATATCCGAGGCGTTGAGGTAGTAGCCCTGCACGGTGGACTTCATCAGCATCATGTTGGCCTTGTAGTACAGCGGGAGCACCGGGTACTCGGCGGACGCGATGTTGTCGGCCTGCTGCATGATCGCCATGGCGGCGGCGGGGTCGGTCTCGCTCTGGGCCTGCTCCACCAGCGCGTCGTACGCGGGGTTGGAGTACTTGCCCAGGTTGTTGATGTCCCCGGTCTTGAGCAGCGGCAGGAAGGTCATCGGGTGGAGGTAATCGGCGCTCCAGCCCATGGCGCACAGATCGTAGTTGCCGGCCTGCACGTTGGGGTAGTAGATGGCCCATTCCTCGTTGGCAATGTTGATCTTGATGCCCAGGTTGGTTTCCAGCATCTCGGCCATCGCTTCCACAATCTTTTTCACGGTGTCGCTGGTGTAGTAGGAAAGCGTGATTTCCGGGAAGCCCTCGCCGTTCGGATAGCCGGCTTCCGCCAGCGCGGCCTGCGCGGCCTCGACGTTCGCGGTGGGGCCAAGCTCGAAGGTGGAGCGGCCGTCCACGAAATCCTTGCCGTCCACAACGTAGCCGGGGGCGATGTAGCTGTACGCGGGCAGCGCGGGAATCTGCACCACGTCGTCGATGATGGAGGCGCGGTCGATCGCCAGGCAGAAGGCCTTGCGGACCAGCGCGTTGTCAAACGGCGCCTTCATGCAGTTGAAGTTGTAGAACACCGTGCCGTAGGAAGGCACGGACACGATGCCCGCGTCCTCCGCCTTCAGGCGCGCGTAGTCGGAGGCGGGGAAGGTGCGGGAGCCGTCGATCTCGCCGGATTCGTAGGCGAGCAGCGCGGTGGAGGTGTCGGTGATGTAGCGGAAGGTAACCTTCTCAAGCGTCACCATCGCCGCGTCATAGTACTCGGGGTTTTTCACCAGCACGACGCTTTCGCCCATGTTCATCTCGCTGATCTTGAACGGGCCGTTGCACACGTAGGTGTCGGGGCTGGCGGTCCACTTGTCGCCGTTGGCTTCCACGGTGGCCTGCTGCACGGGGCTGAAGGTCCACATGGTCAGGATGTCGATGTAGAAGGGGGTGGCGGCCTTCAGCGTGAGCACGAGGGTCTTGTCGTCCGGGGCTTTCACGCCCAGGGCTTCCTCGGTACCGGTGCCGTCGTAGTATTCCTGCGCGCCCGCGATGTAGTCGGTTACCATGCTCAGGTACTGGGCGGTGGTGGCGGGGGTCAGGATGCGCTTGAAGGTGTACAGGTAATCCTGCGCCGTCAGGGGGCTGCCGTCCGACCATTTCAGGCCGTCGCGCAGGGTGAAGGTGTACACGGTGCCGTCGTCGCTGATGGTCCAGCTGGCCGCGTCGCCGCCCACCAGCGAGCCCGTGGCGGTATCGTAGGTCACCAGCCCCACAAAGCAGTTGGCCAGGAAGGGGGAAGCAAAGCTGTTGTTGGTTACGCTGGGATCAATCCCGTCGGGCTCGTTCTGGAGCGCGAAGGTGATCTCCTGCGCCGGGGCGGCGAGCGCGGCGGCCAGAGGCATGGCCGCGATCATCAGGGACAGCGCCAAAAACAACGCAAGTGTTTTCCGCATGGGATGGTTCCTCCTTTGTTTATTCTATTGAAACGCTCTTCGCGTCGCAATTCCGGGGGGTGTGCAGGTGGCAGGCCACGCAGTGGCCGGGCGCCGCCTCGCAAAGCGGCGGCTGCTCAAGGGCGCACACAGCCATGGCGTAGGGGCAGCGGGTGTGGAAACGGCAGCCCGCGGGCGGGTCGATGGGGCTGGGCAGGTCGCCCTCCAGCCCGCTGGCGGTTTTCAGCCGCGCGAGCCTGGGGTCGGGGATGGGGATGCTCTGAAGAAGCCCCTGCGTATAGGGGTGCAGCGGGTGGCTGTAGATTTCGTCCGCCGCGCACATTTCCACCAGCTGGCCCAGGTACATCACGCCCACGTGGTCGCTCACGTAGCGCACCATGGAAAGGTCGTGTGCGATGAACAGGTACGTCAGCCCCAGCTCCTGCTGGAAATCCCTGAGCATGTTCACGATTTGCGCCTGAATGGAAACATCCAGCGCGCTGATGGGCTCGTCGCAGATCACCAGATCGGGCCGGAGGATCAGCGCCCGGGCGATGCCCACGCGCTGGCGCTGCCCGCCGGAAAACTCGTGCGCGTAGCGGTTGGCGTGCTCGCGGGTCAGGCCGACCTTTTCCAGCATGGCAAAGATCATCTCATCGGCCTGGGCGCGGCTGAGCGCGGCAAAATGGGCGTTGAGCGGCTCGGCGATGATGTCGCGCACCGTCATGCGGGCGTTGAGCGACGCGTAGGGGTCCTGAAAGATCATCTGCATCCGGCGGCGCATGGGCATCAGCTCGCGCGCGGGGCAGGCGGCGATCTCCTGCCCGTCCAGTTCGACCGAGCCGGAGGTGGGATCGTAAATGCGGATGATGGTGCGCGCGCAGCTGGATTTGCCGCAGCCGGATTCGCCCACCAGCCCGAACGTTGTGCCCCGGTCGATGTGGAAGGTGACGTCGTCCACGGCGTGCACCACCCTGCGGCCGCCGCCGCGCACCGGGAAGTGCTTGGTCAGGTTGGTCACCCGGAGCAAAGGGCGCTCGCTCATGCCCGCACCTCCCCTTCGCCTTTGAACGGGTTATCCGTCGCCGGGGCGTCGGGCGCGTGCAGCCAGCACATGCTGCGCCGCCCTTCCCCCAGCACCGTTTCGGGCGGCAGCCTGTTTTCGCAGATGACGCGGGCATAGGGGCAGCGGGGCGCGAACGGGCAGCCCGCGGGCGGGTGGATCATATCCGGCGGGGAGCCGGCGATGGGCGTCAGCCGCCGGGCCTTATCCTGCGTGATGCTGGGGATGCTGTTGAGCAACCCCCTGGTATAGGGGTGCCGGGGGTTGGCAAACAGCTCGTCGATGGGGCTTTCCTCCATCACCAGCCCGCCGTACATCACGATCACACGGCTGCAAAGCTCCGCCACCACGCCCAGGTCGTGGGTGATAAACAGGATGCTCATGCCCACCTCGGCCTGCAACCGGCGCATGAGCTTTAAAATCTGGTCCTGAATGGATACGTCCAGCGCCGTGGTGGGCTCGTCCGCAATCAGGAGGCTGGGGCGGCAGGCCAGCGCCATGGCGATCATCACCCGTTGGCGCATCCCGCCGGAAAACTCGTGCGGGAAGCTCTTCATCCGCTTTTCCGGCTCGGGGATTTTCACCATGCGCAAAAGCTCCAGCGTGCGCTTCTCCTGCTCGGCCCGGCTCAGGCCGCGGTCGTGCGCCCAGAGCATCTCGCTCACCTGCCTGCCCACGGGGATCAGCGGGTTTAAGCTGCTCATGGGGTCCTGAAAGATCATGGAAATCTGCTTGCCGCGGATGTCGCGCATCTCCCGGCGGCTGAGCTTCACCAGATCCCTGCCTTCAAAGAGGATTTCCCCCTCCCGGATGCGCCCGGTGGAGGCTAACAGCCGCAGCACGGATAAAAACGTCACGCTTTTGCCCGAGCCGGATTCGCCGACGATGCCGACGCTTTCCCCCCGCCCGATGCCGAAGCTGACCCCGCGCACCGCCTGCACCTCGCCGCCGCTTGTGAGGAAGGAGGTTTTCAGCCGGTTGATTTCCAACAGGTTTGGCATGTGGTTCTCCTTTGGCCGTTTACTTCTTGAGCTTGGGATCCAGCGCGTCGCGCAGGCCGTCGCCCACAAAGTTGAATGCGAACATGATCAGGCAAATGACCAGCGCGGGCAGGAACAGCTGGTAGGGGTTGCTGCGCAGGGCCTCCATGGCGTCGTTGCACATGGTGCCCAGGCTGGCCATGGGCGGCGCGATGCCGATGCCGATGAAGCTCATGAACGCCTCCACAAAAATCGCGCTGGGGATGAGCATGGTTACGGTAACCAGGATCGGCCCCATGGCGTTGGGGATCAGGTGGGTGAGCATGATGGTGCGGTTGCTGGAGCCGATGGCGCGGGAGGCGAGCACAAACTCCTGCTGCTTGAGGCTCAGCACCTGCCCGCGCACCACGCGGGCCATGTCCACCCAGTAGACGCTGGAAAGCGCGATGATGATGCTTAAAAGCCCGTTATCCAGAGTCACCTTGATCAGGATCACGTACAGCGTCAGGGGGATGGTGCTGATGATATCCACCACGCGCATCATCACCGCGTCGGCGCGGCCGCCTACAAAGCCCGCGATGCCCCCGTACAGGATGCCGATGACCATGTTGATGGTTGCGGCCACAAACGCGACCATCAGCGAAATGCGCGCCCCGTACATCAGCCTTGTCAGGATATCGCGGCCCAGCTGGTCGGTGCCCAGCAGGTAGGTGGTGTTCCACACCTGTTTGGAGGCCGGGGTGCGTTCGCCCTCGGCGCTTAATATCATGGCAGGTTTCTGGGAATAGTCCAGGTACACCTCGGTCTGCGCGTCCAGCGTGTAGGCGATGCGCCGCAGGGTTTCGTCGTCCTTGCCCTTGCTCAGCTGCCCCAGCAGCTTTCCGTCCCGCCCGATGAGGATCACCTTGAGCGCGGGGGTCACGTACAGGTAGTTGCCGTCCGGCGCGTCGGAAACGCTCAGGATGGGGGGGATGTTCGCCAGCGCCCGCGACTGGTCGGAATAGCCGTAGGGGCTTAAGTAGGGGCCGAATACCGCGAAGCACAGCAGGAACACAACGATCAGAAACCCAGCCAGCGCCGTCGGCTTTTTGCGGAAGCGAAACCAGACGTCCCCCGCGAACGTGCGGGGCACGGACCAGATCCGCTCCCTGTCCTGTGCGTTGGTTTGCACCCGTTCCCACTGACTCATGAACGGCCCTCACTCGCCTTACTCATATTTGATCCTCGGATCGATCATGACATAGAACAGATCCACGATAAACACCATGGTGATGAGAAACGCGGCGTAAAACACGGTCATGCCCATGATGGTGGTGTAATCGCGCTGCGTCACGCTGTTGACAAAGTAGGAGCCCATGCCGGGGATGGCGAAGATTTTCTCGATCACAAAGCTGCCGGTAAGCAGGTTGGCGACCGTCGGCCCCAGCACGGTGATCACGGGAATCAGCGCGTTGCGCAGCGCGTGCCGGGTGATTACCCGCACCTCGCTGATGCCCTTGGCACGCGCGGTGCGGATATAGTCCTGCCCCATGACCTCCAGAAGGCTGGAGCGCATCAGCCGCGCCAGAAAGCTGATGGAGTAGCCGCCCAGCGCGACCATCGGCAGGATGTAGCCCGTCCAGTCGTCCACGCCGTAGATGGGCACCCACTTGAGCTGGAAGGCAAACACGTACATGAGCATCGCGGCGATCACAAAGCTGGGGATGGTCACCCCCAGCGTGGCCAGCGCCATGAGCAGCATATCCTGCCAGCGGCCGTTTTTCAGCGACGCCACGATGCCCATGGGGATGCTAGTGAGCAGCACGAACAGCAGCGTGATCAGCCCCAACCGCCCCGAAAACGGAAACCCGTTGACGATGAAATCGTTCACGGTTTTCCCCGTGTACTTGAAGCTGGGCCCCAGGTCAAACTGCACAAGGCCCGAAAGGTAGGAAAAAAACTGCGCGGGCAGCGGATCGTCCAGGTGATATTTCGCCTCCAGCGCGGCCAGCACCGCGGGCGCCACCTGCTTGTCGCGGGTGAACGGGCCGCCCGGCACGCTGTGCATCAGGATAAACGTAAGCAAAACGATGAGGAACAGCGTCATCATCATCATGCCAAGCCGTTTGAGGATATACTTCGTCATCAACCGCACCCCGTCCGCATGGATTCCTATCCGGCTGTCCCGAATGTAATCATTGGAAGCATACATGGTAAGCATACACAGTTTGGGCAGCAGATGCAATTCCTATCTGCCCCGGGGATGCCCGGAAACAAGAAAAGAACAGAAAACCCGGCGGCCGGAAGCCCGCGCTTGCGGCCGCAGCGCAGGCGCGGCCGGCGTTTGGCGGGTTTGATCCGGCATTGTACCGGTGATGCTTCATCACCAATGGAACCGCCGGCGCCGCGGGCGATGCCCGCCGCCTTCCCGGGCCGCGCGCCGCGGCGGGA
>JAAYUF010000028.1 GCA_012517815.1 Clostridiales bacterium
GACCCCTCGCGCGCTCCCCGCCGCTAAGAAGGCGATTCCGAAGGTTTCCAAAGGGCGAGCGGAAAGCCCTTTGGTGCGCCCGCAGGCGCATCCCCCCTGCCCAGCGCCGCCAAGGCGCAAAAAAGCAGCAGCCCAGCTGCAAAGGGCACCGAAGGTTTCCAAAGGGCGAGCGGAAAGCCCTTTGGTGCGCCCGCAGGCGCATCCCCCTGCCCCTGCCCAGCGCCGCACAGGCGCAAATAAAAAGAAGCCCCTTCCCACAAGAAAGAGGCCAGGGGCAAAGGGGCTGGCAAAGCCCCTTACCCTTCCAGGGTATAGTCTGCCTTGGCAAGCGCCTGTAAGGAGGCGTCTAGCGTGTCCGCCTTGACCAGCAGATAGTCCGTATCGAAGGTGGAAACGGCAAACACGGGGATGCCGTTTTGCGCAAGGCAGCCGGTGAGCCCTGCCAGCACGCCCACCAGCGAAAACGGCATCGCGCCCGCCACGCGAAAGCAGCGCCAGCCGTCCTCGCGGGCGTTGGTTTCGCCGGGCGCATGGGCGGTGGGACAAACCAGCGAAAGCTCCCTGTCGGTGCGGCCCACAAAGCAGAACGGCGCGTCCCAGTCGATGCCCGACAGTCGGGCGGGCTTGCAAACGGTAAAAGGTTCGGTCAGCAGTTGGAGCACCATGCGCGCACCTCCCAGAGTGGGATCATGCCCCGGACGTGTCGCGTCCGGGAGTCTGTCGGTTAACGGAGGTACGTCACGCGGTCGCGGTCGTAAAAACCGCGCTGACGGGGGGTTTCGTCGGCCACGCCGACGATGATCATCTGCACGGGAATGGTTTGCACGCCCAGCAGATGGGCAATCGCTGTCGCCCGTTCACGGTCGGGATAGACGCCGCACCAGCAGGTGCCGTAGCCAAGGCCGGTAGCCTCCAGCAGGATGTTTTCGGTCGCGGCGGCGCAATCCTGCGGCCAGAACCCTTCGCCGGGCATGTTGGGCGCCGCCTCGGGCACGCCGCAGACCACAATGGCCAGGCACGCGTCGGGCAGCGATTTGCAGTAGGGGTGAAGGTGCGTGATGCGCCGGCGGATTTCCGCGCTTTCCACCACCACGAATTCCCATGGGCGCGAGTTGTGGGCGCTGGGCGCGCACATGGCTGCCTCCAGCATTTGGTCGATATGTTCCTGCGGGATGGTCATCCCCGGCTTATATTTGCGCACGCTGCGACGCGCGCGGATCGCTTCGCTTACGTTCATTGGCTTTGGGCTCCTTTCGGGGTTGGGTGTGGGGTTTCGGTCCTGTGCATGATACCACAGCCGGGCCGTTTTTTCCAACGGCAGACTAAAATTTGACACGGGTTTCATCGGCGGCAGCGAGGCTGCCCTGATCGGAGCGAATATTATGCGCAAACATGCCTGTACAGCGGGCGGGTAAGTTTTAGGCAACGAAGGCTTGCGTCTGGCCCGCGGCAAGTCACGGCTTGCCAAAGTCCGGCGCAAAGGCGGCGCGGGCTTTCGCCTGCGCCGCCTGTCGGTTTGATGAGGGTGATGGATTACCGGTCGGCCAAAATCCGGTCGGCAATCTGGTCGGCGCACAGGCCGTACTCGCGCAGCACGTCCAGCGGCTTGCCGGACTGCCCAAAGCGATCCTGCACGCCGATTTTGCAAAAGCGAAGCCCATCCTGCCCGACCAGCACGGAAGCCACGGCGTCGCCCAGGCCGCCGATCACGCTGTGCTCTTCCACGGTGTACACGCTGTGGCAGCGAGCGGCCAGGGCGCGCACCAGTTCCTCGTCCAGGGGCTTGATGGTGTGCATGTTCACCACGGTCACTTCCAGGCCCTTGGCCGCCAGCAGATCGGCCGCCTCCAGGCAGACCTCCACCATGATGCCGTAGGTGAAGAGCACCGCGGCCTTGCCCTCGCGCATCACGTGACCCTTGCCTACGGTAAAGGGCATATCGTCATACACGGCGGTAGGCAGGCGCGCCAGGCGCAGGTACACCGGGCCGTCGATTTCCGCGGCGGCGGCCACCGCCTTGCGGGTTTCGTTGGCGTCGCAGGGGGCGATTACGGTCATGCCGGGCAGCACGCGCATCAGCGCGACGTCCTCGATGGCCTGATGGCTGCCGCCATCCTCCCCCACGGTCAGGCCGGCGTGGGTAAAGCCGAATTTGACGTTGTTGTGCGGGTAGCACACCGAGTTGCGAATCTGCTCAAAGCAGCGGCCGCCAAACACCGCGAAGGTGGAGGCGAAGGGAATCAGTCCCATCGTGCTCATGCCGGTCGCCATGGTCACCATGTTGGCTTCGGCAATGCCGCACTCGAAATGGCGGTCCGGGAAGGCTTTCTTGAAGATGCTGGTCATGGTGGCGGAAGCCAGGTCGGCGTCCAGCACCACGATTTTGTCGTTTTTCAGGCCCAGTTCGGCAAGCGCTTCGCCGTAGGCGACGCGGGTGGCTTTCTTTTCACTCATGGGTTTACGCCTCCAATTCCTTGAGCGCCTGTTCGCGCTGCTCGTTGTTGGGCGCCTTGCCGTGCCAGCCGGCCTGGTTTTCCATAAAGGTTACGCCCTTGCCCTTGACGGTGCGGCAGATGATGCAGGTGGGTTTGCCGGCTTCGGCGGGCTGGTTGAGCGCGCCCAGCACCTGGCCCAGGTCGTTGCCGTCCGCCACCTCGATCACCCGGAAGCCGAAGGCCGCGAACTTCGCGGGAATGTCGCCCAAACTCATGACTTCGTTGTTGGAGCCGTCGATCTGCAGCCCATTGTTGTCCAGGATGAAGGTGAGGTTATCCAGCTTGTAGTGCGCGGCGGCCATGGCCGCTTCCCAGATGAGGCCCTCCTGGCACTCGCCGTCGCCCAGGATGGCGTACACGTGGCAGGGGTTCTTCTCGTACTTCGCGCCCAGCGCCATGCCGGCGGCAATCGAGGCGCCCTGGCCCAGCGAGCCGGTGGAGGCGTCCACGCCGGAGCATTTCTTCATATCCGGATGGCCCTGCAAAATGCTGTGCAGCTGACGGAAGCCCTTGAACTCCTCCGGGGCGAAATAGCCGCGGCGGCCCAGCACGCCGTAGAGCGCGGGCGTGGCGTGGCCCTTGGACATCACCAGGCGGTCGCGACCCGGCGCTTTGGGGTTTTTCGGGTCGATGTTCATCTTGTCAAAGTAGAGGGCGACCAGTATCTCCGTAACGGACAGGGATCCGCCCGGATGGCCGGAGTTCGCGTCGGCGGTCATGTTGATGATGTCACGGCGTACCTGCCGGCATGTCGCCTCTAGCGCTTGGATGGTCATTTTGATCTCTCCTTATCTCATCTGCCCGCGGGCGCGGCGGGTTCACGGGCGCGGCTGGGTACGGCGCTGTCGCCGGCGCGGGGATCGGGGTACGCGCGCCGCGCCCGATACGTGCCGTTACGGTCTGCCGGGGACTGCCGGAGGGGCCCGCACGGGCCGCGCCGGCCGCCGCGGCGGTAAAAGTCCGAACCTATTATAAAAGCCGTTTGTGGGGATGTCAAGTCGGCGGGGCCGGAAAACCTTGTTTTGCCGGGCAAAAGGCAGGGTAGGGCACGGATGGGGCGGCTTTGTCAGGCCCTTGACATTTTCGCGGTAAAACGGTATGATTCAGGCGGTCAAACGTTTGCACGACGGACGCGGCATGCGGCCCCAACTCACCGAAGGAGGGTTACGATGGCTTCGAAGGCTACCATTAAGGATATCGCAAGGCTGGCGGAGGTATCCCCCTCCACGGTCAGCCGCGCCCTCAGGGACAATCCCCGCATTTCGGAGGAGGTGCGCGCGCGCGTGCGCGACGTGGCCAAATCGCTGGATTTTCACCCCAACCAGATGGCCCGCAGCCTTGTCAAGCGGGAAACCCGCATCGTGGGCGTGCTGTTTGCCGAATCGGCCGGGGCCAGCGCCAGCATGGGACATCCCTTTTACCCCGCGGTATTGCAGGGTTTGGGCAAGGTCGCCGGCGAACGCCGCTACCACATCCTGCTGAGCACCGGCTCGGAAAACCTCAGCGAGGAAGCCGCCATGCGCGATATGGCGGACAGCGGCTTCGCCTCCGGGCTCATCTGCCTGACCACGCTCACCAACCCCGAGGAGGACGCCGCCGCCATCGGACTGCCGATGGTGGAAATCGGCCACCCGCTGGATCCGAAGAACAGCTACTACGTGGATAACGACAACGTGCTGGCGGGTGATGAGGCGACGCGCTACCTGCTGCAGCGGGGCCACCGGCGCGTGCTGTTTCTGGGCTTTGACGGCCGCTACATCATGATGGCGCACCGGCTGAAAGGGTTTCGGCGGGCGATGGCCGATTACGGCGCAGCCGTGCGCGAGGACTGGATTGTCCCGGTCCGCATGATTGAGAACATGCCGGATTTCACCCTGCTGGGGGAGATTTTCCGCAAAGAGGACCGGCCTACCGCCGTGGTCAGCATGGACGATCCCCTCTCGGTGGGCCTGTGCGGGCTGTTGCAGACCCTGGGCCTCGCCGTGCCGGCCGATGTGAGCATCGTCAGCTTCAACAACACCCAAGTGGGCCAGTATCACGCGCCGGCGCTCACCTCGGTGGACGTGCACCCGCGCGAGCTGGGCATGCACGCCATGACGCTGCTCATTAACATGATCAAAGGCAACGTGGAGAAGCCGACCCATGTGGACGTGCCCTTCACGCTGGTGGAGCGCGATTCAGTCGCGCCCCCGCGCGAGGGCTAGGCGACCCCGTGCCTGCGGCGCCCCGTCCGTCTGATCCGGGCACGCCCGACTCCCTTCCGTTTCAAGCCGGATGGCTGGAATACGCGGGTCGGCGCCCGGGATTCCCAAAGGAGGTTCATTTTCTTGAAACAGTTATCCATGGGTTCCATTCTGCATATGCCGTGGCTGGAATACCGCCATACGACCCCGGACGGCCGGGTGGTGCTGCGCCTGCGCACCGGCCGGGGCGAATTTGAGCGCGTGGTGGCGCGCGTCGCCAACCCCTACGATTTCCCCGACCCCTTCGCCAACAGGCGGGACTATGACATGGCCGTCGCCTACCGCGACGATCTGTTCGATTTTTACGAGGCGACGTTCAAGCCGGACGATCCGCGGCTGAAATACCTGTTCCTGCTCTACGCGGACGGCGGCCGTTCCTTTAAGCTGGACGCCACCGGCCTGCGCGCGGGCGCGGAAGGGTTTGACGATATCAGCGAGAGCTTCGCCTACGCCTATGCCTACCCGGCCGATCCGATGCCCGAGTGGGCGCGCGGGGCGGTGGGGTATCAGATTTTCCCCGACCGGTTCCGCCGGGAGGGCCCTGCCGAGGAAGGGCTGGAGCCCTGGAACAGCGACCGCGTGTCCAGCGAGTTTCGCTACGGCGGGAACCTGAGCGGCATCCGCGCGGCGATTCCCTACCTCAAGGACCTGGGCGTAACCATGATCTACACCACGCCGATCTTCCTGAGCGACAGCGCGCACCGCTACAACACCTTCGACTATTACCAGATCGATCCGCTGCTGGGGACGGTTGCCGATCTCAAAGCCCTGTGCGACGAGCTGCACCAAAACGGCATGCGCATCGTGCTGGACGGCGTGTTCAACCACTGCGGGCTGGGTTTCGCCCCCTTCGTGGACGCGCGGGACAAGGGCGAGGCCAGCGAGCACCGCGACTGGTTTTTCTTTGACGATACCGAGCCCTGTGGCTACCGCACCTTCGGCCACGAGGCCTATATGCCCAAGCTGAACCTGCGCGACGAGGCGTGCGCGGAATACTTCCTCAAGGTGGGGGAATACTGGCTGCGGGAATGCGGCATCGACGGCTGGCGGCTGGACGTGAGCCCCGAGGTGTGGCCGGATTTCTGGCGGCAGTTCCACGCCATGATGAAGCGCGTAAACCCCGACAGCCTCATGGTGGCCGAATGCTGGGACGACAGCCGCCAGTGGCTGACCCAGGGCGACCGGTTTGATTCCACCATGCACTACGTGCTCAGCCGCAATGTGTGGAAGCGCTTCTGCTTCCACGCCATCTCGCTCCCCTCGTTTGACGCGGCCATCAACGACGCCGCGATGCTCTACCCCCAGCGCACGCAGGACGTGCTGTGGACCTTCCTGGGCTCGCACGATACCGAGCGCATGCTCACCCGCGCGGGCGGCGATGTGCGGATGCTCCGCGGGGCTTCCTTCTTCCAGTTCACCTTCATGGGCGCGCCCATCATCTATTACGGCGACGAGCTGGCCATGGAAGGCGGGGCCGATCCCGACAACCGCCGCGCCATGCGCTGGGACTGCACCGAGCAAAACCCCACCCGCGCGCACTACCGCAAGCTTGCCGACCTGCGGGCCAAGCATCCGGCGCTGCGCACGGGGGCCTTCCGTACCTGGCACGCCGGCGAGGACGGGCTGTATGCCTACGAACGCATCGCGACGGATGAACGCCTCCTGTGCGTGGTGAACACCGCCACCCAGGCCATCACCGCCCAGCTGCCCCTGCCTGCGGCGATGGCTTCGCAGGCCGCTGTGCGCGACCTGTACGGCGGAAAGACCCGGCCCGTGTGGAGCGGGTTGGTGGAAATCGCGCTGGAACCGGGCGAAGGCATGATCCTGCGCTGAGCGGCGAGGCGAAGGGGAACGCGTTTTAGGCGCGTGGGACTGGAAACGGGGAGCCAACCGTTGCGTGTCGCCAAGCCATGCGCAGCAATCGAACGGACAGGAAAAAGCGGCTGTCGCAAGACGGCCGCTTTTACGGTCGGCAAGCCCTTGCAGGCGGTTGCCACCGCTCGCCTCATAGCGCCTTGGTCGCCGTGCGCTCGCCGTGAGGGATGGCGCGAGCGGGAGGGGAAAGTTTGAGGTGCTGCCCCAAACCCCGCAAGGGTTTCACCCTTGACCCGGTTCCGCTGCGGCGGGGGGTTTTCAACTGCAAAAGCGGCCGTCTGGCGACGGGCGCTTTTGCTGTCGGCAAACCCTTGCAGGCGGTTGCCACCGCTCGCCTCATAGCGCCTTGGGCGCCGTGCGCTCGCCGTGAGGGATGGCGCGAGCGGGAGGGGGACGTTTGGGGCGCTGCCCCAAACCCCGCAAGGGCCCTTGGCCCTTGAGCCGGTTCCGCTTCGGCGGGGGTGGAGAGTCGGCGATGCTGCGCCTTGCGCCTTCCCTCCCCCTTACCCTTCCTTGGGCGTCGTAAGGCGCGCCACCGGATAAAGCTCCGCCAGCGCGATCTGCAACGCTTCGGCGTTCAAATAGTGCAGCGCGACCCCGTCCACCGTCAGCACATCGCTGAACGCGTCCATCGGATACGCGGCCAGCGTGCGCGTTTCGCCCCCGGTGGTGGTCAGCGTCAGTTGCCAGCGCGGCGTGCCCGTGGGCGTCACCGGCTCCGTCAGCCGCCCCGATACCGTCATCTGCCCAAGCCGCGCCACCAGCGCGTCAAACGCGTCGGCGGAGGCGGCTTCCCCGTTGACCGTCACGCTCACGTCGTACACGGGGTTGCCCGACGAATCCGTCTGGATCTGGTTATCCGCCTGCATCTGTTCGGTGTATGTGGCGCGGACATCCAGCACGCCCTCGCCCATCTGCACGGCGATGGAGGCGATGCGCGCCGCGCCCATATCCGCGGGCGCGGCGGTCAGGTATTTCTCCGGGGCGGCTTCGACCAGCGCCGTAACCAGAAAGCTGCTCACGCGGTAGCAAACGCCCGCGTATTCGCAAAAGTAGAAATAGTCGCCGTCCTTCGCGCCAAGCGTCAGGCGGATATCCTGTTCCTCCACGGGCGTGGTCTGCCATACGCCCTCCGCGTCCACCGTGCCGTACAGCCCCTGCTGCTGGTGGATGGCAATCACCGCGGCCGGCGCGTCCAGCCCATACTGCGCATGGTTTTCCGTCGTCACCTCGCCAAGCTTCGTGCCCAGCCGGAAGTTCTTGAGCGCGGTAAGCAGGGTGGTGGTCGCCTCGCTGTCCATAGGGTAGCGGTAGGGCTCTTTGAGCGTGCCCAGGGTGGCGTCTGCGCCGTCGGACACGAAGGAGAGCGCCATCCGCCCGCCGCTTTGGGTCGTCAGGGTCAGCCGGTCGATCAGCGCGGGCACCAGCGTGGGCTGCTCCACCGGCAAGAGCATATGCGCGGTGTAGTCAAACGCGTCGTAAATTCCGCTGTCGCACATATACAGGCCCTGATCGCCCGACCAGCGGTAGTAATGGTAGGTGGTGCCGGGCACCTGATCCCCCAGTTGAATCTCCACGGTACGGCCGTCGGCGTAACCGACCCGCACGGTGATCCGCGGCGGGTCCAGCCCCATATCCGCCAGCCTGTCGCTCACCTCGGAAATATCCGACGTGACCGTATCCTCCACGGCGATGCTCGTCGCCGCCTCCACGATCTCCTCCGTGTAGCTCTCGTTGATCCTCTCGGCGGTTCCGTCTGCGGTTTCCAGAGAAAGCTGCCCGTCGCGGTAGCGCAGCGTGTAGCTTTCCCCGCCGTCGCGGGTCACGGCGATCGAGTCCAGCACCTTCACGTCCCCGGTATCCAGCGTGCGGAACGTCAGGTTGAGCTTCATGCTCTGCGCCAACCGGCTGGGGATGCGCTCCCGGATGGTCGGCAGCAGCCACACCAGCGCCGCCGCCGCGATCACCGCGACGCTCAGCAGCAGCAAAAACCGCGCGCGCCGGGACAAACGGCGTTCCCGGCGCGGCCTGATCTCTCTCTTGTTGGGATGTTGCAATCCATACGCCTCCTTCGCGCGACGTCTTTCAGCGGTTTCTCCGTTGCGCGAGCACCAGCACGCCCGCCAGCAGGATCAACAGCGGCAGCGCCACCAGCAGCGCGATGCCCGCCGACTGGCTGCCGGCCGTAAGCCCTGGGTGGAAGGCTGATTTTGTCATGATATCCAGCGATACGGTCTTTTGCGGCAGCAGTTCCCCCATGACCTGCAGGATGAACTCCTGATTGAAGGTGCGCTGATACATGTACTCGTCGGTGAACACGGTGCTGTTGCCGATGGCGAACATCCGGCTCACGTTGCCGTTGGGGTGCATCCGCCCCGCCAGAATCGCCAGCGTCAGCTCTCCCTTGCGGTCGCCCTCCTGATAGTCGATGGTGCCGTTCCCGTCGTCGGGATCGCGCACGTAGGCGTTGGGGCCGGTTGTAAGCACCGTCGCCGCGGACAGCGCGCTGTCCGACGCTGTGGGCGTTTCAAACGCGCACGCGCCCGCCAGGAGCAGCACGTCCATGTTGCCGCTGATCAGCGGCTGGGTCATCTCCATCTGGGTGAAGTAAGGCAGCAGGTAGATGCGCTCCCCGTAATAGCTGCCCTGATCGGCCTCGCCGGCCACCACCACGCCCGGGATGGGCGTCACGCCGTAGTTGCGCAGCAGGCTCAGGTAATTGGGCAGATCGGCGGGGTCGGTATAGTCGCGCGTCACAAACAGGCTGCCGCCTTCCTGCGCGAACCCGGCGATCGCCGAAAGCTCATCCTGGGAAAAGTCCTTCTGCGGACCGGCGATCAGCAGCAGGTCGACATCCGCCAGCGAATCGCCCGACAGCAGGTTCACCGCGCGGTGATCGTAGTTGTTGCTCTGCAAAAAATCCGTGAAATTGGCCAGCGTTGTTTCGGTCAGTTCGCCGTGCCCCTGCAGGATGCCCACCACGGGCACGTCCGTCTGGGTTACGTACAAAAGCGCCTCGGTCAGCTTTTTTTCGTAGGCGAGGCCGGCGATGGCAAAGGTGCCCTCCTCCACGTTGTACCCCTGGGTGACGAAATCGTCGTAGCCAAGCACCTTGTAGCGCCCGGTCTCCGCGCAGTGAACCACCACGCTGTCCGCGTCCAGCGTCGCGGTGACGCCGCTTTGGAAGGTTTTAAGCAGCCCCGGGTTTTGCGCGATGTCCGTGGGCAGCACCCGGATGCGGTCGCTCAGCAGGCGGTAACGTTCCAGCACCTCCATAAGCTGGCTGTCCAACTCCCCGTTCTGGTACAGCAGGTACAGTTCCACGTCGGCCGTCAGCGCGTCGGCCACCATCCGGGTTTCTTCGCTGGTGGTCGTATAGCCGTTGAAGCTGAAATCCAGCCGCCAGCCATAGGTGTTTTCCAGGCTTTGCACCGCGACGGTGAGCAGCACGCACGCCGCCAGGCAGCCGCCGACCAGCGCGGCTCCGAAACCGCCGTGCCGCCATTTGGGCTTGCGCGCCGCCGCCGTCACACTGCGCCACCAAAGCGCGGGCCGGAGCGCCTTGGCCGGCTTCGCCCCCTGCGGTTTCTCCCGCCCGCTCATGCGGCCCCTCCCTGCGAGAAGCGCCTCGCGTCCATGACCCGTACGGTTGCCAGCAGGCACATGCCGATCAGCAGCAGGAAAAACAGCAGGCTCGCAAAGCTCAGCTGGCCCAGAATGAAGGGCTCGTACCGGTCGTAGAGGCTCAGGAAGCGCAGCGCGTCCGACATCCAGGCAACCGAAACCTTATCGGCCAGCAGATCGACCATCCACAGCAGAAAGTTGGCCGCGAACGCCGCGATGGCCGCCGGCACCTGATTTTTCATGAACCCGCTCACCAGCAGGTCCAGCGCCAGAAAACCCATGCTTTGCAGCGTAAACCCCAGATAGCCCACGAACCATTCGCCGGGGTACACCGTGCCGTACAGCGCGAGAATCAGCGTGCACACGTTGGTCAGCCCGATGGCGACCCCCATCACCGCCGCGGCTGCCAGATATTTGCCCAGCACGATGCGCGTGAGCGAAACGGGGCTGGTGAGCAGCAGCTGATCCGTGCGCCGCTGGCGTTCCTCGCACAACAGCCGCATGGTGAGCACCGGGGTGAGCAGCATGACCAGCAGCGTGAGCTGCGACAGAAAAATCAGCAGCTCGCCCGACAGCGTCGAGAGGTTGCTCAGGTAGAAAATCACGCCGGACAGCGCCGTAAACACGCCGATGAACACGTACCCCACCGGCGTGCGAAAATACGCCATCCATTCGCGCCTGAAAACTGTGATCAATCGGGAACCTCCTTGCCCAAAGCGCGGGCCGTAGCGCCGCCTTCCCGGCTTATTCGGATATCGCCTGCAGGAACACCTGCTCCAGATCGTCCTCGCCGCGGGTCATGCGCAGGATGGGCGCGTTCAGCGCGCTGCAAAGGGTAAACACCTGCTTTTCGGGGGTGGCGGCATGGCCGAACGAAAGCCGGAGCCGAACCTCGTCCTCCCCGCCGCCGGGCTGCACCGCGACCGAGCGCACCCCGTCCAGGTGGTTCATCGCCGCTACCAGCCGCCGTTCGCCGCCCTGCAACGTGCAAAGCAGCGTGACCCCGTCCCTCCCGCCCAATTCGCCGATGGGCGCGTCCAGTCGCACGGCCCCGCGGTGCAGGATCACCACATGATCGCACAGCTGGCGCACCTCGCCCAGCATATGCGAGGAAAACAGGATGGTTTTCCCGGCGCTCAGTTTTTGGATGAGCGCGCGAATCTCCGTAATCTGTTTGGGATCCAGCCCCACCGTCGGCTCGTCGAGCACCAGCACGTCGGGATCGCCGCACAGCGCCTGCGCGAAGCCCGCCCGCTGGCGGTAGCCCTTGCTCAGGTGCCCCAGCAGGCGCTCCCGCATCTCCGTAAGGCCGGTTTTCCCCATGATTTCCCGCACATGCCCGGGGATCGACCCGGCCTTGACCTGCTTGAGCGCGGCCACAAAGCGCAGGTATTCCTCGACCGTCATTTCATCATACAGCGGGGGATGCTCCGGAAGGTAGCCCAGCTCCCGCTTAGCCGGTTCCGGCTCCAAAAGCGGATCGCGCCCGTTGATGAGCACCCGGCCGGACGTGGGCGCCAGATAGCCCGTGATGATGTTGAGCAGCGTGGTTTTGCCGGCGCCGTTCTGGCCAAGCAGCCCCAGCACCTTGCCCTCGGGCGCGCGCAGGGTTACGTCGCGCAGCGCCTGGACGCTGCCGTAACGCTTGCTCACGCCCTGTACCTCGATCATCCGCGACCCCTCCCGTCCGTTTCCGCCTACCCATTATAGCAAAGCGGAGGGGGGCCGGGTGTAAATAGTTTGTGAACAACGCCCGTCCACGGCGGCGCGGGCTATCGCAAATCCAGTGAAGACAGGGCTTCGACCGGTCACAAGGCCATGGACGCGGACGCGCGGGGTTGACGCCGGAACCCACCGCCGCCCGGCCGTCGCCGGGAGCCGTTCGCCGTTGGCCCGATCCCATGGCCATGAAGCCGCAAAGGCTCCCGCGTAAACCTCAGCGCCGCGCAACGGCCCCGACCGCCCGCGCTGAACGATCGATACGAAGGAAGCCGCACGGGCGCAGACACACGGTCGCCGGCAAAACCGCCCCGGTCTCGGGCGGTCCGCGCGGGCGGGCGCCAATGATCGGGGCGGTACGGTATTGCGTTTTGGGGCAAGGGCGGGCGGTCAGTCGTCGTCCGTATCCGGCGGGCCGACGGTTCCGGCCGCTTCGCGGGGCATTCTGGCGTAGTTTCCGGCGTCCGGTTTCGCCGCGCGCGCCAGCCGCAGCGTGAGCGTCAGCGCGTGCGTGTGATCCATCCTGTCGTACAGGGTCACCGCCTTGCCCGGCATCAGGGAATGCTTGCCGCGCGACCTTTCCCCGTCGGTTGCGACCCCGAGGGCGCGGCCCGCGGCGCGCGGAATATCCAGCCGGACGAATCGCGTCGTCGGGCGGATGCGGATGCTCCCGCCCTGATCGTCCAGCCAGGGAACGAGCGGCAGCATGGCGTTGAGCATCAGGTGCGACAGCGCGACGGGGCGCTTCTTCCAGCGGGCCAGCGGTATCGTCACCTCGGGGGCCCCGGGCGGGAAATCAGCCAGTTTCAGGCTGAGCACGGCGTCGCCGTAGGGGATGAGCAGCAGGCGGTAAACGGCGATCACCAGCAGCCTGAGCAACAGCAGCGCGGCCACCGCAAGCCCCGCGCACATCAGCCAATACCATAGCGCGTCCACAGCGCGCAGGGGATAGCGGTATACGGCGGGCGCCGAATCCAGGTTTTTGGCGCGCAACTCCACCGTATAATCGCCGGGTCGGCCGATGTAAACCGCCACCTCTGCGGCCGCGATGGCGGCGTTCTGTTCCCCGGCAGGCAGGGCGGCCGATTCTGCTGGCTGTATAGCAGACGCGGTGGCCGGCTCCGCCGGTGACGCCTCAGGAACCGATGCTCCGCTGTCCGTGGCGGCGTTCTCCCCGACCGTCACGACCACATGCTTGATCCCAAGGTCTTCATCCCGCTGCCGGACGATCTTGCGGATTTGTTCCCCGTCAAACCCTACGCAGAGGGTATCCGTTTGCTGATTCGCGTCCAGCAACCGTACGGTTTCCACCTCGGCGTTCTGCGCATCCAGCACCCGGATATCGTAGCTCGTGGCGGCGGTAACCGATGAGAAATAATTTTTCATGGCAAACGACAGCGCCGGCTCCAGCCTGCCCAGCCGGTTTAGCAGCAGCACGTCCTGCCGCACGGCAGGTTCGCTGTCGGCAAGGCCCGGCGTTACGTTCAGTACCTGCAGCGACGCGTCCCCGTTGCGAATCGTCCAACCGGAAGCCTTATACAAAGTCCCGTTGTTGGCCGCGCCGGGCAGGGAGGCTTCGGTGACGGCGACGTACTCCCCGCCTGTCAGCGGCAGCGTCAGGTCGGCTTCCCATTTCCCATCCCCGGTGCGTGTCATGTTCAGGCGTCCGCTTACCGATACCTGCGTTTTGTCCTTTTCCAGCCAGACTTTCACCGTCAGCCTTTCCCGAATGAGGGTTTGAAGCCAGTCCGGTTTATTGGACAGATCCATCGTCGCCGTCGCGTGAACCGTGTGCCCTCCGGACAGGTCCTGGCCGCCCTCGTTGGATACGGCCACGTTCATCTGAATGTTTTCCAGCAGCCTTTCTACGCTGGTGAGCGTGATGCTCATGGGCAGGGAGGTTGTTGCCCCCTCGCCGTCACGCGCCAGCAGGTAACACCTGAACGTCCGGCTATTTTTGTTCAGCGCGTGATCCGTGCCCTGTACCGTAACCTTACCGGTATGCTCGTCGCACGTTACGGTGCACAGTGCAGGTACATCCGGCGACGACCCGCCCAGCGACAGGGTGCCGGCAAACGCGGCCGTGTCGGGGTCGCCGGTCTGCGACAGGCCGTAGGTGAGTGCCTCGGGCGGGTCGTCCTCATCCTCAAAGAGAGGCGCCGCATCAAGCGATATGCTGCCGTACCGGACAGGCATTGGGATTGAGCCGTCCGACAGGCTTTGCCCTGTCGGAGCCGCGGCGTCATCCGACATGGATTGCTCCACCCATCCGGTGGGATCGTCCACCAGAAACGCCGCCGAATACGCGGTCGCCTTGGGCGACGGTTTGCTGTTGGCAACGGTGACCGTGACCGTTATTTGGCTCCAGCATACGTTTTGGGCGTCGTCCGCCGCCCGAACGCCGCTGGCGAGGGTATACGTACCCGCGCGGCTCAGCGTCAGCTCGGCCGCGTATTGCCCGTTCTCCTCCCGGTATTGCGCGACGGCGGTCTGTTCTTCCCCGTCCGGGCCGACGCAGCGGACGATCGGCTGCATGTGAAGAGCGTTCCTCGCTAGAAGGTCGGCAAATTGTTCCGTTTCGGAAACAACGCCCACCAGCAAGGGTTTGTTTTTCTTCGGTTCCTCGGTGAGCAGTACGGGCTTGCTCGTCAGCGTAATCTGAAACTGATAGTAGCAGCTCGCGGTTGGCAGGTGGTCCGCGGCCGGGGTTTCGCCCGTAACAACCTGCGCCTGTGCCGGCGGCGGAGACGCCTCCTCCTGTTCGACAGCAGTCGCCGGGGTCGCCGCCGCCGACAGGGTTGTCGGCGGCTCCGTCGGCGATGCCGCTTGGGCATCCGACTGCGCTGTCCCCGGAATGCTCTGGGCCCAATCCGCTGTCTGCGCGTTCGGCTCCGTAGGCTGCGCCGGGCTGTCCGTAGCCTTCACAGGCGTTTCCGTTGCCTTCGCAGGCGGTGCCGTTCCGTTTCCCGTCCCCTGCACGGCCAGCCGCAGTTCCGCCCCCGCGCCGCAGGCGGCGGCGTCCAGCTCGTACACCCGGTTCTCGGTTCCCTCCGACGATCCGGCCATGGTGTACAGGGGGAAAACCGGTTGAACGCCATCCGCCGTAACCAGACTGGCGCCGCGATCCGCCGGCACCCCCTCCAGCAGGATGCGGAGGCTGTCCATCCCGTGCGTCGGCAGGGACGGGAGCCGGACCAGCATCTCGCCGTTCTCCTGTGTTACCGTCGCGTCGGCTTTCTTCATGTGCATGCGGTCTTTCAGGAGTTCTTTTACCCGATCCATCGCGGATGCCAGGTAGGGGGAGGCGTACCCGCCGCTCCCGTCGCTTCGGCGCTGGATATAGGCAACGTTCCCCGTCCCGGTTCCGGATTCCCCCCCGATCGGGTAGCTGAACACCGTAACGCCACCGGATGGGGAAGCAACGCTGTTGAAAACCTTCTCAAATGAGTCTCTCTGGACAATGTCGCCTTGCCCCGTCAGGATCGCCGCGATCATCGGTCGGCCGTCTTGCGCCGCCGTCGCGGACAGACCGCTCAGCATCTCCGCGATGTCGCGGGCGATGTCGTTCATATCGCCGCGTTTCCCTTTCCGATACGCCTCGAAATTCGCCAGCTCATCCTTCAACTGGTCCGAATCGACACGCTGCAACCACCGGCTGTCCTTGGGTTCAGTCCCATTGTTGGCGGCGTTCACGGCATAGCGCGCGTCGTCGGGGAGCAGCGCCAGCAGCATGCCGAAGGCATCCAGCAACGCAAAGCCCGGATCGGCCTCCACAAACTTTTGATTGTTAATCAGGTAAACCGCAAGGTACGGCAAGGCGTCTGAACTCTCCGCCGTGCCGTTCGCCGGAGCGGAGCCGACGTCCGGATCACCCTCGCCGGCAGGCTGGGCGGAACCGGCCGAAGCGGCGGCGGTCAGGCCCGCCGCCAGCCATTCGGGGCACAGGCACGCCGCCAGTAGGCCCGCCGCCAGCGCGGCGCACCCGAAAGGTTTCAGCCAGAGGTTTCTTCGCAGGCGTCGCATGCCGCCGCCTCCTTCCCCGTGATCCCAATCCTGCGGCTTCTTTTCAGGTATGCGTCAAAGCGCACGGGCGGCTTTCTTCCGGGACGGGGGGGCGGAAGCGATGGCGTGGCGGGGCTACGTCGAGCTTACGCAGGCAAGTCACGGGAGCAAAGCGCCGAGAGAGGGTGTCGTTCAGGATGGAAAGCCGCATCAGTGGTACATGGACTCGCGGCGTTTGCTCGGCATGTTGTACTGGCTGCCGCCGCCCGTTCTCGCGCCGCCGCCCGCTCCCCTCCCGCCATAGCCGCCTCCGTATCCCCCTGCGCCCGTCAGGTTCTCCCCGATGCGGGCCAGTCCGAAAAGGAGGAACAGCCCGCAAAACAGCAGGTAGAGGAAGAAGCCGTAGTGCACGTTGACCGCGGCCGTGCCGATCGCGCTGATGACCGGCGTCAGGTTGACCGCCCCGGCCGACGCGCGGGAAGCCAGGCTGTTGATCAGCCGCGTAAGCCCGGAGCCCGCGATGATCGGCCCAAGGCATGCGCCCAGCACGATCGTCCCCAGCATCGCCAGCCCGCCCGTCACCACGGTCAGCACACGGTCGCGGATCAGCGAGGCGGCCAGCATCACCACGGCCAGGATCAGCGGCAGGATCATCCAGTCGCTGACGAAGTACCAGAATTGCAGCGCCGTCATCCCATACAGGGGAATGCGGATGCCCGGGATACCGAAGTACAGAAACGGGAACACGCAGTAGCTCAGGATCGCCAGCCCCGCGCTGGCCGCCTGCAGCGGGTTGAATCTGATTTGCATTGCCCATGCCTCCTCTAGATGCTCTGGAACAGCCACATGGCGACGTTTTCCCCGAACCGGCGGCGCACGGTTTCCATATCGGGCTCCCGTCCCGCGCCGTAGAGCGAGCGTAAATGGGCGTACTGCAGGCGGCTGACGCGCGCCTCCCGCGTCAGGCGGGGGCAGTCCGTCTGCAAATGCAGCCACAGGGCGCCGGAATCGGTCGCAGGCACGATGCCGTCGCTTTCCCGCAGGCACAGCAGCAATAACCGCAGCACCGGCAACCCCGCCCCCGACCAGGGATGAAGGTTCGATAGCGTCCCCCGGCCCAGCCGGCCGTCAATCATGCCCAGCGCATCGTTCCACCGGATGCAGGCGCCCGGGTCCGCCGAGACGTTGAGCAGGCAGCAAACGGCAAACCGCGCTTCAAACGGCAGGGAAGCCAGCGTTTCGCCGTACCGGTCGCGCAGCAGGGCCGTCACGCGGCCCGCCTCGGGGCACGCGGCCAGGCCGGCGATCAGGGCTCGCGCCTCCGACCGGGGGGCGGTCTCGGGTGAACCGTGTAAACCCTGCAGCGTTTCCACCCAGTGTTCGGCCTGCCCCAATAGTCGCAACGCCTCCTGAATCTCGGGTTCCCACGGGCTGTTGCCGCCGGTTGCCGCGCTCAGCCGCCCGACCGTGCGCATCAGCAGGCGCAGGCTGTGCGTCTGCTCCGTCGTGCGAGCCGTATCCCAGTATTCGCGCGCCTTCGGCCGAATGGCTTGCAGCACGGGGCTTCGAAGCGCCAATCCGTACCAGTCGTCAGCCTCCGTCAGCCACCGCGCGCGGTCCAGCGCGCCGGGCAGCGGGAGCGGTTCCTCGCTCTGCAGCACCCGTCGGCAGGCTTCTTCGACCGCCCGGCGCAGCGGCTCCGCGCCAAACAGCAAAGGCAGGTTCGTCCACGCGCCTTCCTCCGCATACGCCGTCGCGCTGATTCCCGCCCACCGGTGCGGGAAATCGGTCAGCGCGTCCCATGTGCGCAGCCCGTCAAGCTCCCGGTTCAGATCGGCGCGAATCTTCGCGTCGATGCAGCCTTTCCAGGCCGTTGCATCGGGCCGGCGACGGAATAACCCGGGAAAGTGTGCCGACAGATCCGTCATCTGCCGGCATTCCTCTTCCCCCTGGCCGGTATTCTCCGTAACCGCGGCATAATATCGCCAGATCGCGTCCTCGACCATCACCGGATCCCCGGCGGCCAGGCAGAATTTCGTCAGCGTGTCAAACTCGGCCTGCGGGAGGGCGTCGCCGTTTCGGGTACGTTGCAGGTAAGCAAAGGCGTTACGGACCGGGGTTTGGCCCACATGCTGATACCGGAGGCACAGCATGAGATAGTTAGTCCATTCCGCGCGCGTCGGCATCGCGGCGGCAAAGCGTTCGTCCAGCGCGTCCAGCAGGCGGATCGTTCGCTCCAGATCGCCGAGTTTCTTGAAAAAGGCCAGCGTGTCGTTCAGCTGTTCGGACGTCAGCGGGCCATCGGCCAGCGCCTCCAGATATCGGCGTTCCGTTTCCGCGCGAATCTGAGGACTGTTGAGCTGAAAAAGGTCATACACCTCGTTTACGACACGCTGCGGCGCGCCGCCCCGCGCGAGGGTCAGCACGCAGGGCGCGATCAGGCTGTTCCGCACGCCCGCAGGGTCGGGCAACTGCCGGATCCGGCTGAGGATCGCCTTGGGCGCTTTGGCGTCCAGCTCGTCAACCAACCCGTAGGCGTTCAGGTACGCCTGAAGCGAGCGCACAAACAGGTCCGGATCGGTCCGGATGCCGTCCGTGCAGCGCTGGGAACGGAGAAATTCCAGATACGGGCGTTTGGGCGCATCGCTGAACACCGGCGGCAGGGCCAGGCCGTGGGCATAGGCTTCCAGCATGCCCTCCAGCAGCTTGGGTTCCGCCGCCAGCTCGCCTCGTACGGAAAAGGCGCTATCCGCGAGTGCCCAGTAGATGTCGGACGGAATGGGTCGCTCGCGGCTTTGTTCCGCCTGCCGCTGCAGAATATCCGTTTCCACCGGCAGCAGCAACCGCCGGCACGCCTGCGCGTCCACGGCGGAGGCATAATCGCGCAGGATGATCTTGCGCAGTTCCTGCCACAGGGTGGCGCAGTTGTCCAAATCCTCGGCGGTGCGGCCGGCTAAGTGCAGGTACCTGTGAAGGGACGTCAGGTACAGCGCGATGCGGTAATCGGCGCAAAGCGGGCACACCCCCAACTGACGCTCCATTTCCCGGTAGTAGGGCATTTCTTCGCCCGTAGCCAGCGCGTGGGCCAGCGTTTTTTCCTCCTGCCCCAGCCGGCTGCCGAAGCGCCCGGACGGCAGGTCAAACCCAAAGCCCTCGGCCTCCGAAGGCTGGGCGATGCAGCAGGCCGTTCCCTTGTAGCTTACTACCTGTTCCCACTGCGCGCCGACCGTCACCGAGAGGATCGCCCATACCGAGCGCGGGAGGCGCGGCAACGCCGTCTTGGCCAGAAACAGGAGGCCCCATTCCAGTGTCCGTTCCGCCTGTTGCGCCGGGCAGACCGTCACGCGCACCGGCGTAAAGCTTACGCCCCCGCGCAGGCGGAAGTAGCAGTTTTTCCACAGCTCGCACAGCAGCTCACCCAGCATCCCATCCTCGCAGGCGGGCGGAGCGCCGTCCGGGACGGCCGGCAGCGCGACCCGTTCCTCCGCAAGCATGCGGGTCAGCACATCCTGACGGTTATCCAGCTCCAGAAAAGCGCCCGGCGTCAGAAAACCCTTGTAAAACAGCAGGTTTGGCGCCATCCAGGCCATGGCTTCGGTTTCGCCGGCGGGCTTGCCGCCCGCGCCGCCCGGATCGGGCTCCCCCGGCGGCGCTGCCACCCGGGCGAGATCGCCCGCTTCCGGCACCGCGTGCACATACTGCGTAATGCCAAAGTCGCGCCCGTAATCCTTCACATACTGCGACTGGATGAGGATCAGCTTGCCGAAGTCCGACGCCTGCAACTCCACCACGGGACGGTTGCCGCGCGTGTCCGTCGCGCGGATGTCGGCGGCCCAGGGCGCGGCATAGGGCAGCGTGGCGGTGGAGGCGCTGAAATTGTAAGCGTGCAGTTTGCCCCGGCCTTTGAGCAGCGTATACACAAGCACGCCCAACCCCTCCTTCCGCTTTCGGCAACCCCGGCGCAGCCGGAGCCGCCCGCCGTTTTGATGTTCGTTTACCCGGAAACAAGCCCTCGCGGGGCGCGCTTCCCGTGGCGTCGCCCTGCCTGGCGCGGCCGTCAAACCCGTCCGCACGCGCTCGCGCCCGCGTTCGCCATTTTATCGGGTTCAGAGGCCGCCCGGAAAACCGAAACGCAGCAAGGGGCGCCCCGCCGTCTTCCCGCCGCCGCTTCCCGTCCCCGCGCCGGCTGTACGTCCCAAAAGGCAGCCCGGCTCTTGCGCCCGTTTATCTCGCCCAGAAGCGGCGTCTCGAAACCTGCGCCACATTCGCCGATTTATCCATGGGCAGCAGGTCCGCATGTCCCAGCAGGTCCAGCACGGGCTCCAGCAAACGGTGGCCGATGCTCCTCTTTTTTTGGATGTCGAGTTTTTGTCCATCGTCGCCCGCACGCCAGGAGTAGCTGGACACGGCTTTGAGGGAAAGCGCGGGGCTATCGGGCTGGTCCAGCCCCAGCATCGTGCGCAGGTTCACGTAATACGCCTCGTCCTGCAACTGCGCCGTGTTGTCCGGGAGCCGTGTGCAGATCTGGAGCACCGTCTGGTGCAAATTGTCCAGCGCGCTCTGGCTGATCATTCCTTTGTGGTTGCTCATCAGATTGCCCTCGTCCAACTGCGGGAAAGAACCCAGTTGCAGGACGGGCGTCTGCGGTGGCGTCGCCTGATAGAGGCAATCCAGCTTGTTGATCGCCAGCACGATCCGCTGGAGCTTCTCAAAACGCCAAAGCTGTGGATTGAGTATTTCGCAGGTCACCGAGAGCGGGTCCAGGCAATGCTGTCCTTCCGGCTGCCTGGTCCTGGCATTGCTCAGGCCGAAGGCCATCATCTGCGCCGGATCGACCAGCAGGATCGCGCCATGCGCCCTGAGAATGCCTGTGGAGTTGGCCAGAAAGTTGAGGTCCTGCATACCCTCGCCCGGAAAATCCTGTATCACAAGGAAAAACGGTTTATAACCGTCGCGGGGTTTGATTTTCAAGACCATCGGAAACACCGGCCGGTAGGTAGCCGTGTCTTTCTGTGTGCCTTCCAGCCGATCCTCCATGTAGGCGGCGTAGAGCTCCTTGAAGTATGGATTGCTTTCCCCTACCAGCCAGCCTTCCGCCATTTGAAGGAGATTGTTCAGCGTGTTACCCTCATGCCGGACCATCTGGCTTGCCGCCAGAATCATATAGGTCGTTTTTCCGGAGGCGCTGCCTCCCAGCATCGCAATGCGGTATACGGGGCTCTGGCCGATACCGTCGGGCACGGTGCAATGGCAGTGCGGGCAGATGCGCTTGGTAAGTGTAGCGACATGATCCGCCATGATGAACTGGCGTACCGTAGCTTGCAGGTTTGGCTGCCCCAGCTGAGTCGGCGTTTCTGCTGCGTTCACACCCCGGCTGAGCCGCGACAATGCCCCCATCGCTTGATCCGTATCGTTGCCGGACACTTGCTGTTCCGGTTCGTCAACGGTTGGCAGAACGCCCCCCTTGCGGCGCACACGAATGCTTGCCGGAATGACCTCGCCTTTCCTGATGGTCAGACTTGTTTTGGGCAGTTCATTCCAGGAATGGATCAGCTGTGTGGGCGCTTTTTGAGGCGCGCGGATGAACCCGTCGAAAAACCGGCTGAGCACGGGATCGGGCGCGGCTTCTTTCGCGTTTTCGATTTCATCGGCAAACAGCACCTGTTCCGCGGTGAATCGGCCGCCGCAGAACAGACATTCGTATTCGACCGGGGTTTGCGGTTGCGGCGGTTTCTTTTTCATCATGTCCGACACTCCTCTTTACGTGAAACCAAACGGCATGCGCGTCACGCGACCCTGATCAGCTCCAGAATATCGCGGGCTTCCGGCGTACAGCCAAACTCGACGGCATCCGCCTTGGTCCAGAAGTTGGCCTTCCACAAGCCTTCGGCGGCAGGCTCGCACTGTGGCAACACATGAAAAACCTCCAGCCCGTACGCCGTTTGAATCCGAAGCCGAAGCTCCTGGTTCAGCGCGGGGTCGTCCAGTCGATAACTGAGCGTCCAGGCGATCAGCTCCAACTGTTCCCCGTTCACCGTCACGCGCTTGCGACGGCCCTGCGGCGTAAGCGCGTATTCCACGCTGATCCGGCGGCCGATCGCCTGAATGGTGGAGGATTCGCCGCCGTGAAAGATGGTAATCCGGTTTCGCCCCACACCCAGCCGGTCCGACTGGAGGACGATCCCCTGGCTGAGCATGTACTGGGCCAGGCTGCAGGTCAAGGACGTATAGATATTGTCGGAGTGTTCCATATGAATGGTCGCCGGCTGGTCATGCCCCGGCGGCCATGTCCAGTACAGCATGAAATCCCCGGCCTTTCGCTCCAGCCGGATATGCCAGGGATTGGTTTCCTGCCGGTTCTGGGGGGGATGGTTTCCCGTTTCCGCGGGCGGCCGGGTTTCTCCCGTCTTTCGCAGGTCGCGGATCGCCTTGGTGTCGGGCTTCCAGACGACGTCGCTGTGGAAAGGGTGAAGCGTCGCCAGCTCCTGCAGCGTGTCGGCCACCTCGCCAAACCGGAGATGCTCGGCCAGATCCCCCGGGATGGTACGCAGCGGCCCGCCCAGCAGAGCGTTTCTTGGGAAGAGCCGAGCCAGCGTTTCTCCGGCGCAGGTGACGTTCAGGCCGGTATCCCGGACATTGCAGCCGGCAATCTGCCACTCCGCGCCGGACAGTTTTTCGCCGAGGTCCCGCTCCAGGGCGGCTGTGGTTTTCCCCAGCACATACGCCTCGATAAAGCCGGCGCGTACCACCGCGTTGGCCTGTTCCAGCTGCCGCATCAGCCCTTCGTGCACCGCCTGCCATTTCTGGACAAGCCCGGCTTCCGTGTCGGGATAAAACTCGCGCGTCCCGCCGAAAACGGCGCGGACATCCGCCTTGAGTGCAAAAAGGACTTGTGTGATTTCCTCGTCGTACTTCTCGGCAAAGGTATGGTAGAGCGCCGCCTCCTCCTCGGACAGGCGGTAGGGGGCCAGCGCGCGCTCCGTCGCCGCGAGCAGCCCCTGGGCGTAGGCAAGCAGGTTATCCAACCCCCGAATCATGCGGCGCAGGCGACGCGCCAGCGCGCGGTACGCCAGCCCCTCCAGGTAGAACCTTGCCGCCCGCTCAAAGGCCCGGTAGCGGCGGTCCGGTTTTTGGAACCACCCGCCTTCGTCCCCCTCGGGCAGCGGCTCCTCATGGGCATGCCCCTGATCCTCCGCCGCTTCGGCCACGGCGTCCAGCTTTTTGCGCAGCACGCCGTGCGGCCCGGCAAACTCCATCACGGTCCGCAGGGGCAGGGTGCGGCGAATCCTTTCCCGGATCCCGGTCTCCCAATCGGTTTGCCAGTCCTTGCCGGTCATCGCTTCCAGCAGTTGGGCATCGTTGTTGGCCCGAATGTCGGCCACCAGCTGGGCCGCATTTTCCGGGCCGCCGGCTTCGTCGGTAACCAGCAGTTCCAGCGCGCCCGGCAGTTTCAGGCGAATCTCCCGCATGAGCGACTGCGCCATGGTTACGCCGTCCTGTTCCGCAAAACGGCTCAGGGGCGCCTCCTCGGTGGAAAAGCACTGCCAGAGGGCTTCCTGATCCATCGGCAGCGCCTGCATGCCCAGCAGCGCCTCGGCCGCACGGTGCGCTCGCAGGCGACGGATTTCGTTGCGGGTACAGTTCAGCTTGCGGTACGAAACCGTCTGCACCAGCGCGCCTCCCAGGTTGGCCGCATTGGCGGTTTCCAGCATGCAGGGCACCAGCGCGTCCAGCTGCTGGCGACGCGTCGCCAGCGAGTGCGCGCCGTTTTCCTGTACCGCGGAAAGGGCGGTGATCCGGTTAAACCCCGCCAGGCAGTGCTTGACCCCCCGGAGATCGTCGGCGAGCATCTGGCGATTGCCGCCCTGGCGAAGCTCATCATCCTCAATGAGCCACAGCAGATGCGTGCGCGCCGAGCGGTTGAGGCGTTCCAGCGCCTCGACCGTCCGATCCCGGATGGCGGCGAGGGTTTCGGCGCCGGTCTGCGCGCCGCTGGCCACCACGCACAGGTAGCAGTTGTTCAGCAGCCCCAGGTTGGGATTCCGCCGATTGAGGAGCTCGCCAAAATCATGGTAAAAGGCTGTTTCAAAGTAATTGCCCGTCCTGAGCGTTTTCCACTGAAAATCGCGCGACTGAACGGGGTCCGGGCTCGCGGGGGACACGCGCTCCGGCGTGCGCTCCGCGTGCGTTTCCGGCGGGTCCACCCGCCACAGCATCACGCCGCTGAGATCTTCCTGCGGCAGGTGTTCCGACAGCGAAGCCTGCAAATCGGCCTCCAGCGCGGAGGCGGCGGGGCCTGCCAGTATGAGGAACGCGGGCAGCTTGAATTCCATGGCACAACCTCCCGTCTGCCGCCGGTCGGACGCACGTTCCGCGGCGGCGCCGCTCACTGGTTCAGGTATTGCCGCGCGGTGCTCAGCATTTGCCGGAGCAGCCGGCTTTGCTTGTCCCGCTGTTCCTCGGTGAGCGCCTCGTCGTACTTCATCTGCTCCGGCTTGTCCTCCATGCTGTCCACAAATTCGCGGGCGCGCCTGAGGAACGCCGCCTGTTCTTCTTCCGTGAGCCGGTCCAGCCTGGAGAGCTTCTTGGTCGCCTGATCCTCCAGGTAGCGGCGCTTCATGGGTTCCACGCGGCCGTCCTCGTTGGCCAGCGCATCCAGCAGCGAAAGCACCGGCGGCAGCCCGCGCTCCTCGGGCTTGATCTGGCTGTGCAGGAACAGCACCTCGTCGGGGCTGTCCGCGCGGTCGAACTTGAACGCGCCAAACCCGGTGCGCACCATGCCCAGAAAGATCATCAGCGCCAGGCGGGAGGCGTAGTCCAGCATCCGCTGGAATCCCTTCTCGCGGCCCTCGATGATATCCAGCGCTCTGCGGTACTCGTCGAACATGTGTAGCTGGCCCTCGATCTGCTCCAGCAGCTCCGGCTGCAGGGCGATCATGTAGCCCGCGATGTAGCGGCGAACCTTCTCGCGGTCGCTCTCCGCCGCCGCGCGCGCGGAATCGGTGTTGGCCGTCGGTTTCACGGTCAGGTTCAGTGTCTTGGCAAACTCGTCCACATAGTTGCCGTAGATCATGTGCCGCACGACAAGCCCTTCCAGCAGCTTTTGGAGCGACTGTTTCTTGTGCTGGTCGCTGGTTTCCTGATCGTCCATCACATCGGCCACCAGCTTGCAGAAGGTTTCGTCCTCCATCAGGTAGCCGTGCTCGTCGTGCTTGAGGTAAATATCCGCGCCGTCGGGCGTGGCGCTTTCCGCCAGCTTGACCACGCCCAGGCTGAACGCCCGCTCCATGGTCGCGGTCCGTTTGGCCAGCTGCTCCTGCTGCCGCGGGCTCAGCCTTTCGCCCAGCAGCAGATGCGGCACCGGCGAAGGCATTGCCTTCCACGTGCCCCGCAGCCTGTCGCGCCGGGTTTCGCCCTGCGTGTTGTACACCAGGTGGACGCCGTGCACCTCGGGTTTGGTCAGGCTTTCCTCGTAATCCTCCTCCAGTTTGGACAGCATGGCAAACCGGCACAGCGGCAGGCAGTTGTAGGTTTTCAGCCAGTACAGGCGATCGGTAATCTCGCTCTCCTTGGGGGTGATGGGTTCGCCGGAGTCGCGGAACTTGGTCAGCCCCTTTTTCATCAGGTCCGCGTCATAGGGGACGGACACGTAGCTGTAGTCGATGTAGCTGTTGGTCACGTCGCGCATGGCCGCATGGGTCTGGTACATGGTGCGCGCGCTGTTGCGCAGTTTGGGCAGGAGGATCGTGGCAATGTAGTTCACACGCTCGGCTTCGGTGGCGGCGGGCATGGTCATATCCAGCACGCCGTCCAGATGCACGCGGTTGACGGTGCGGAACGTTTCGTTGACAAAGCGTTCCACCAGTTTGGTAAACTCCCGCTGTTTGGCGTCCAGATCCGCCACCTTGTTGGTGGTCCCGTCAATTTCCAGGCCGAAGCTCATCTCCGCCAGCTTCTCCAGCACCTGCTCGGTGGTCGAGTTGAGCCCGCCCTTGAGCTTGCCGAACTCCTCGTCCACATAGGATTGCAGCCGGTCGAACGTGATCAGTTGCGCCTCGTTGGTCTGGGGGCGGTTTCGCAGCAGCGTCACCTCGTCGTCCAGCGACTGGCGCAGCGAAAGCACCATGCGGTTGAAGGTGGTCAGGTTGAGGTTGGCGTAATTGCGCGTGCGTTCCACCAGCGTCTGAAACACTTCCGACATGTGGGTGGCGACGATCTGGTTGCGCGCGTGGGCGTAGAGCGCCTCGGTCGCCTGCAGGTAGAGGCGCGCCCTGCGTTCCGTCAGCAGGCGCTCCAGAAGCGGAACCCCGATCATGGCCGGGTACAGCGTGCCGTCGATGAAGCTACGCTCGTTGGCGACCGAGGATCGGAGGTTGTCGGCCTCGTTCTGCCAGAACGACCGCCACTTCTCCAGCCGGAAGATGATGCCGTTTTCCGGGTCCTTCAGGTATTCCTCGAAACGGAACGGCCCCCGCTGGGGGTTCTTGATCGTGTCGATCGCCTGCTGGCGCAGCCGGCCCCACATGGACTCGAGCCGCTCCTTGGCGAAAGGGATCACGCTGATGCGGGCGTTGCGCAGGTAGGCCGTGTATGCGTCGGCGTGCAGCGCGCTGCCGCCCTGCATCTGCCGGATCTCCATGAAGGAAAAGCCCGGTTCGCAGTGGAAGGTGGCCGGCAAAGGATTGATCGCGTCAAACAGCTGATAGGGGTCCTCGTTATCGGGCACCACCGCGCGGTGGAACGTCTCGGGGAAATGGGTTTGCAGGAGGTTGTCGTTTTTTTGCAGCGATACAAGGCTGTCAAACGTCAGTTTCGCCTCGTACACCACCATGTTGTTCTGCTGGCTTTCCGTGCTGGCCGCGCCGATGGCCATGTAGCAGTAGGTGACCGGGTAGGTCTTTTTCAGGTGAGCCATGGCGTTTTGCACGTTCACCTTGTGGCTTTGGTAGGTGAACCCGTCGCTGGTCCGGTTGCGCTCGTCGGCCATGAAGTGCATCAGCGTTTCGGAGATGGTATCCATCACCAGCTCGTAGGCGTTGTGGATCACGTCCCCGTCCTCGTTTTTCTCGCTGAGGAGCACCACGTCGTTGAAGGGTTGGGTCCACTGGACCTCCACGCCGTCGGCGTACTTGTGCACATACCGGTAATGGTGGCTGTCGTAGTTCATCCAGAAATCCAGTTCCTTGAGCGACGCGAAACCGTTGGTACGCAACACCTTCTGGTTGGCATCGCTGAAATGGGCGTGGCTGATGTTCACGTCCGGCAGGACGAAAAAGCCCATCTGCGTCAGCTTGATGCCGCGGAAGCTTTCTTCCATCACATGGCGGACCAGGTACGCCATGTCCAGAAACGTCCCGGAACCCGTGCCGCCCCCCAGGCCCGCCAGCAGGATCACCGTGATGGACTCCCCGCCGCTCGCCCCGGCGTTGACCGCCATGAGCGACTGGATGATGGTGCGCAGCTTGCGCAGGAGCGAGTCGGTTTTCTTGCAAAGCATGAACCGCCCGCACTGACGCACGCCGCCCGCACCGAAGGCGGCGTTGAGGGATTGCAGGTCCTGATCGATCCACTCCAGCTCGTAGCTTTGCAGCAGCGAGCGGGACTTGCGCGGGTCCAGCAGCGCCGCCATGCCGGGCAGGGAGAGGTCAAAGAAATTGTTGACGCTGAGCGTCGAGGTGCCGCTGCGCTTCTGGGTGAGGACGGTGGCGTCCGTGTCGACGGCCAGATAGGCCGTGCGGGCGGGCGCGTCCTGCGTTTCGCCGTTGATCACGGGCAGGTGGAAGCGCCGCTTGAATTTATCCATAATGTTGAGCAGGGCGTCCGTGCCCGTGCCGCCCAGGCCGATGACCAGCAACGGCTCGTTGATCTTGTTCACCCTTTGTTCCGCGATGTGAAAAGTATCCATGGATCCTTCTCCCTTCCTGTTGCAGCGTGGCGCGGGGGTAACGCGGTGTCCGCGGACGGGCGGGCCTGCGGCCTGTGCGGGCGCAAACGTATGGCGCGCCGGGTGTCAGGTTTCTTCAGGGGCTAGGCGGTTGCGGCCTCTTCGCGGGCATCGCCCCGGGCACGGCGCCACCCGTCGGCTGGTTCAGCACCAGCTTCCAGCCGTATGTCGTCGTCGTCCCGTTTTCCGTAAACTTAAGCGTCAGCATATAGCCAACCTTCATGCGCACCCAGCGCCTCGGCCTCAGCGGCACGTTCAGCCCCAGGGAGACATTGTTGCGCGTGGCCTTCTTCAGCCGGAGCCGAAGCGTATGGTTCCGGCCGGGCTTGAGGGTCAGGTTGCTCAGGGCTTCGCTGGCCGCGGCGCAACCCGGGTTGGCCGCAAAGGGATTGAAGGGAGACATGGTCATTTTCTTCTTCGAGTCGGCAAACTGCCGGGTCACCTGAAAATTGCCGTTGCGGGAGAGGGAAAAGCTCAGGCCCTGATAGCTGGGCCGGGTCACCTGCCGGACGATCAGCACGGCGGCCAGGAAGAGCAATGCCGCAATCAGGTAGGGCCGGATATCCGCACACAGCTGGTCGCTGATCGACCGCACGCTTATCGACAGGGTGAACATCGCCGTCTGCCCGGCCGCGTCCGTTTGGGCACAGACCAGCAGGTGTTTGCCGGGCTTGAGCGGCGAGAGGGTGACGACACCGTCCGGCGACAGTTGCAGCGCAAGGCCGTTCCCGTCGGTCACAGCCGCGGCGGCGGCTTCCTCGGGCGTGGCGGGCACAGCCGCGTCTCCGGGCAGCAGGCAGGCAAAGTACGTGCGGTACGCGGACGGATCGTCGTCGGCAAAACAGAGCTCCAGCGGGAAAACATACGGTTGATCCTCCTGGCGGAGGCTCAGCGCGTTGGGCTCGACCCAGAATTCCGTGTGAAGCTCGGCGATCGCCTTAGGCTGCGTCACCGGCGGGCGGTTGATGATGCGCACGGTCAGGGGAGCCGGCATTGCCAGCGCCACGCGGTTTTCCGGCCGGCCGATCAGCACGCGCGCGGACAGGCGAATGTCCCGCGTTTGCAAGCCGCTGTCCAGCGAGGCGCTCCAACCCTCCCGGCCAGGCGTTTCGGTAAGCGCCAGCGCCGTCTCGACGCCGTTTTCGTCCGTCAGGGTCAGGGAAGGCGTCAGGGCATAGCCGTCCCGGTCGACGCCGGGCACGCCCCTGTCGCGGACGTGCAGCCACAGGCGCAGCGTCTCGTTGATGGCGTACTTCCCGTCCTCATCCGGCGTGTTCTCCACGATGATCTCGGGCTCATACCGGTTTGGGAGGTTCAGGCTCACGTCGACCACCTGAACCGGCAACGTTTTTTGCACGGCGCCGCCCGTATCGCCGTCGTTGGCGGTCAGTACCACATTGGTTTCTCCGCTGCGCACCGCCGTCAGGGTCACGCGGTCGTCCAGCGTGTCCGCGTCCTCCAGGACCCGCACGATGCGCTCGTCCTCGCTGCGCGCGGACAGCGAAAGCGAGTCCACCGCTTCGTCGCCGTCCTCGCACAGGCCGTCCTCCTTCAGGCAGACGGTTTTTTCCGTGTGGGGATTCATCGCCTCGTCGGCCGGGTCGTTGATGGTCAGGGTGATGGCGTTGTCTTCCGAAAACGCGGGTGCCTGATTCAGCACGGAAAACGGGATGGGGGTCGGCAGTTCGCGCGCCAGGCCTTCTCCGCGGGCATAGACGTACAGCCGGTACGCGCCCGCCTTGGTGATGCCGAGGTCGGCCGGCCGGCAGGCCAGGGTGAAGCCTGCCTCGCCCCTTTCGGTGGGCGACAGCTTAAGCACCGGGGTAGCGTTTGCGTCCGTAAGGGTCTGCCCCTCGGGCAGGGCGTAGGCGTAGGCGCAGATTCCCGCTTCCGACGCGCTCGCGTCCGTTTCCGCGCTTTGGTACAAAAGCCTGTCGGTGCTGCGGTTGCCGTCGAGGTCGGTAAACCACGCCTCGACGGTCAGCTTGTCGTTCTTGCCGACCGTCTGAAGGTCATGCAGGCCGTCGGCCGCCGTCAGGTTCGCGTGCAGCGTGAGGTTGTAGCTGAAAAGCACCGTGATGCTGGCGCTGGGCTCCGTTGTGCCGGACGTCTGCGCCGTAGCGGGATCGGGCGTAAAAATCAGGTGCCAGGTGCCGTTGTCGCGCGGTTTGGTGATCTTGAACTGCACGAAGGACTTCGTGTTGTTGTAGAAAACGGTTTTCCCATCCACGAACGCCTGATCCGCCGTGTTCTGCCCTTCTCTGAGCGGCTTGTACAACCGCACGGAGTCTGCCTTCACCCCCTTCATGCTTAACAGGAGGTTGGCCTCGGTCACCGACTGGTTTGGGAGTCGGATGGGAATGGCGTACCGGCCGTCCCCCAGGTCATAGGGCTTGCCACTTTGCGTACTCAGCGTGCTGCCGATCTGCTGGGCCAGCATTTCGGTGAACGTCGTCGGTAAATCCTCGGCGCGGTAGGTGGTGAAAACGCTGCCTCCGGTATACTCCGCCATCCGGTAGTAGGGGTCGTCCGGCTGAGGTTCAAGCTCACTGTTGAGCAGTTCCACCACGTCGATCTTGACGCTGTCTGCAAGGGAGGGATTAAACAGCGTGCTGGTGTAGACCAGGTTCAGCGCTTCGCTGGCTCCCCGGGCATACGCCTGTTCAACGGTATCGCCTTCCAGCCTCACGTAGGGTTTATTGTCACTCAGCAGCAGAATGACGCGGCGATTGCCTTGGATGGGCGGCGTCAGGTTGAAAATGGTCAGCGCGCGCTGTAGCGCTTTCTTCACGTCGGTGTTGGTATGCCGGTATTCGTGGCTGTTAATTTCTTCAGCCAGTTTCTCGCGCACCCCGACATGATCCCCGGAGATCGAGAGCAGCCCCTGATCGTAATTTAAGCCGTCGGGCTCGATATCGCGGGGTTGGCCGCCAAAGGAAATCACGGCGGCGCGGGACGATGTCGTCTCGCACATGTTCAGCATGATGATCGCGGCTTCCCGACGATATTGGTTGGGATCGTTTCCCTTCGTGCCGCCCGCGATGTCGTACATCGAATTGCTGTCGTCAATCAGGATCACCAGATCCAGCGCGGTGGAAGGCTGGGTCGCCTGTTCCGACCGCGCCTGATCCCGGACGCCCGCAACAACCCAGAGCACCGTACATACGGCCAGCAGGGCGAACCCTCTGCGCATGCGTCGTCCATCCTTCATCACAAGCACCCTTTTCTTCTATTGGTAGTCTCGGCGGTTCAAGATAACAGCCGCTTTTTTGGGGTTCGCCCCGGAGCGCCGGGAGGGTTCGCCCTCCGTTGCTCCGGCCGGGGAATGGCCGTGCACGCGCACAGAACCGCGACCGAAAGCGTTTGATCCTTCCATCGGAAGCATCGCAAGCCGTGCGAAGCCTGTCGCCGATCGCAGCGATCCCCCTCGCCGGTCAGGGAATCTCGCTGACGCAAGCAGCAGGATTTGGCTTTGGCATTCGTCCGCCGGGCCTGCGAACGGGTACGGATATGTACGATTCTGGTCCATTTGTACGATTCTTCCACATTTTACTTCATTATCCCTTCGCCGTCAAGCCCAAAAAGCGAGGCTTGCGGCGCTCCGCCAAAACCCCGGCCGTTACGCGGCCAAGCCGCGCGCGGCCGCTCCCGCCGCGCCGGATCGCGCGGATCGGCGCCCGCCCTGGAACCCAAGCCCCGCGCGCCGGCAAATGATCCTCAATTTCCGGTTTAACCCGGCGTGAAAAGGGATATCCTTACATCAGGAACCAATCCCCCAACCCATCGACCGAAAAGGAGTTGTCCTTCATGAAGATATTGTATCAGGCCAAGGCGGTTTCCACAGGCGGACGCGACGGACAGGTTTCCGTTGCGGACAGCCCGGTGCGTTTCGAAATGGCGCTGCCCCCCGAGCTGGGCGGCAAGAAGCCCGTGGGCTTCAATCCCGAGCAGCTGTTCGCCGCGGGCTATGCCGCCTGCTTCGGAAGCGCCCTGCAGCACGTGTTCAAGCTCAAAC
>JAAYUF010000029.1 GCA_012517815.1 Clostridiales bacterium
CGGGGGCTCCGGCCCGCCGTCGGCGACGGGCTCGGCCGGGGGCTCCGGCCCGCCGTCGGCGACGGACTCGGCCGGGGGCTCCGGCGCTCCGTCGGCGACGGACTCGGCCGGGGCGACGGGCGGCGGGTTGCGCAGCACGCGCAGGCCCTGCTTGAGGATCCGCTTCTCGTCGTACATCTTCGCGTCCGCGCGGTTGATGATGGTATCCAGGTACTGGTCGGCATGGCAGCGGTAGGTTTCAATCCCGTGGCTGACGCTGATCAGGTACGGGCGATCCTCGGTGCGGTTGATCTTCTCGTAGCCTTCCACCACGCGCTTCCAGACGGACTCGCTCGCCGCTTCGTCCAGCCCCTCAAACACGATCAGGAATTCGTCGCCGCCCAGGCGCGCGATCACGTCGTTCTCCCGCACCTTCCGGCGGATCACCTTCGCCACGCTGACGATCAGCTCGTCCCCCGCCTCGTGCCCCAGCGTATCGTTGATTTCCTTGAGGCCGTTGATGTCCAGGGAGCACACGCTAATCTGGCAGCGGCTGTTGGGATTGGTCAGGTATTGCCGGCTGAGCATCTCCAGCCCGGCCCGGCGGTTGAGCACCCCGGTGAGCGCGTCGTAGCGGGAGTAGTAGCGGATCGCATCCTGTTCGGCGCGGTACAGCGCCACCAGCACGGCGATCACGGCGGAAATCAGAAGGATCATGCCGTAGACGTACGCGTTGCGGGTCAGCGCCATGCCGACGGTCGAGCGGACATCCTGACGGAGCAGCAGCCCGGTTTCGGTATCGGGCAGGATGTGGGAAACGATGTGCCAGTCCCCGGAGCCCAGCGTAAGCGGGTAGCCGCCGCTGTCCACCTGATACGCCTTCTCGTTAAAAACCCGGTCGAACATAAACGCGCCGCGGTCTGTGATCAGAAAACCGTTGTCGCCTTCTCGGATGGTGTCCCACTCCTGGGCGTACGCGGCAGCGAAGCTGACGTCTGCCCGATCTTCATACATGAAGCCCCAGGTCAGCGAACTGTCCTGACTGTGGTAGAGCCAATACCCGTCGTCGTTAAGCAGGTAAATCGCGCCTAACGAGTTTTCGGCCATGCTTTGCACCTGCCGCAGCAGATCGTCTCCCTTGTAGTTGAGCACAATCACGCCAACGGCTTCCGGCTGGTCCCCGTAAACGGGCACTGCCATACGCATCGTCGGCTTGACGGGCGTTTCGATCCTTCCGTTTTCGACATTGAGGTCCAGGCGCGAGACGTACACATGATCTGCGGGCAACACGATCGAGTCCTTGAAGTAGTAACGGTCGGCCTTGTTTTGCAGCTGGCTTTCCGGCGCGACGTAGGCGCCGCTCTGGAGGCTGTTGACGCGAAGCACCTCGTCCCCGTTGGCGTTGAGGTAGCGCACCTGGTCGTAAACCTTGCGCCGGTTGACAAACGCGAGCCACTGCCGCAGCGTTTCGGTGTAGCGGCGATCCTGCGTTTCGCCGTGATCGATGGATTCATAGCAATCTTTGATGAACAGAACGTCGGATACGATGCGGCTCAGCCGCGAGGTAATGATCACGTCGGTCGATTTCACCAGCACCGTTTCATGTTCGATCGTTTCCGCCGCCAGCAGGCGGTTGGCGTTGATTTCCATCAGGATAGAGATGCCCAGATATATCACGCTGAGCGCCAGACCTATGAGCAGCGTGTAGCGCACGATTCTCCCCTTCAGCCGACCGATCGACCGAAGGCGGGACACGCTGTTTACGGTTCGCATCATCGTTCCCCCCACCCTACCGCGCAAGGCGCGGATCGTCGCAGTGAAGCCATGTTGCGCAACATGAATGCTATCGACGGGCGAGGGCCGGCCGTGCCGGCCTTAGGGCAAAGGCCGGCCAGGCCGCGTTCCCCTTCGCCCCTGTCAGGGTTACAGCCGATGCGGCGTTATCCGCCTCGGTCAGGTAACGCGCAGCTTATGATCCGTTCTGAACTCGCTCTGATTGTAACGCATTAAAGCTTCCTTCGTCAATCGATTTTCCAGGCGGCCCCCTCGCGGACCGGTTACATCGATATGAAACAGAAGCATCGCCCGCGCTGAAAACGCGCGCATTCGGCCCTGTATGCTGCTGGTACGCCCGAAGGCGCGCGGGCATTCCCCCGCTTTACGTAACCGGCGCGATTTGTTGGCCTGGCTGTGCCCGCCTGTCGGGTACCCTGGGGTTTCCCTTCATGAACGCCTCCAAGCGAACGAGCGATTTTCTCCCATGGCTTCGGCGCGAAAGGCCGACGGCCCGGAAGAAAATCGCTCATGAGCTTTCATGCCTTCATGCATGGTAATGGGATATGCCGTTGGCCGCTACGCCTGCGCGCGCCGCCGATCGATCGCGGCCGAAGCGCCGGGGGCGCCCGCTCGCCGTTGCGTAAAACACCGGCCGGCGCGCTCCAGAAGGCGCAGGGCGCTGTAAACGCGAGCCGCGGGGCAATCCGTGAGGGCGGCGCTTCCGCCAACCCCGTCGGCGGTTGCGGTTGGCGATGCCCATCGCCCGCGTACGACGCCGGACGATCCGCCGCGCGGGTCGCGCGCCCGTTTCGGCATCGCGGGTTTCAGCCGCTACAGTTCAAAGCTTTCCAGCACCTGCCGGGCCACCCGAACGCGCGGCATGCGGGTGTTCATGGCCTCTTTCTCCAGCACGCGATGCGCCTCCTCCTCGGTGATGTGCATGTGCTCAATCAGCAGGCATTTGGCGCGGTCAACTATCTTGAGCTCCTCATACTTCTTGAGGAGCTTCTCGTTTTCACTTTTATACAGCAGCATCCGGTTGCGCGAAGCCACGCCCACCCGCACCGTCTGTTCGAAAAGCTGAGGGATCACGGGCTTGGTGACGATCAGCACGCCGGCGTCGGTGGCGTTGTCCGCAATCAGGGTGGCCAGCTCGGTTTTCACCAGCAGGATGACCGCCGCGGTGGTGCGCCGCGCCAGATCGATCGCCAGTTCGAGCCCGGTTTCGTCCAGCAGGGGCGCGTTGATCAGCACCAGGGCGTAAGCGTCCCCGGCGGCAACGCGCCGCGCTTCCGCCGCGCCCCGGACCGTGACGATCTCGCCCGGCTGGATGGGCGCCAGCCACTGTCTGAGCTTGTCCTGCCCCTGTGCGGCAACAAGCAGGGTTTTCGCCTCAGCCAAATCGAATGCCCCCTTTCCGTCGGCATTCGCCTAATAGCGCTCGAACTGTTTCTGGAACAGGCTGGTTTTATCCAGCCGGTCAAGGCGGAGCAGTTCTTCGCCGCCGCGCAGGAACTGTTCCACCACGCACGCCGGCAGCGCGCGGGCGATAAACTGGCTCTCCCGCGCGCGGGTGATCGCTTCGGGCAGGCTTTCGGGCAGCATGGCGGCGGCCGCGGCGCTGTTTTCCATGGGCGCGGGCAGCGTTTCGCGCTGCCGGATGCCTTCCAGCGCCGCGTGGATGACCAGCGCGTATGCCAGGTAGGGGTTGCAGGCAGGGTCGGGGCTGGCGACCTGCATGCGCGCGAAACGGTGCTGCGGCATGGGCAGCCGGAGCGCGCTGCGGCCCCGCTGAGCGGACCAGCCCACGCGGTTGGGGGATTCGTCGTCCGACAGGCGGTCGTAGCTGTTGGGCAGGGGGTTGGTAAAGAGCGTCATCTCCGGCAGGCGGCCGAGCACCCCCGCCATGGCGGAACGGGCTTCCTCGCTGAGGGCGCCGTTTTCCATGCGGAAGATGTTGTTGCGCTCCCGGTAGAGCGAAAGGTTGATGTGAAAGGCGTTGCCCACTTCCTCCGGGAGGGGCTTGGGCATGAAGGACGCCCGAAGCCCGTAACGGGCGGCGATGGTGCGCACCGCGTTCTGAAAAGTCACCTGATGGTCGGCGCTGGTCACGGGATCGGCGCGGTGGAAATCGATGCGGTTTTGCCCCGGGCCGCGCTCGTGGTGGCTGCTCTCCGGCTGAATGTTCATCGACGCGAGCGTCAGGCTGATCTCGCGGCGCACATCCTCCCCGCGATCCAGCGGGGACACGTCCAGGTAGCCCGCGCGGTCGTGCGGGCGGGGGGTGATGCGGCCGTGCTCGTCGGCCTCAAACAGGTAAAACTCGCATTCCGAGCCCACGCGCACGGTCAGGCCCATCGCTTCCGCCCGCTGGGCCGCTTCGCGCAGGATCCCGCGCGGGTCGGCCGGGTAGGGCGTCCCCTCCGGCGTAAGCACGTCGCACAGCAGCCGGCAGACCCGGCCCGCCTGCGGCCGCCACGGCAGCAGGCACAGGGTGTCCGGGTCGGGCTTGAGCAGCAGGTCGCCGCCGTCCGCCAGCCGGAAGCCGTCGACCGCCGTGGCGTCAAAGGGCACGCCCGTTTCAAACGCCTGCGACAGCAAATCGGGCTGTACGGCAATGTTCTTCAGCCGCCCGAACAGATCCAGAAACGCAAGCCGTACGAACTTCACGTCGTTTTCTTCAAAAAAACTCAGCACATCATGCGCCAGCATCGTATCCCTCCCGGGCGGCAAGCGCCCCTACGCCGTTTCAGGGTATTCCTCAGCATGCCTATTCTACCACGCGGCCATCCGGGGCGCAAAGCCCGGGTCGCCCCCGTTCGGTTCTTTTGCCGTACTTTCGGCCGCGCACAGGCTACGCGCCCTTCGCTCACGCCCGGGCGGCCGCCTCCCGCTTCGCCGGACGCCCGAACGCGGCGGTGAGCCCCACAAGCAACGCCAGAACCGCCGCCAGCGCCGCGATCAGCAGCCATACGGCGCCCCCGGTGACGGGTTCCAGATAGAACAGCCCCGGGAACAGCGCGACCGCCAGCGCCGTGCCGGCCGCCATCGAAAGGGTCAGCGCGGCGCGGAGGGCGTCCATCGGCAAGCAGGCCAGCGCCAGCACGCAAAGCCCGGAGAACGCCGCCACCAGCGTGCAAAGGGTGCTGAGGACGGGCTCCGAAAGGCTCATCCGTTGCCCCGCGAGCATCACGCCAACGCATACCAGCCCCACCGTGACGCCGCCGGGCACCGCGCGCCGGAGCACATTTGCGATAAACCGGCCCCGCACGCGCTCGCGGTTGGGTTGCAGCGCCAGCACGAAACCGGGCAACCCGATGGTCAGCGTGGACACCAGCGTGAGCTGGATGGGCGCGAAGGGGTAGGCAAACGGCAGAACCAGCAGCACGGCGGACAGCAGGAAGCTGAACAGGTTCTTGACCAGGAACAGCGCCGAAGCGCGGGTGATGTTGTTGATCACGCGTCGCCCTTCCAGCACGATGTCGGGCATGACGGCGAAGTCCGCGTCCAGCAGGGTGATTTGCGCCACGCGGGACGCCGCGTCGCTGCCGCCCGCCATCGCGATGGAGCAGTCCGCCGCCTTGAGGGCGGGCACATCGTTCACGCCGTCGCCGATCATCGCCACGGCGTGCCCCTGCCGTTTCAGCGCGCCTACCAGCTCCCGCTTGTCCTCCGGGGATACGCGCCCGAACACCGCGTACTCGCGGGCAAGGGTATCGTAATCGGCCGGGCGCGCAAGGGCGGAACAGTCCAGCGCGCGCCCGGCGTCGCGAAGCCCCGCGTCCGCCGCGATGCGCCGCACCGTGTGCGCGCTGTCCCCGGAGATCACCTTCACGGCCACGCCCTGCTCGGCAAAATACCGCAGCGTATCGCGCGCCTCCGGGCGCAGGGTATCCCCGATCAGCAGCAGCGCCATGGGTTCCAGCGCCTCGGGGAGCGTTTTGCCGGCAAGCGGCGACGCCGTGCGCTGGAGCACCAGCACGCGCAGGCCGCGCTCCGCGTGTTTGCGGGCGAGGGAGAGCACGTCCGCCCGCGCGGCGGAGAGCGTGGTTTCCGGCGCGCCCAGCACCAGCGTGCCGGTTGCTTGCGTACGCGCGGCGGACCATTTGCGCTCGCTGGAGAAGGGTACGGTTTCCAGGGCGGCCTGCGGGCGCGCGGCCACGCCGATCGCGCCCGCCGCGGCCCGCGCGGCGGGCGCGGCCTTGCCGGTACCGGCGGCTTTGCCGGCGCCTGCGGCGCTGCGGCCCTCGGGCACGGCGTCATCGGCCTGCGCGGCGTCGGTCGACTGTGCGGGCGGGTCCGAAAACGCGTCGGTATCCCGCCCGTCCGCGAACGCGGCGGCGAGGGCGCGGCCGGTAGGGCTGTCCTCCCCCGGGAAGGCGGCCGTGAACGCCCGCATGGCGGCCTGCACGGCCTCCCGGCTCGCGCCGCCCAGCGGCACTACGTCGGTCACGCTCATCTGCCCGGTGGTCAGCGTGCCGGTTTTATCCAGACACAGCACATCCACCCGGGCGAGGTTCTCAATGCCGTACAGCTCGTTGACCAGCGCATTGCGCCGCCCCAGCCGCACCACGCCCACCGCCAGCGCCACGGACGTGAGCAGGATCAGCCCTTCCGGGATCATCCCCAGCGTGGCCGCCACGGTTTTGGTTACGGCGGTGGCGGTCGAAAGCCCCAGCGTGCCCGTCTGCTTCAGGTACAGCGCCGCGCCGATGGGCACGATCGCCACGCTGACCACGCGGATCACACGCGACAGCGACGCCATCAGCTCGCTGCGGGGCCTTTTCACCTTGCGGGCGCTCGCCTGCAGCTTACCGGCATAGCTTTCCGCCCCCACGGCGGTCAGCTCCGCGGTCAGTTCCCCTTCGGTGATAAAGCTGCCCGAAAGCAGCGCGTCCCCCTCGGCTTTGGGGATGGGTTCGCTTTCCCCCGTGAGCAGCGATTCGTTGACTTCCGCGCGCCCCGCCAGCACGCGCGCGTCGGCGGGCACCTGATCGCCGCGGCGCAGGCGCACGACGTCGCCCAGCACGAGCTCTTCCGGCGGCACGGGCGTTTCCCGGCCGTCGCGCAGCGTGCGCACCTTCCCCTGGGACAGGAGCAGGAGCCGGTCGTGCGTGCGCTTGGCGCGCAACTCCTGCGCCAGCCCGATGACCGCGTTGCTGACCACAACGCCCATGAACAGGAGGTTGCGGTAGCTTCCCACCACAACCAGCAGCGCCGCCAGCACGAGGTTTAGAAAGTTGAACAGCGTAAAAATATTGCGCCGGACGATGGCCGCCACGCCGCCGTCGGCGGACGCGGGCATCCGGTTGCCCTTCCCGGCGGCCGCGCGCGACGCCGCCTCCGCGCCGCTGAGCCCCTGCGGGCGCGCTGTTTCCTCTGTGGTTTCCGTCCACGCAGCGCGATTCTCGGCCATGGATGGCCACCTCTTTCCTGTAGGTTAACGGAGGCGCGGGCGCGTATGGGAACGCGGCCGCGCGAGTCCAGTATAGCAAAGCGCGCCCGGTTTGACCAGCCTGACAGGCGACGGATCCGACGGTCATGCGTGCGGCAAAGCTCACGGGCGTCGTTCAGCCGGGACGAGGAGCGGAAGCGAAGGCGTAGCGGGGCTGCGTCGGGCTTTCGCAACAAGGTCACGGAAAAAATGCTCGTGAGAGGGAGGTCCGGCTGTTCAAGAACCCATGCCACAGGCAGCGCCGCTCGCCAAACCGCCCTTCGGGCGGTTCGCTCGCTTTGGCAAAAGGCATCGGCATAAGGCTTTGGGGCTCCGTCCCAAAGCCTGCAAGGGTTTCGCCCCAGACCCCATTCCGCAGCGGCGGGGGTTTGTAGGCAGTCTGGAAGGCGTTTGTACCTGAAAATGGGATTACTGCACGGCGGGCGGGTCGGCCGAGGCCGTCTGCGCGGTGGCGCTCAGGATGTAAAACGTCGACATGTACAGCGCGCGGGCGTTTTCCCGCTTCACGGAAAGCACGCCGGGGGCAATCTGGGTGAGGATATGGCCCTTGTCCGTCTGGCTGTAGTCATCCTTGCGGTAGGGGTCCAGCAGGTAGAGGTTCTCCGCGTCCGCGCTGGCCAGCACGGCGTAGTGCCCGCTTCCGGTCAGGGGGTTCTGGCTGCCCAGGCTCACGATGGCGATCGACCCGTTCGCCACGGCGGCGATGGCCTCGTCGTTGTCGGTGGTCACGGTCAGGTCCAGCTTGTACAGCCACGCGATTTTCTTGATAAAGCTCAGGCGCGTGCCGGCGCTCGCGGTGCGCGCGACCAAATCCCACATGTTGTTGCCGGTGGCGAAGCTCGCCATCACCAGCGGGTAGTAGCGCAGGTACTCCGCCTCGGTCTGTACCTGATACTGCGCGTGCAGCTTGTTGCAGCCGTACTGGTTGACCGAGCACGAGCAGAAGGTGTAGCCCAGCGCGTTTTTCGCGTAGCCGTAGATGTCGCCTAGCCGCGCAGCGGGCACCAGATTCGCTACCGCCATCGCCACCGAGGTCGGCCCGCACCCGCCCGCGCCAAAGAGGCGATGCTTGCCGGAGGAGCGGCTTTCGTAGCGCATGGAGGCCCACAGCGGGTCGTTTTGCGCGTACACCATCATCTCCCCGCGGCCGGGTACGTCGCGCAAGCCGCTGATGGTATCCGTGCGGTCCATCGTCATCTTGGTCACGGCCACGCTTTCCGCCGAGGCGTACACGATGGGACGCATGCGGCCGTACACGGCGTAGCGCTCGTTATGCTCGTCGTTGGTGCAGGTGACCAGCACCAGGAGCTGGTCGCCCCACGCGGGCAGGGCGTCGTCGTCCGCCTTGAACAGGGACTGCTCCTCCAACTCGGCCATGTAGGCGTCAAACTCCGCCTTGCGCGAAAACTGCTTGACCCGCCAGGTAGTTTCGTCGTCCACGGCGCACACGCGCACCGCGAACAGGTCGACGCAGTAATCCCCGTAGGGCGTCAGCAGGTACATGCGCGGGTGCGCGTCGTAATACGCCTGGCTGGTATAGTCGGCCAGGGTGGAAAACATCGCGTCCGTGCGGGTGTGGTGGCCGTACAGGTAGGTGTTGGCGTCCTCGAAGGCGTCGGAATTCCCGCTGTCCAGAAAAATGGAGCCGTCCTTGCCGGGCTTGCGGTTAAACAGCTTGTCCAGATACTCGTCGTTATCCTTGCCCTGCACCACGGGGTAGTTGATGGGGCTGTCGTCCTGCACCAGCCAGGCCTTCACGTCCTCGTTGATGCCCTGCAGGTAGCCGAAATCCGCCGAATAATGCACGGCGTCCAGCACCACGGGGCGGCTGTAGGCGGGTTCCTCCGTTACGCGGGCGGTAGCCTGCGCGATGGGCGCGGCGGTCGGGATGGGCGTCACGGCGGCGGTGGCCGTGGCGGTGGGAGCAGGCGTCGTCGCGGCGGCCGTTGCGGCGGTTGTCGCGGTGGGTTCGGTCGGTAGGGGGCTCACGACCACCCAGCCGGAACCGGCCGACGGCCGTTCCGTCGCCGCGGGGGCGGTCGTAGCGGACGTCCCGCCGCCCGACGGCGTGGCCGTCGGGTTGGGGGCAGGGGTCACGGTTGCCACATCGTGGTAGAGGAAGAACACCGTATCGCTCTGGTCCTCGGACTCCGCCTCGCTAAGGTACCCCGTGGGCCCGGGTGTGGGCGATTCGTCCGCAAAGGCGGTCGCGCCGGTCACCAGCACTTCCTCGCTGAGTTCCTGATAGGCTTTCGCGCTTTCCCGCTGATCGTCCAGTTTCGCCAGCAGGCTGTACGCCAGCAGGCCGCTGAAAAGCACGCACAGGATAATCAGCAGGTACAGCCATCCCATCTTGGGTTTCTTGAGCAAACAAACACGCTCCCTTGCGCAGGTGCCGGGCCGCGGCGCGGCGCGAAAAAATTGGGGATACGGCAGGAGAAGAGCCGCGGGCGAAGCAGTACGCCCGCGGCTCGGGGCCGCCTTCCTCCCCCGCCGCCGTACCGGGCACGGGGGATCGCGCGGCGCACTTTCGGCTGATACCCGGAGAGGCGCGCGCGGTTTGGCGTGGGTCCGGCGCGGTCAGCGCCCGGCGGCCTCGCTTTCCCGACGCTTGCGGCGGAACAGGAACCAGCCCGCAAACCCGGCCAACAGCAGCGGCAGCGCGATCGCAAGCCCCCACAGGAGGTAGTCGGTATCGTCGCCGGTCTGGGGCACGACGCCCAGGGGGACGCCGTTATCGTCGATGTAGACCCATTCGCCGTCGACATACTTCACGTTGGTGGGCACGCGGTAGGTGCCGGTGGGCGTGGGCGTGGGCGTCAGGGTGGGCACCGGCGTGGGCGTCGGGGAAACGTCGTTGCCGGGGTAGGTGTTCACCATGGTAAACCCATCGTTGGTATAGGTCACGGTATAGCCCGTGGGCAAGTCCTCGCGCGCCATGTAGGCGTACTCCGCGCCGGCCGCATCGTATCGGGGGAGGTCCAAAAGCGTCAGGTACCAGCTGTTGCCGGTGCGGAAGGGCACCACGACCGTTACGTACAGCCCGTAGGTCGTCTGCGCGGCGGTCTTGCGGTACACATTCACCGTGAGCCCCGCCGTGGGGCGGGTGCTGCCGGCGTTGTTGTTATCCCGCCAGGTCTTGCGGATGGTCAGGTCGACGGTATCGTCCGCCGGGGTTGTTACGGGGGTGTTGAGCAGGGTTACGGTCGTGCCGCCGCTGATGAGCCCGTCCGTCCCCATGGTGAAGGTGACGGCCGCGGTGTTGAGCTGATATCCGCTGGGGGCGGTCAGCTCCACCAGCCGGTAGCTGACGCCGGCCTTGAGGATGGGATCGCCGGCCGCATCCGCGTTGACAAACTCGTAAGCGCTGCCGGTGCTCGTCCACGAGGGAATGACGACGTTGCCGGCCGTGTCGGTTACCGCGAGCACCGCGCCCGGCACCGCGCCGCCCGTGGTGGAGCTGAGCTTGGCAAAGCGGTAGATGCGCGGGTCGGAAACGGTGAGCGTAAGCACCGTGCTATCCGCCGGGGCGCGGAACTGCAACGTCGCCGCGTTGAGCTGGTACCCGGACGGGGCCTCGGTTTCCACCAGGCGGTAGAGCGTGCCGGCCGTGAACAGCCCGGCCGATTCCACCGGCGTGGTCTGGGAGGTAAAGGTGAACACCGGCGTGGCCGCGGCCGCGTTGGCCTGCCACTGGGCGTCGTCGTACACGCTGAACTTCGCGCCCGCCACCAGCGCGCCCGTCAGGTTATCCGCCTTGGCAAAGCGCACGGTTACGGCCCCGTCGGTCAGGGTGAGGGTATCGGTGCCGCTGTAGCTCGTTGTGCCGTCCGCGCGGTAGGTAAACGTGACGGGGCTGGCGATGCGGTACCCCGAAGGCGCGGCGGTTTCCAGCAGCGTGTACTGCCGGCCCACGGTCAGCTTGCCGGTGATCGTGTGCGGCTTGAGGCTCCCGTCGGGGTTGGCGCCGTCGGTGCCGGTGGTCCACTCCTCCACGATATCGGCGGCCGAGTAGGCGGAGCCGTCCCCCGCCACCACGAGCAGGCGCGCGCCGGGCAGTTCCTCTCCGGTATCGGCGGCCAGTTTGCTGACCACCAGCGTCGTGGGCGTGTTGGTGAGGGCGTAGGTTTCGGTCAGGCCGTCCAGGGACGTCGCGGGGCCGGTGAGCACGCCGGGCAGGTAGCCGTCCGCGGTGGGCTCGGCCACGGTATAGGTGTACACGGTGTGGTCCTTGCCCATCGTGGGCAGGTCCGCAAACACCACGCTGGCGGCCGGCGCCGTCAGCGCCTTGCTCTGATAAGGCGTGGCCGGGTCGTCGCTGCGGTACAGGTCGATCATCACCGTGGCGTGCGTGGTCAGGCTATCGTTCCACGTCTTTTCCACGACGACGCTTTGCATCGGAATGGGATCGTCCACAATGATCCAGCGGTCGTCGCCGTCCGCGGCCAGCATGAACTCCTGGCTGTAGGCCGCCAGATAGCCGTCCGGGGTGCCGTCGACGCTTTCGGTGAGCACATAGACCCCGCCGGGCTGGAGCAGCCCGTTCCCGATCACCCAGTCGGCCACGCCGTCAAAGGTGTGCGTGCCCAGCAAGGCGCCGTCGCTCTTGCGGGTCAGGGTCAGGGTTGCGTCCTTCACGCGGTTGCCGGTGGGCTCGCCCAGCGCGTTGAGCGCGAGGCTGTCCAGCTTGAGCACGGTGACCGTGGTGGGCTGGTCGGAAACCGTCACGGTAACCAGCTTATCCTCGGGGAGCAGCTCGTCCGTCACCGTGAAGGAAACGGGGGCCGCCGTCTGATAGTACACGGGGTCGCCGGCCGTATCGTAGCCTACGGGCGCGGCGGTTTCCACCAGCCAGTAGTTCCCGGCGGGCAGGCCGCTGACCGTGACGGGCGCGGTGCCGGATACGATGGTTTCAAACCCGCGTACGGCCGTGGATGCGGGCGCGCCGCTTGCGTCGGCCGCCACGCGGAACACCGCGCCGGGCAGGTACGCGCCGCTCGTCTGGTCCACCTTGGCAACCTTGAAGCGGATGGGCGCGTCCGACATCACGATGGCGCCGGCCGCCGCGGGGGCGAAGCTCCCGTCCGGCTGCTTCAAGGATACGGTGCCGTCGGTTTCAATGCGGAACACGAGGCTCCCGGCGATGGTGTAGCCGGCGGGCGCGCCGATTTCGGTGAAGGTATACTCGGTCACGCCGTCCGCTTTGAGCTTGGCGGTGATCACGTGCGGGATGGGGTTGCCCGCGGCATCCTGATTGTTCAGGTCGCCGCTCACCCAGGTATCATCCACCACGGTGACGCCGCCCTCCGCATGGCTGACGGTCAGGGTAGCATCTGGCAGTTCCGCGGTGCCCGCGCCGGTCGCCTGCTTGGAGAAGGTGACCACGGTGGGCGCATCCGCGATGGACACGAGGCTCACGGTGGAGGGATCGGTCACGTCGCCCGTCAGGCTGATCACCTTGCCGCTCTGGTTAAGCTTAAAGCTTACCCCGGCCGTATTCAGCGTATAGCCGTCCGGCGCGGCGGTTTCCACCAGCGTGTAGGGCTGCCCGATGATGAGCCCGGTCACGGTGTGGTCCCCGGTCGCGGAGCTTACCCAGCTATCCACCACATCCGCGGGATCGTAGGCCGCATCGTCGCCCAGCACCAGCGCCAGGCCCGCGCCGCCCAGCCGCGCGCCCGTCGCCGCGTCCAGCTTGTTGAGCGACACGCTGGTCGGATAATCGTAGCTGTACACCGCCGTGGAGCCGTCGTCCGCGATGGTAAACGCCGTGTAGGTATCGGTGTTTCGCAGGTAGCCGGCCGGAGCTGCGGCCTCGTAGAGGTAGTAGGTATGGTTGCGTTTGAGCCCGTATACGGGCGTGCCCGCGCCGTCCACGGTGACGACGGTCCGGAGCGCCGCGGCGGTGTCGGGCTGGGTCACGCCGCCCACCACGCGGCTGTCGAAAATTTGCAGCGTCGCGCCGCCCAGCAGCAGGCTGGTGTTAGTCGCGTCGCGCTTGCCGACGTAGAACACCGTACGCGGGTCGGTCAGCACGACCAGCGCGGTGCCGTCCGCCTGGAGCTGGAAGGGCGCGGAGGGGGACGCCGGGGCGTAGCCGTCGGGGACGACGGTTTCCACCAGCATGTACCACTGGTTCAGGCTCAATACGCCGGTCACGTCGGCCGTGCCGCCTGCGTTGGTGGTCACGGTGGTTACCAGCGTGCCGGGCACCGTGGCGGAAGCGTCCGCGGCGGTGTACACGGCCAGGGTTGCGCCGGCGACCGGCTGCGCCGGCGCCTGATCGTCCGCCTTGGCGACGCTGAGCACGGTGGGCGCGTCCTTCATGGTCACGGTGCCCGTTGCGCCGTCCACCACGCCGGTTCCGTTATCCACGGGGTTCCCGGCGGCGTCGGTGGCGGAAATGCCGCCCAGCGCGTCGATGGTGAAGGTGATGGTCTCGGCCACGGCGTAGCCCGCGGGCGAGGTAACCTCGGTGAGGGTGTAGGTGTGCCCGGCGATCAGTTCGCCGGTGATCACGTGCGGCGTCGCCTTGCTTTCCCAGCTCCACTCGGTCGTGGGCTGATCCGCCGCGGAGGTGATATCCGTAAGCGTCAGCCACGCGCCGGGGAGCTCGGGTCCGCCGGTGATCGCCTGCTTGCTGAAGGTAACCTCGGTAGGCGCGTCCAGCAGAATGACGGTGTTCAGATCAACGGTCGCGTATACGGTCTCGCTGGCCGACTTGGCCTTGACGCTGCCGTCCTCCTGAATTATAAACTGCAGGCTCTCGGCCTGGGTGTAGCCGTAGGGTGCGGTGTACTCGGTGAGGGTGTACACGACGCCCGCCGTGAGCCCCTCGATGGTGCGGGGCGCGTTGGTGACCGTGCCCAGGTCATCCTTGCCGCTGATGAAATCCGCGTCGGTCACGGTCGTGCCGCCCGCCTCGTGGGTGAGCACCAGCCGCGCGCCCACCAGCTCCGGCCCGCCGCCGACCGCCTGTTTGCTGAGGGTTACGGTGGTCGGCGCGTCCTCCATGACCACGGTATGGTCAGTCACGGTCGCGTAGGCGCTGGCCGGCTCGCCGGCCTTCCTGGCCTTCACGCTCCCGTCCGGCTGGATGATGAACTGCAGGCTCTCGGCTTTCAGATACCCGTCGGGCTGCGTGGTTTCGGTGAGGGTATACTCCACGCCGACCAGCAGCTTTTCAAACGTGCGGGGCGCGCCCGTGGGGTTGCCCAGATCGTCCTGCCCGCTGGTGAAGGTTCCGTCGGTCACGGTGCCGGTCGGGGTTTCGTGCGTCAGCGTCAGCAGAGCGCCGGGAAGCTCCGGCCCGCCGCCGGCTTCCTGTTTGCTCAGGGTTACGGTGGTGGCGGCGTCGACCATGTACACAACGCCCGCCTCCGCGCCCCCGTAGGTGACGCCCGTAACGCTGGGGTTCATCGCCGCATCCATGCGGAAGGTAAACTCCGTGGTTACCAGATAGCCGTCGGGCGCGGCGACCTCGCGCAGCACATAATCGGTATCGGGGTTCAGCTTGCCCAGCACCAGGTGGGGCGTGTCGGTGGAGGTCCAGGCCTCCACCACGTTGCCCGCGCCGTCCAAAATCTGCATCTGCGCGCCGGGCAGCTCCGCGCCGGCCAGATCGCGCTTGCTGAAGGCGCCCTCGTAGGCGCGGTTGGTGATCGTGTAATCGTAGTTTACGGAGGTATCCGCGTCCGCGCCGACGCTCACCAGCGCAAAGCCGCTGACCGCGTCCTCGGAAACGGTATACACATAAGGCGTCCCGGCGGTGTCAGTTTCAGGCAGCCCGGTAAACGTGTGGCTCCAGCCTTCCGCGGCGGTCAGGGCGTAGCTGTCCACAGCGGTCGCGTCCGAACCGTCGGCGCGGTAGCCGCGCAGGAGGTTCACGGTAACACTCGCGGGCCAGTCGGCCGCGGGCAGGGCGGTACCGGCGGCCGTTAAGGCCATGGCTTTGCGCACCAGCACGGAAACCGTGCCTACCGGCGCGTCCACCATTACGACGGTTACTTCGCCGCCGTGCGCCGGCAGCACGATGGTCCTGTCGGCGGCAACCAGATGGGTGGCGGGGGCGGTGGCCGGGTCCTCGTGCAGGGTGTAGGTGCCGCCCGGTACCAGCCCGTCGGCCATCGTCAGCGCCTTGGGATTATCCGAGGCGGTGTTCCACGACCATTCGTGCGCGGTCCCGGTCACGCCGCCCAGCGCGTAGGGGCCGGTCAGCGTCAGGGTCACGCCGCTCACCGGCGCGCCGGTATACGCGCCGCCGGCGTCGGTGGCGGCGCTGTCCAGCTTGTAGATGATCAGGTTGATCGGCAGGTTATCCATCACGACGGCGACGGTAGCCGCGTCGGTGCCGGTAACGAAGCGCACGGGCGCCGCGACGGCGTAGCCCGCGGGCGCGCTTTCCTCCACCAGCCAGTAGACGGTGTTTTGCCTCAGCACGCCGGTGTACGGGTGCAGGGATTCGTCCCCCGCCGTGGCGGGATCGTCCGTTTCGGTGGTAAAGCGCGTGCCCGCGATTTCCGCGCCGGGCGCGCCGGCCGCGTCCGCGTGCACGGAAAGCACCGCGCCCGCCAGCGGGTCGCCGTTTTCGTCCCGCTTGAGCACGCTTACGGAGGTAGGCGCGTCGTTGACGGTCAGGGTCGCTTTGCCGTTTGCGGCGGTCACGCTCACGTCGGCGCGCGCGTCGTAGGTAAGGGCGGTCGCGCCGGTGGTCTGGTTGTAGCCAAACTGGAAGTGCAAAGGCGCCATGGCGACGTAGCCGTCCGGCACGCCGGTTTCCACCAGCCAGTAATACGCGCCGTCCGTCAGCCGGTCAAAGGAGAGGCCCTCGCCGCCGATCTGCGTGCCCATGGTTTTGGCCGCGTCGGAGTGGTAGAGGCTGAAGCCCACGCCGCTGGAAATCGCCGCGCCGCCGATGCCGGTCTTATGCAGGGAAAGCAGGGTGCGGTCGTCCGTCATGGTTACGGTGGTGCCGCTGACGCTGCCCTCCGTGCCCACGAGGGTCACGGCGCCGTCGTTGGCGATGGAAAAGCGCACGCTCTCCGCGCGGAGGTAGCCGTCCGGCGCGGTCAGCTCAGTCAGGGTATAGGTATGCCCGGCGCGCAGCTGGGTCGCGTCCACCTCGTGGGGGAGGATGACCCCGCCCGTCGTAACCGCCGTAACCCATTCCTCCACCAGCCGGCCTCCGTCGGTATCGTCGGTGATCCGCAGGGTTGCGCCCTCGATTTCCGCGCCGCCCATGATGTCGGTCTTGGAGATGGTCAGGCTCAGGCTGTCGTCCGTGAAGCTCAGCGCGGTCGCGCCGCCCTCGGCAAACACGAAGGCCACATAATCGTCCCGGAGCTCGTAGCCGTCGGGTGCGGCTTCCTCGTGCAGGGCGTAGGAGCCGCCCTTGACCAGGTAGCGCGTGGCGTCGGTCCGCCCCGCCGCGGCCTGGACGGTCAGCCAGGCGTCGGGGTTGCCCGCGCTCGCCGCGACCGAGACGCCCTCCCACAGCTTCAGGGAATGGTCGCTGTTGTAGATCGCCAGCGTCGAGCCCGCTACGGGCACGCCGGCGGCATCCACCTTGCGCACTTTGAGCGTCGAGGGCTGATCGTTAACGGTCACGCTCACGGCCGGGACCGCCTGCTGGCTGTCCTGATAGACAAACGTCGTATCGGCCGCGAGGTCGTAACCCGCGGGCGCGGCGGTTTCACGCAGCACGTAACGCCTGCCGTTGACCAGGCCGTGCAGCGTATAAGCGCCGGTCGCGTCGGTGGTGATGGTTTCGCCCGCGAACACGCGCGCCCCCAGATGGTCGGCCGCGGTGTCGCTGTATTCGTACAGCTCAAACGTCGCGCCGGGGAGGCGCGCGCCGGTATCCGCATCCTGCTTGTACAGGGTGAAAGCGTTCAGATCGTCCCGCAGGGTTACGGTAGTGCCCGAAACCTCCCCGCTGGCGCTTACGTTGGTGAGGGAGCCGTCCTGGGCGAGGGTGAACTCAATCCAGTTGGAGATCAGGTACCCGTCGGGCGCGGCATCCTCGGTCAGGCGGTAGCGGTGGCCCGCGATCAGCGGATACGTCTGCCCGGCGGGGAAGGTGTAGTACAACCCGCCGATCAGCGTGCCCGGCCCCACCGTGGACACGGTGGAGGCGAAGGTCTTGGCCGTAGCGCCGCCCACCCAGTGGGCCACTTCCTGCGCCAGGGTGGTATCCGTCAGCGTCAGGGTGGCGCCCGGCAGTTCGCCGCCCGCGCCGGTCGCCTTTTTGCTGACCGTAACCGTCAGCTGCTCGTCGCGCATGGTCACCGCGCCGCTTGCCACGGTGCCGTGCGAAGGCACGGCGCCCACGGCCTCGATGGTGCCGTCCGAAAGCACCCGGAAGGTGATCGACTCGGTCACGGCGTAGCCGTTGGGGGCAGTGGTTTCCGCGAAGGTATAGGTGTGGCCGACGGCCAGCCTGCCGCTCACCAGATGCTCGGTTGCGCCGCTGGTCCACGTTTCCACCAGCGTGCCGGGGGTGACGGTCACGTCCGTCAGCGTCAGGGTCGCGCCGGGCAGCTCATCGCTGCCGGTAATCGTCTTTTTGCTGAAGGTTACGTTGACCGGCGCGTTTTCGATGCTGTTGAGCAGGGTATCCCCCACGGCCGTCTGCGCCATGGCGCTGGTGATGTGGAAGCCGTCCGGCAGGCGCTCGGTTACGGCGTAGGTGATATCGCTGCCGTCCGCCGCCTTGATGGGGTACCTGCCGCCCACGGCGACCGTGGCGGTGCCCGCGAAGGCAATGCGGCCGTCCGCGTCGCCCGCCGGGAGCGTCACGCTCTCGATGGCGGTCGCGCCGCCGTTCATAAACAGGTCGAAGGTCACGTCCACGGGGGTGCTGCCGGAGGCCCAAGTCTTTTGCACCTCGATGGTGCGGTAGGGGATGGGCTGATCGTACACCACGTAGATGGTGCCGTTGGGCTGCGCGCCCACGGTGAAGGTCAGCGGCGCGGCGGTCTGGTAGCCCGCGGGCGTGGTGGTTTCGCGCAGCACATAGCTTTCGCCCTGCGCAAGCACCCCGGCGTCCAGCGTATAGAAGCCCGCCGCGGTCACGTTGACGGTTTGCAGCACGGTTACGTCATCCCCCGCCGCGTACAGCTTGAGCACAGCGCCGGTCACGTAATCCCCGGCGTAGGTCGTACCAAGCTCGGCGGCGGTTACGGTCGTCAGGTTCTGCTTGAGCTTGACCACCTTCAGGTCGATGGGCTCATCCGCGACGGCGATGCGGTTGCCGGCCACGGGCGCGGCATAGCCGTCCCGGCTGGTGTAAACTGCGCCGGTGGTCCCGTCGAAGCGGAAATCCACATCCGCGGCGGTTACGTAGCCCTTGGGCGGCGTCGTTTCGCTGAGGCGGTACACCGTGCCGGTCGAGAGGCCCAGCTTCGTCCAATCGGAGGTGACGGCGTCGCCCGCGAGCAGGTAGGTTTCCGCGGGGTTTACGGTATTGGTGATGGCAAACACGGCGCCCGTAAGCGCGGCGCCGGTAACGGCGCTGGTTTTGGAAACGTACAGCGCGGTCTGCCGGTTTTTCAACGCGTAGGCGGTATCGCTCAGGCTCTCCCCGGAACACCAGAAGCCGGACGCGCCGGTGCTGGCCGTTTCCACCGCGGAATAGGTGATCCGCTCGCCGCCGGTGGTCAGCAGTTCCAGATCCTCAAACGTGGCCGTCCAGGGGGCGGTTTCGCGCGCGTCCGTCACGCCGTCCAGCGTTGCCTCGCCGCCCGATACGGCGGTGGCGGCCGCGCCGCCCACGCTCTGCATCAGCTGCAGGGTGACGGTCGCGCCCGCGGGGGCCGCCACGCCGGTGCTCCCGTCCGCAGCCAGCCAGCGCTTGGTTACGGTATAATCGATTCGGCTGCGCAGGTTGGTTACCGTCAGGCGCTGCGCGCCCGCGACGGACGTATCCGTCGCGCCCACGGAGGAAACGTAGCCGGCGACGGTTACTTCCTCCACCGAGTAGGTGTAGGCATGGTAGACGCCCGAAGCGTCCACCACACCGGCGGGCAGGTCGGCAAACACCGCGCGGTAGCGGGGCGTGGTATCGGGCGCAAGATTCGCGGTGCTCCCGGGTACGGCGGCAAAGGCGCTTTCGCCGTCCGCCTTGCGGGTCAGCTGCACGGTGACCGTCTCCGTGGCGGACGCGGTCACGTCCGCGCCGCTGTCCATCCACAGCTTATCCACGGTAAGGCCGGTTTTATTCAGGCGGTTGGTCACATCCGCGTCCACGGTGGTCACGGCGCCGACGGTGCCGGTCGCGGCGGGCGTCGCGTAGGTCGCGGTAAAGCCCGTCACATCCGATTCGCGCACGGAGTAGGCGTATTGGACGCCCTCCGGGCTGTAGCGCGGCAGGTTCGTAAAGGCATAATCCAGATCGGTCGCGTTTGCGGCGAAGGTTCGGGTCTGCTCGGGCAGCAGCTTCGCATCGTCGCGGTACAGGGTCACGGTAAAGGCCGGGCGGTTGAGGCCGGCGGCATAGCTGTTGCCAAGCTCGTCCTGCCAGGCTTTGGTGCCTTGCAGGGTGACCGTCTTTTGCACGTTGGCGAGCGTGGCCGTGGCGGAGCCGTCCGTGCCGCGGTCGTAGCTCACGGAGCTGATAAAGCCGATTCCCGCGCCGCCCGCGACGGTTTCCTCCACGGTGTAGAGGTAATCAAGGCCCGTGGCGGGGTTCACCTTGGGGAGGTTGGCCCACGTCCACGCGTAGTCGGTACGGGTCGCAAGGCCGGCGGCGATGGTTTTCGTATCCGCCTGCACGCCGTCGCGCAGGAGCTTGACCTCGATCTCCGGGGCCTCGGTCACGCCGGCGGCGAGCGTCCAGTTTTTCAGGACGGAAACATCCACGGTTTTGAGCGTGTTGACGATGGTGTAGCCCGCGGCCGCGCTGCCGGTGGGCGCGGAAGCGTCGTAGCCGGGCACCGGGCCCTCCGCGACCGTGTAGGCATAGGCGTGGTATACGCCGCCAGCGTCGTAGTACCCCACGGGCAGATCGTCAAACACATGGGTGTAGCTGGCGGCCCCCGAGGCGAAAACGAAGCTGTCGGCCGGGTCGGCGACGGTGTTGTGAACCGCGCCGTCCAGCAGGTACACGGTCACGTCCGGGCGGGTGAGCGAACCGACGTAACCGCTGTCGTTCCATGCCTTGGTCACGGAAACGCTGGTGGTTTCCAGCGTGTTGGCAATATCGTAGCCGGAAAGCGCGGTGGTAAAGCCGTCCACCGTCGGCTCCTGCACGGCGTAGGCGTACAGGTTGCCCGCCGGGTCGTACTTGGGCAGGTTGGTAAACGAGTATGCATAGGTTGCCGCGCCACTGGTGACCGCGGCGAAGCTGCGGCTGTCGTACTCCGCGCCGTCGCGCAGGAGCTTAATCTCGATGGCCGGCCGGTAACCGGTATACGCCGCGCCCGCCCCGTCGTACCAGCGCTTTTCGCCGCTCACGCTGACGACCGCCAGCGTGTTGGTGAACGTGAACCCGCCCGAATAGGTGCCCGTGCGCGCGGCAGAGTAGGTAACCGGGCAGGTTTCGGTCACGGAATAGGAGATGGCCGTGCCGGCGGCGTCATACTTGGGGAGGTTGCTGAACGTCACGTTATACGCCGAAGCCGCAGAGCCCGCGAGCACCGTGCGGGTGTCCACCGGCGTATCCGCACCCGTGGGCGAAGCGACGTTATAAAGCTTGTAGACGACCTGCGGCAGGGTCACGGTTTCGGCTGTGCCGCTCATATCCCAAACTTTGGTCACCGGCACGCTCACGCGCTGGTAGGTGTTGGTGAGCGCGGCGGTCGTCCCGCCCGCGTAGGGGCCGTAGACCGGCCCGGTCAGCAGGTAGCCGGGTACGCTGTCCTCGGTGACGGTATAGGCGATTTCCACCCCGCCGGTGGTGTACTTGGGCAGCGCCGCGCTTTCCCAGGCTACGGGCGTCGTGTCTGCCGGGAAGGTGTGGCTGTCCACCGTGGTCGCGCCGTCTTTCACATACACGGTCACGGCCGGGATGGAGGCGGGCTCGGCGTACGTGCCGTCCCCGTCCGGGTCGTCCTGCCAGAGCTTGGTCACTTTGACCCTGGTGGTCACAAACGTGTTGGTCACGTTCAGGCCGCTCTCGGTTTTCGCGTAGCCCGCGGGAACCGTGGGCTCGGTGAGGTAGTAGGTATACTGGTTATACGTGTAGGCGCCGCCGCTTAAGGTATAGTACCCCTTCACAAGCCCGGAGACGTTCGCGCTCCAGCCGCCGGCGGCCGTCAGCGTCACCGGCTGGCTAAAGCTCCCGTCCGCGGTGTTATCCGCGAACTTGCGCAGGAGCGTCAGCGTGAGGCTGCTTGGCCGGTAGGTGCCGGCGTAGGCGCTGTCGCCCGCCCAGGTCTTGGTGGCGGTCACGCTGGTGGTCACGGGCGCGTTGGCGATGGCATACCCGGCCGTGGCCGAGCCGGTCACCGTGCCGGTATAGCCGCTCAGCGCGGTTTCCGAAACCGTGTAGGTATAGGCCAGGTAGGTGGAGCTGCTCGTCCATACGCCCACGGGCAGGCCGGTAAAGGTGTAGTTCCAGGTGGACGTGCCGATGGGGAGCGTCTGGCTTTGCACCACCACGCTGTTGCGCAGCAGGTTCACCGTCACGGTGGGGTGGGTGACGCCGGAATCCGTCCACGTCTTGGTGACGCCCACACTGGTGGTTTCCACCTTGTTGGTGATGGTGGCGGTGCCCGTGCCGTAGGTGACCGACACCAGATCGAACCCGTCGGGCACGGTTTCCTCCACGGTATAGCTGTACTGCGTGGTGCCCGAGGAGTACTTGGGCAGTTCGGTAAACGTGTAGGCATAGCCGTTGGCCCCGGTGAGGGTTACCGGGGAAAGGTATGCGCTTCCGTTGCGCTTGAGCTGCACGGTCACGTCGGGCTTGGTGCCGGTGAAGGCCGTCGTACCGTCGGCGTTCTTCCAAAGCTTGGTAACGGCAAGGCTCACGGTGGGCGCTTTTTGGTTGATCACGCTGACAGTGCCGCTGGCAACGCCGGCGTTGTTATCGTAGGTGACGTTGTAAACGCCCGTGGTGTTGCTGGAAACCGCGATGCCGTTGACGTAGGTTTCTTCGATGAAAAACACATACCCGGAAGGAAGGCTGGAGGAGCTCCAGCTGTGCTGGTAGGAGTTGGCGGCGTTCAGTTCCACCGCCGAGCCCTGGTTTGTGACGTTTCCCAGGGTGTCGCGCTTTTTGAGCTGCACAGTCGCGGTGGAGCCCGAGGGGATGGAAGCGCCGGTGAGCACGTTGCCGCTCTCGTCCTTCCAGACCTTCTGGACGATCAGCGAATCGTAGAGCTTGCCCACAAAATCGTCGCGGTGGCTCTCGGACTGCACGTCGATGTTGCTGGCCACCACCGTGCCGTTGAGGTTTTGCATCAGCCTCACGGTCGCCCCCATGGCGACGACGCTGCCCATGGTTTCCTGCATCTCGATGGTTTTACCGGAGCAGTTGGTAAAATTGACCAGCACCCGGCAGCTGGTAAAGCTGGTAACCTCCGCAAAGGAGCGCTCCACGCCGTCGATGAAGGTGCGCAGGTGCGGCATGGAGATGGGGCTGGAAGCCCCGGAACAGTTGACGTTGAGGATCAGCGTGCCGCTACCCCCGGAGGTAAAGCCGGTGAGCTTGATCTTGTTGCCGGCCAGCGCCGCAGGCGTGGTGTTGTACACGCCCAGCACGTCCGCGCCGGTCAGCTGGATGTATCGGTTGTTGATATCGGTGGTCAGGTCGACGTTCACGTTCTTGTCGGCGTAACCGCTCAGGGTGGAGGAAATGCTCTGCACCGAGCTTTGCACCGTCGACAGGTTGATGAACGGAAGGGTGCCGGTGGCGTCGTCCTGATAGACGTTGTAGGGCACATCCAGCTTGGTGCCGTTCATGCCGAAGTTCAGCCCGTTGTTCATGAGGCTGACGGTATTGGAGGAGCCAACCGCCAGCACGTGCGCGGTGCTCGCGCCGCTGGTGGTGTGCACCGTCAGGTAATTCTGGACATACGTCAGCTCGTTGGCCAGGCCGTTGGTGCCGAAGTTGCGGTTCGCGTTCAGGTTTTTCGCCAGAATGTTGCCGTTGGTGTAGGCGTTGAGGCTGGCCGTATCAAACGCGACCAGATGGAAGTTACCCGCGATGCCAAGCACGCGGTTGGCATTGTAGTACGAGGTATTGGTGAAGGTTTCCGCGGCCGTGTCGACGATGGTATAGCTGAGCCTCGAATCCATCGTGTAGGAGTTGAGCACCAGAAACACCGAGAAGCTCCCGGTATTGAAGCTTACGGTATCGGCGCCGTCCTGCTCCTGCACCTGGGTGGGGAGCTCCACGGGGCTGATCTGCCCGCCGTTTTCCTGCAGGTGCAGCACCCGCACGTCCGTCAGGGCGTCGGAGCCGGGCAGCCTGTTTTTATAGGTGATGGCGATGTTGACGGTCCCGGCGGCAGGCTCGTACTCCGCGCCGTCCAGCAGGAAGCGAATATCGTACGCCAGGGGCGTGTAGCCCTTCAACTGCGCGGCGTCGGTACCGGCGTCCGCCGCGCCGTCCCCGATCTGCTCAATCGAGGCGGCGGGTTCGCCGTCCGCGGCCTGCGGGGCGGCTTCGTCCGTGCTCGCGGCCGGTTCGATCCCGTCCACGTAGGGCATGAGGGTTTCGTCCACCGTCACGGCGGTGACCGCCAGCTCCGCGCCCTCGGGCACGGCGGACGGGTCGCTCAGCGTGGCGACGACGTAGATGTCCGCATCCTCATAGGTAAACACGGTGCGGCCGGGCAGCATCAGCGCCAGCCCGAGCGCGCTTTGCCCGGGCAGGGTGAACACGGCCTGCGCGCCTTCCTCGGTCTGGGCAAAGGTTTCCGCCTTCACGGCCGCGCCGCCCTGCATCGCCCACGCTTCCAGCCCCTCGGCCTGCGCGCCCTTGAAGAGCACGTCGTAGGTCAGGGGCGCATCGCCGGTATCCGCGGGGCTGCCGCTGACCAGGAACGCCGCGGTAAACGTCAGCAGCCGGGTCGCGCGGGTTTCGTCGAAGCCCTGCGCCTGCAGGGGGTAGGCGTACTCCGCCCACGCGCCCTGGGCGAGAGCCGCGTCCAGCCTCGCGTCGTCGGGCAGCACGCCGTCGGGCACGGTGACGGTCACGCGCAGGGTATCGTCCTCATACACATAGGGGCCGGCCGGCAGGCGCACGATGGCCAGGCCCAGCTCGCTCTCGTCCGTCGCGGCAAAGTGCGCCGCAAAGCCTTCTTCGGTCTGGCCGAACAGATCGGCCTGCCCGGCGGTCGCGCCGTGAAGCACCCAGGCGGTCGCGCCTTCGTAGGCGGCGTTCTTGAGAAGCAGCTCATAGGTTAGCGGCACGCCGGCGATATCCACCGGCTCGCCCGCAAGCGTGAACGCGACGCCAAGCCGCAGCAGCGTTTTCACGGCCTCCGGCGCGACGCCCTGCGCAGCCAGGCGCTCGCCGTATTCGTCCCAGGAGCCCTCTGTCACGGTCGCGCTCAGTTGCGCGCCCTCGGGCAGCGGGAACTCGGCGGGCACGGTCACCGTGAGGCGAATCGCGTCGTCCTCGTAGGTGTAGGCGACGGGCTGGGCAGGCGTGGCCGGCGTGACCGTGAGCGCCAGGCCGACGGTTTCGCCGACGTGCGCCGTAAACACAAACCGTTCGCCCTCCGCCTCTGCGGCGTAGCTTTCGGGCTCGGCAGCCTCGCCCCCGCGCAGCAGCCAGGCCTGCGCGTCCTGTACGGCGGCGTTTTTGACCAGCACGTCGTAGTGAAGCGTCAGGCCGCCCGCGTCCACCGGCACGCCCTCCAGCGTGAAGCCGGCGCTCAGGGCAGCCAGCAGACGCGCGTCCGCCTCGGCCACGCCCAGCGGGGTCAGCCGGTCGGCAAACACATCCCACGTTTGCGTGGAGAGTACCGCGGCAAACACCGCGCCTTCCGGGGGTAGGCCCGCCTCGGAAGCGGTCGCGGTCACGCGGACGGTATCGTCCTCATAGACCCACGTACCGGCAGGTTCCGGCGTGGGTTCGGGGGTCGCTTCCGCGGTTTGGGCATCCGGGCCGGCCAGCAGGAAGGCGTCGCCCACCGCCAGCTGGAAGGTGAAATTCGCAGGAGCGCCGCCGGCTTGCCCGTCCGGGCTTTGCCAGAGCACGTCGCCCTGCGCGTTCATCAGCAGCGTCGCCCCCTCGCGAGCGGCTGCGCTTTTCACCGTCAGGCTGACGGACAGGGGCGCGTCCGTGCCCAGCTCGCCCAGGGGGCTGCGGAAACCGACGCGGTAGCGCAGCAGGGCGCGCAGGGGTACGCCGTTTTCATCCTGAGAGGGTGCGGAGGCGCCGCCTTCCTCCACAAAGAACACGGCGTCCGCGGGCGGCAGCGAACCCCCGACCGTCGCGGTCAGCTCGATCGCGCCGTCCGAATAGGTATAGGTGCCGGGCACTTCCGGCGTTACGGAGGGTTCGGGAGATACGGACGCTTCCGGCGTAGCGGTGGCGTCCTCCGGGTTTTCGGACGCGTCGGGTTCGAGGGACGCCTCGGGCGACGCTTCGGGGGTCGCGCTTTCGGCAGGCTCGGCGGTCGCCGCGGGCTCGGCTGTCGCCGTGGGCTGGGGCGTCTCCTCCCCGGAGGCGCGGGCGGCCAGCAGCAGCGTATCGGTATGCGGCAGAACCAGCGTGGCGCGCCAGACGTCGCCGTCCCGGTCGACGCCCGCGGCGCCGTCCGTTACCGCCTGATCGCCCTGCCAGTCCAGCGCGACGGCGCGCGCGGGGGTAAAGCCTCCGCGGGCCGCGGAGACGGTCACGGCCAGGTTGGCCGGCAGGGCCAGCTGCTCGCCGTCGCGGGACAAACGCACCCGGTACAACCGGAGCTCCGCGTCGCCGGCCGCCGCGTAAGTCGAGGCGTACGCCGCGCGCGCGGCGTCAAGCAGGCTGTCCTGCGAAATCCGCTCCACGGTGAGTTCGGCGCCGGTCAGCCCGGCGTCCGCCTCAGGCGACACCTCAAAAACGATGCCGTCGCGTTCCGCGCGCAGGGCGCCGGGCACCGGCGTATCGGCCGGCACGGGCGTATCGGTAGGCGCGACGGTGGGCGCCAGCACAACCCAGCCGTCGGCGTTGTAGTACTGCGTGCCTTCCGCCGCCGCAGCGGAAAAGCCGACGCCGCTCAGGGTCAGGGCGACACTCATCGCCAGCGTGACGGCCGACCTCACAAAGCGCTTTCCGTACCGCATCCATTTCGTCTTCAAAGTGATTCAACCCGCTTTCCTTCTTGTCCGCAGTAACGGGACGTAATCAGGATATATCAATCGTTTTCGCTGCCGAAACTGGCAGCGCATGGCAAATGGGTATACTTATACGCATTACAACCATATTCTATCGTGTGGTTCCGGTAAAGTCAAATATGTAACCGCGGTGTAACCCTTCGAAAACGCATGTGTTGCATGGTTTTGTCTCTTCCCATTACCCGCTTTGCAACGGAAACGAACAGGACTTCCGGAGAAAAAATAAAAATAAACATATTACTGCTATGAAATATGTTTAATCATACCATATTATGCCCGTATGAGCAGCCCGTAAACCGTTTTCAGGAAACAGAAAAACCGTCGAATCGGCAGGCGTCCGCTTACGTGTCGCTGTCGCCCGGAAACGCGTTGGGGTATTCGCCTGCTCGCGCGGCTTTTTTGAGGGATCGGGCGGCTCAGGCGTCCCTTAGGGGTACGGGCGGCTCCCGCGTCGGGGATCGGGCGGCTCGGGCACTCCTTTGGGGTACGGGCGGCTCAGGCGGCTTTCCTAATGAGTCCGGCCCATTCGGGCGGCGGCAGACGCGTACCGCACACCAGACAATCGTGGGACGCGAAACGCCCGCGGGCGGTATGAGCGGATGCGCGCCGACGGACGGATACCCGTGCATTGCCGGCGGCCGCCCTAAAGAATCAGGCTCGCCAGATAGGCTGCCGCGCAGGCGGCCAGCGCGACGCTGAGCAGCCCCTTGCCCGTCCACCCGAGCGCAAACCCGGCCGCCAGGCCGCAAAGCGAGGATACGGGGTCGCCCGTACAGGTGAAGACCGCCGGAAAGGTCATCGCGCCCAGCACCGCATAGGGCACGTAGTGCAAGAACGATTGAAAGAAACGGTTTTCCGACCGATGGCGGCAGACCGCCAGCGGCAGCATGCGAATCAGGTACGTTACCACCGCCATGGTCAGCAGGCTTGGGAAAAAGACAGCATTGTCCATCAGCGCGCCTCCCGGGCCGACGCGCCCGTTTCCGGGGCTGCGGCATGGTTCGGCTCGGCCGGGGCGGCGGGGGAGCACGGCCGCGGCGGCGGCAGGGGCATCCGCCACGCGGCCAGCGCCGCGGCCCCCACCGCGCACAGGATGATGCGGAAACCGTCGGTGATCCAACGGAGCGCGGGCAGCCAGGCCATCAGGCAGCTCATGCCGGCGGCCGCCAGCACCGTAAGGCGAATTTCGCCCTGCCGGCGGAAGGGCGGCAGTAGGATTGCCAGAAACATCCCGTACACCGCGATGCCCAGCGCGTCGGTCACCGGCCGGGGCAGCAAATCGCCCGCCGCAGCCCCCAGAAACGTGCCCAGCGCCCAGCCCAGATAAGGCCCGTTCGTGAGCCCGTACAGGTACCCCCGGCTCAGGCTCCCCGGTTGGGAAGCCGCCACCAGGAACACCTCGTCGGTGTTGCAAAAGCTGATGGCCAGCCGGTGCAGCGGCGTGACGCTCTCATCCAGCCTGCGCCCCAGCGTCAGGCTCATGAGCGCGTAGCGAAGGTTGATGGTCAGCTGCGTAAGCGCCATTTCCGCAAAGCCCGCGCCAGCCGCCATCAGCTTGAGGCCGGCCACCTGCCCAGCGCTGGTCACATTGAGCATCGAAATCAGCAGCGCCTGCCACGGATACAGCCCCGCGGCGCTTGCCTGAAGGCCGAACGCGAAGGATACGCTCACATATCCCAGCGCGATCGGCAGACCGTGACGAAGTCCCTGTCGGTAGTCCACGCTCCGCACCTCCGCATGCAAACCGCCCCGCGCGCGGATCAGCGCGGGACGATCCCTGTGTATGCCGCCGTCCGCGGCTGTGCGCCCGCCTGTGGAAAGCGCCGGTTTCCCATGCGCCGCAAAGGCCCTTCGCGGGCGATGGCTTCCGGGCGGCCGGTGTTCCCGGCCGGCTGTCCGGGTCGGTTGCCCGGCGTTTACGCCCCGTCCCCCGCCGCCCTTTCGCGGCGCGGAAAGTGCCCGTTTACCTGCTTTGCCCTTGATGGGCCGCGCAGGTTGCACGGCGTTTACGCCCCGTTCCCCGCCGCCCTTTCGCGGCGCGGAAAGTGCCCGTTTACCTGCTTTGCCCTTTGTGGGCCGCGCAGGTTGCCCGGCGTTTACGCCCC
>JAAYUF010000030.1 GCA_012517815.1 Clostridiales bacterium
CACCACCGCGCGCGACATGTCCAAGATCGCGCGCGCGGCCATGCAGAACGATCTGTTCCGCAGCATCGCGGCCACGTACTCCTACCGCCTGCCCCGAAGCAATCTGCAACGGTCGCGCGTGCTCATCGGCACCGGCGACAACTGGCTTAACGCCAGCGAGGATAACGAGTATTACTACCCCAACGCCAACGGCATCAAGACCGGCTTTCTGGACAGCGCCGGGTACTGCTATGTCGGCTCCGCCGAAAAAGACGGCGTCAGCCTGATCTCGGTGGTTTTCTACACCAGCAAGTACGGCCGCTGGACCGATTCCAAGAAGCTCATGGAGTACGGTTTTTCGCAGTTTGTGAGCGTTACCCCCGTCGACCTGTACAACATGAACCCCACCGTGGTCGAAACCACAGGCTACTCCATGGAGGACGAGGATATCGGCCGCCTGCAGCTGAACATCGAGCCCATGGAGGGCACGCGCACCGTGAATATCGTCGCCACCAAGACCGAGGTGGAGTCCATCGCGCGCAACCTGAAGCAAGCCGTGCTAATCGATTACACCCGCGAGAATTTCGCCACGCCCGTTACCCAGGGCGAAGTGTTCGGCACCATGACGTACTACCCCACCGACGGCGGCAGCGCCGTTACCTACCAGCTGGTCGCCTCCCGCTCCATCGCGCGGCGCGCCAACGCGCCCAAATCCATCGAGGAGATCGAGGCGGAAACCTATGCCGATCCCAACCCCTTCCCGCCCCTGTCGATGGAAATGGCCCTGTGGATGCTGTCCCCCTTTGCCGCGCTGTTCATCGTCATCCGGCTGCTGATGCGCGCCTTCCACCGCAGCGGGCGCCACAGCCGCAAGGGACGCATCCCCAAGCCCAACAACCGCTATTTCCGCTGACGAACCGCAGGCCCCGGAAGAGGAGGGTGAGCATTGATCGCGCAGGTCGTGGTGGACGTGATCCATGAAAACGTAGCCAAACCCTTTTCCTATCTCATCCCGGAGGGCATGGACGCCGCGCCCGGCACAAGGGTGCGCGTCCCGCTGGGGCGGCGGCAGGTGGACGGCCTTGTGGTGGAACGGGTTGAAGCCTGCGAGGTGCCCGCCGCCCGCCTCAAACCGATCCTGCGCGTGCTGGAGAAGTATCCGGCCGTGTTGCCCGCGCTGCTGGCGCTGGCGCGGGAACTGGCGCAGGCGGACCACTGCCCGCTTTCCGAAACGCTGCGGCTGATGCTCCCGGCGGCCATGCGCACCGGCCGCGTGCAAACCCGGAAGGAGCCGCTGGCGCAGCTGAACGAAGGGGTTTCCCTTGAGCAGGCCGTCACGGCGCAAGGCCGTTCGCATAAGCGGACCACGCTGCTCAAGCTTCTGGAGGACCGGGCGGCGCACCCCGTGGCGGAACTGGCCCGTTTGGTCGCCGCTCCGCAGGACGCGCTGCGCCGGCTTGCCGCCGACGGGTGGGTGCGCCTCGGCGAGCGCGAGGTGTTTCGCCTCCCGTACGAGGCGATGGCCTGCGAGCCCTCCGAGCCGCCCGTGCTCACGGGCGAGCAGGAGGCGGCGCTGGCCGTGATGGAGCCGGCGCTTGGGAAAGGTCAGGGCGCGTTTCTGCTGCACGGGGTCACCGGCAGCGGAAAAACGGAGGTTTACCTCGCCATGGTCCGCCGCACGCTGGCGATGGGCAAAGCCGCCGTCATCCTGGTGCCGGAGATCGCGCTGACGCCGCAGATGGTGCAGTGGTTTCGCAACCGGTTTGGCCCCGGTACGGCCGTGCTGCACAGCCGCCTGACCGACGGCCAGCGTTTTGACGAGTGGCGGCGCATCCGGCTGGGCGACGCGCGGGTGGTCATCGGAGCGCGCTCCGCCGTTTTTGCGCCGGTGGAGCGGCTGGGGCTGATCGTGATCGACGAGGAACACGAGCAGACGTACCTGAGCGACCGCCATCCCCGCTACGACGCGCGCAGGGTGGCCCAGAGCCGCTGCGCGCGGGAGGGGGCGACGCTGCTGCTCAGCAGCGCGACGCCCAGCATTCTGAGTTTCGCGCAGGCCAAACGCGGGGATTATACCCTTGTGGAAATGCCCAGCCGCGTCAACCACCGCCCGCTCCCTCACGTGACCGTCGTGGACATGCGCGGGGAGCTGGCGGCGGGCAACCGCTCCATTTTCAGCCAGCGGCTGCAACAGGAGCTGAAAACCTGCTTTGACCGCGGCCAGCAGGCGATGCTGTTCCTCAACCGCCGGGGATACCACACCTTCGTCAGTTGCCGCAACTGCGGGTATGTGGTCAAGTGCGCCCAGTGCGACGTCAGCATGACGCTGCACCGCGAGGAAGGCGGCCGCGCGGACGAGATGCGCTGCCATTTGTGCGGAGCCACGGTCCCGCCGCCCACGGTCTGCCCGGAGTGCGGCAGCGCCTACATCCGGTATTTCGGCAGCGGCACGCAGAAGGTGGAGGAAGAGCTTCGCCGTCTGTTTCCTGCCGTCCGGTCGATCCGTATGGATATCGACACCACCCAGAAGCGGGACGCGCACTATCAGCTGCTCAACGCCTTCCGCGAAGGGAAGGCGCAGGCGCTGATCGGCACCCAGATGATCGCCAAGGGGCTGGATTTCCCCCATGTGACGCTCGTGGGCGTCGTGGCGGCGGATCTCACCCTCAACCTGCCGGACTACCGCGCGCAGGAGCGGACGTTTCAGCTGATAACGCAGGTCGCGGGCCGCGCGGGGCGCGCCGACGAACCCGGCGAAGTGATCGTGCAGAGCTACAAACCGGACCATCCCTGCATCGTAGCCGCCGCCGCGCAGGATTACCGCGCGTTTTTCACGCAGGAGTTCCAGCGCAGGCGGGCGGGGCTTTACCCGCCCTTCACCGTTATCGCGCGGCTGCTGGTGGAAAGCGCCGACCCCGAGGCGGCCTGTCAGATGTGCGACCGCCTGCGCGATACCGTCGAGGCTTTCCTGACGGCGCACCCGGCGCAAAAGCGCCGCGTGCTGATGCTCCGTGCGGACGAAGCCCCCGTTCGCATGATCCGGGGCAAAACGCGCTACCACGTGTTGCTCAAGGCGTTCGAACACCCGGACGCCGAGCCGGTGTTGCAGCTGCTCAGCGAACTGGCGAGCGTCGGCGACCCCCTGTGCCAAATCTACGCGGAGTTCAACCCCGCTACCCTCATCTAGGTAAGGAGAGACATGCATGGCCATCCGAAAAATCGTCGAAATCGGGGATGAGAAACTCCGAAAGCACTGCAAGCCCGTGGAAAAGTTCGACCTCCGGCTGAAAATCCTGCTCCGGGACATGGCCGATACCATGTACGAAAACGACGGGGCCGGCTTGGCCGCGCCGCAGGTGGGGATCCTCAAGCGTGCCTGCGTGGTCGACGCGGACGGAACGCTCCATGAGCTGGTCAACCCGGAAATCGTCTCCCGGGAAGGCGAGCAGGAGGGCCCGGAAGGCTGCCTGAGCGTACCCGGCCGCGCCGGGGTGGTTCGGCGGCCGATGAAGGTTACCGTTAAAGCCCAGGATGCGAAGGGCGAACCGATAACCGTCACGGGCGAAGGGTTCCTGGCGCGCGCGCTGTGCCACGAAATCGATCATCTGAACGGCGTTTTGTACGTGGACATCATGGAGCGCGAAATTCTGCGCGATGAAAAAGACGAGGACGCCGATGTTCCGGCGACGGACGTGCCGGCGGACTCCGCCGCGCAGCCCGCTTCGACCCCGCCGGACGGGGAGGCCTGCCTGTGAGAATCGTATTCATGGGTACGCCCGAATTCGCCCTGCAGCCGCTTCTGGCGCTGCTGGCGGCGGGGCATGACATCGCGGGCGTTTTCACCCAGCCCGACCGCCCCAAGGGGCGCGGTGGCAAGGTGCAGATGAGCCCGGTAAAGGAACTGGCGCTCAGCCGGGGCATCCCGGTGTTCCAGCCCCTCAAGATCCGCAAGGACGGGCTGGACGATCTGCGCGCGCTGATGCCGACGCTGTGCGTAACGGCCGCCTTCGGGCAGATTTTAAGCCAGGAGGTGCTCGACGTGCCCGCGCTGGGCACCGTGAACGTGCACGCCTCCCTGTTGCCCCGCCACCGCGGCTCCGCTCCCGTGCCGTGGGCGATCCTGATGGACGAGCCTGTTACCGGCGTAACCACCATGCTGACCGACAAGGGCATCGATACCGGCGATATGCTGCTCCGGGCGGAAACGCCCATCACGGAGGACGACACCGCCGGCACGGTGCTTACGCGCCTGTCCGTGATCGGCGCTTCGCTGCTGGTGGAGACCGTCGCCCGGCTGGAGCGGGGCGACTGCCCCCGCGAACCGCAGGATGAAACCCGCATGACCTACGACCCCAAACTAGAAAAAGAGATGGGAAAACTGGACTTTGCCGAAGGCACGCGCCGCTGCCTGTGCCGCGTGCGCGCGATGGACCCGTGGCCGTGCGCCTTCGCGCCGCTTCGGGAAGGCGTGCTCAAGGTATGGAAAGCCGCGCCCTGCCCCCTTTGGACCAAAGCCGAGCCGGGGCTGGTGCTGGTTGCGGACGCGCAGCACGGGCTGGTGATCGCCACCGGCGACGGCGCCATGGAATTATTGGAAATCCAGGCACCCAACGCCCGGAGGATGATCGCGCGCGCGTTCCTTCTCGGGCACACCATCGAGGCGGGTAAACCGCTGTGTGAGGTTACGCTATGAGCGATCAGGAAAAGCGAGGCGGCACGGGCAACGAACAGGATAACGCCGCCGGAACCAGAGATACCCACCCCCCGCACAGAACCGCTGGGGCGGACGGCAACGGCCGCGCGCAGGGATACGCGGGCAAGCCCGGCGGCGCGAAGCGCGCCGGAACATCTACAGGTTACAGGAGTTCTCAGGGTGACAGGCCTCGCGCCGCCACCGCCGGTCGCAAACCGATGAACCGCGCGGACGGGTCGGCGCCGCCAAACCGCGGCGGGAGTCGTCCGTCCGACAGCCGCCCCTACGGCAGACCTTTCGAAGGCCAGCCTTCCGGCGACCGTCCGCCCCGCGCGCCCGGCGGTGCTCCCGCATATGGTCGCCGTCCCTATAGTAAGCCCGCGGACGGTCAGCCTTCCGGCGAACGGCCATCCCGCGCGCCCGGCGGCGCTCCCGCTTATGGTCGCCGTCCCTACAGTAAGCCCGCGGAGGGCCAATCTTTCGGCGACCGGCCGCCCCGCGCGCCCGGCGGCGCTCCCGCTTTCGCACGCCGTCCCTACAGCAAACCAGCAGAGGGCCAATCTTTCAGCGACCGGCCACCCCGCGCGCCCGGCGGCGCTCCCGCTTTCGGTCGCCGTCCCTACAGCAAACCAGCGGAGGGCCAATCTTTCGGCGAACGCCGTTTCAGCCGTCCGGGAGGCGCGGGCGTCGCGCAGGCCCGGTTTGAACCGCGCCGGCCGGGCGTCGCCGTGACCGGGGATCTCCGGCCCGCCGAAGCCCCGGTTGAGCGCACCGGCCTGTCCCAAGGCGCGCGCCGCGTGGCGCTGGATGTGCTGCGCGCGGTGCATGAGAAGGGCGCATACGCATCCCTGGCCCTGCAGGAACACCTGACCCGAGCGAAACTCTCCCCCGCCGACCGGCGGCTTGCCACCAGCATCGTCTATTCGACGCTCGAACAGCAAATCCAGATCGACTTTGCGCTGGACCGGCTGATGGATCACCCGACCGGCGAACCGGTTCAGCGGGATATCCTGCGGCTGAGCGCCTGCCAGATCCTGTTTCACGACCGGGTGCCCGACAGCGCCGCCGTCAACGAGGGGGTCAACCTGGCCCGCGCGCTGGGGATGGAAGGCGCCGCCGGGTTTCTCAACGCCGTGCTTCGAAACCTCGTGCGCGGTAAGGCGGAAATCCCCTGGCCCAAACGCGAGGACGATTTGCGCGCCTATCTGCACGTGATGGGCAGCATGCCGATGTGGCTGGTCGACCGTCTGATCGCGGCGCACGGCGAGGAAATGGCCGAGGCCATCATCCTCTACCGCGGGCAGAACCATGAAATGGTGGTGCGCCCCAACCTGATGAAACTCAGCGACGCGGCGTTTGAGACGTTGCTCAGCGGCAAGGCCTGGTCATGGCGTCGCGGGTTGGCCCCGCACGCCTACCTGATCGGCGGGGCGAGCGAAATCGCGCTGGATAACGACTACCGCGCCGGCAACTTCTCCATTCAGGGGCAAAGCAGCATCCTGGCGGCGGAAGCCATACAGGCCAAACCCGGCATGCGCGTGCTGGACGCGTGCGCCGCGCCGGGCGGCAAAGCGTGCTACATGGCCGAGGCCATGCAGGGCACGGGGCGCGTATACGCCTGGGAACTGCATGAGAAGCGCGTAATGCTGCTGGAATCCGCCAAGCGGCGGCTTCAACTGGATAACCTGCGCATTTCCCAGCGGGACGCGGCCGAACCCAAACCGGATTTCGACGGCATGATGGACGCCGTGCTGCTGGACGCGCCCTGCACCGGGCTTGGCGTGCTCACGGAAAAGCCGGATCTGAAATACCGGCTGCGCGAGGAGGATATCCAGGCGATCGTCGCGTCGCAGCAAACCCTGCTGGAAACGCTCTGCGCCTATGTCAGGCCCGGCGGAACGCTGGTGTACAGCACCTGCTCCATCCTGCCGGAGGAAAACGAATTGCAGGTTCAGGCCTTTCTGCAGCGGCATCCCGAGTACGCCATCCTGCCTCCGCCGGACAGCTATCCCGAGGCCATCCGCCAACGGCATGAGGCCTCCGGGCTGCAGCTGTTTGCCCACCGCGACGGCGTGGAAGGCTTCTACATCGCGCGCATGCGCAGGGAAAGGGCGTAGCCATGGCCGAAAAGGCAATCCTGCTGGACCTGTTCCCCGAAGAACTGAAAACCTTCCTGACGGCGCGCAATCAACCAGCGTTCCGCGCCGGGCAGGTTTTCGCGTGGCTCCACAAGGGCGTGCCCTTCGGCGATATGAGCAACCTGCCCACTTCGCTGCGCGGGGTGCTGGCAGCCGAAGCGTACGATCTGCCGCTGTCGCTGCACGCCGCCTTCCCTTCCAAAACGGATCACACCGTTAAATTCCTCAACGCCTGCGCGGACGGCAACCTGATTGAAAGCGTGCTGATGCGCTACCATTACGGCCACAGCCTGTGCATCTCCACCCAGGTGGGCTGTAAAATGGGCTGCGCCTTTTGCGCAAGCACCCTCAACGGCTGCGTGCGCAACCTTTCCGCGGGGGAAATGCTTGCGCAGGTGCTGCTGGCCAACCGTTACCTGGGCGTCTCCGGCCGGGTGGGGCACGTGGTGCTGATGGGCAGCGGCGAACCGCTGGACAACTACGAGGCCGTCGTACGCTTCCTCCGGCTGCTCAACCACCCCGACGGGCTCAACCTGAGCCTGAGGGCCGTATCGCTGAGCACCTGCGGCATCGTGCCGCGCATCCGCGCGTTGGCGGGCGAGCAGCTGCCCATCACGCTGAGCCTGTCGCTTCACGCGCCCAACGACGAGATCCGGCGCAGCATCATGCCGATTGCCGCCCGCTACCCCCTGCCAGAGCTAATGGAGGCCGTACGGGAGTACGTGGCCCAAACCGGCCGCCGCGTGGTGTTTGAATACGCCCTCATTCAGGGGCTCAACAGCCGGCCCGAGCACGCGCGGGAGCTTGCCGCGCTCGTGCGCGGCTTGCAGTGCCACGTCAACCTGATTCCGCTCAACCGGGTGCCCGAGCGGCAGTTGGAGCCCGCATCGCCGCGGGCGGTGCAAACGTTTCTGGATACGCTCACGGCGCTGCGCGTATCCGCCACGGTCCGCCGGGAGATGGGCGCAGACATTGCGGGCGCGTGCGGCCAGTTGCGCAATCAGCACTTGAAAGAACCGGATAAACCTGATATGATCAAGACTTAAGGACGCAACGACCGTCAATCGGGAAAGGAGGAGCGCCATGCTGATTTACGCGAAAACGCATAAAGGGCTGGTTCGCTCCACCAATCAGGATTCGCTGCTCGTGGCGCACAACCTCTACGGCATCGCGGACGGGATGGGCGGCCACCGCGGCGGGGAAACCGCCAGCCGCGTCGCCGTACAGGTGATCCGCAACCTCCTGCAGGGCAAGACGCCGGAAGAAAACACGCTGCGCATCGGGATGGAAGCCGCCAACCGGCGCATTTTTGACATGCAGCGTCACGACCTGGCCTTAAGCGGCATGGGCACCACCCTGACGGTGCTGTGGGAAAGCAAAACCGATCTCTGGATCGCCCACGTGGGCGACAGCCGGGCCTACCTCTACCGCGACGGCGTGCTAGCCTGCCGCACGACGGATCACAGCCTGGTGGGCGAGTTGCTGCGCAACAAGGTCATCACGCCGGAAGCCGCCAAAACCCACCCCTACCGCAGCGTGATCACGCGCGCCATGGGCACCGATCCCATGGTGGAGCCGGACCTGCTGCGCGTGGAAAAGCGCGCGGGCGACGTATGGCTCATTTGCTCCGACGGGCTTTACAACATGCTGGAGGATGACGAAATCCAAGCCGTCCTGGCCGAGCGCGAGGGCGACGAAGCCGCGGACAGGCTTTTGGAGCTGGCGCTGGACCACGGCGGTCACGATAACATAAGCCTTGTGCTGGGCCGCGTAACGGAGGTGACCGCGCCGTGATGAAGGGCATGGTCTTCGCCGAGCGCTACCGGCTGATCGATTTTATCGGCCAGGGCGGGATGTCGCTGGTGTACCGCGCGGTGGATATCCGCACGGGCCACAGCGTCGCCATCAAAATTCTGAAATCCGAGTACAACCGCGACAAGGAATTCCTCGAGCGGTTTCAGCGTGAGGCGCAGGCCGCCAGCCTGATGTCGCACCACAATATCGTCAACCTGCTGGACGTGGGAGTGGAGGGCGAGTTTCGCTACCTGGTGCTGGAATATGTCAGCGGCAGCACGCTCAAGGAAATCATTCAGGAACGAGGGCAGATCAACGTCAACACCGCCGTCCAGATCGCCGTTCGCATTTTAAGCGCTCTGCAGCACGCCCACGACAACGGCATCATCCACCGCGACATCAAGCCCCAGAACGTGCTGGTCAACGCGGAAGGGCACATCAAAGTGGCGGATTTCGGCATCGCGCGCATGACCAACGCGTTTACCATCTCCAAAGGCGACACGGTGGTGGGCTCGGTGCACTATTCTTCCCCCGAGCAGGCGACCGGGAGCGTTGTGGAAGCCACCAGCGATATCTATTCCACCGGCGTTGTGCTCTATGAGATGCTCACGGGCCGCGTGCCCTTCGTGGGCGATACCCCCGTGTCGGTCGCCATGCAGCATATCAACTCCGCGCCGCCGCCGCTCACGGACTTTAACCCCATGGTGCCGCCCGCCGTGGTGTCCGTGGTGATGAAGGCGCTGGAAAAATCCCCGAAACGGCGGTATCAGAACGCGCGCGAAATGGCGGACGCGCTGCTCAAGGCGCGCGAGGGCAAGGAAGAGCCTTCCTCGGCGACCCTCGTCGCGGAGCGCGTCCCTTCCGCCCCGCAAACCCGCTCCTCGCAGCCGACGCGTAAAACCCCCTCCGGGCAGACAGGCCGGCTGACGGCCCTGCAAAAGCGCCGCCGCCGCACGACCACGGCGCTGACCTTTGTTACCGGGTTTGCGGTGTTTGTCGCGCTGGTGCTGGGCGTGGTGAGCATTTACCAGAATGTGACCGGCAGCGCCACAGCGCCCGATCTGGTCGGCCTGTCGGTTGAGGAAGCGCAGTTGCTGGTGCATAAGGCGGGCCTCAAATGGCAGCAGACGACCGTCAACCACGATAAAATTCCCGCCGGTACCGTCATCGCGCAGACGCCCGAGGCGGAAGCGGATATGCGCAAGGGCGACAGCGTGGTGGTTACCGTAAGCCTCGGCCCCACGCGGCTGGTCACGCCGGACCTCATGGGCCTGACCCGCGCGGAGGCCGCCGCCCGGCTCAAGGACAAGGGGCTGAACATGGTGGTGCTCAAGAGCCCCTCGGCGGAACCCCTGGATACCGTAATCGCCCAAAACCCCCTCAAGGATGAACCCTGCGTGCTGGGGCAGGATATCGAAGTGACCATCTCCGGGGGCAGCACCCTTGTGCCGGACCTGACGGGACAGACGTACGAGGCCGCGCTTCAGCTGATTCAGGAAAACAATCTGACGGCCGGCAAAGTGGAATACGGCGACGCGCAGACCGACGACAAGATCGGGACGGTATTGGCGCAGGTGCCCGCCGCCGGCACCATGGCGGTGCTGGACGCCCAGGTGACCCTCACCATCGGCGCCAAGGGGAAGGCTTACCACGGCGAAATGAACGTTGCCATCCCCACCGGCAGCCAAAGCGTTCCCCTCCGCGTTACGCTGGAGGAGAACGGGCAGGAAGTGGAACAGTACAGCGGCATGACGACCGCCGGCAATGCCTACGCCATCATCATCCCCGTCAGTTCCAGCCTTTCGGGGCCGCTGGTCTGCCGCGCCTATCTTAACGGAGAACTGATTGCCCAGCAGGAGGTCGACCTGCAATGACCGCCGGAGAGCGCCTGGGCGTGATCGTCAAAGGGGTCGGCGGCCTTTATTACGCGCGCGACGCGGAGGGCGAAGTGTACGTGCTTCGCGCCAAAGGCGTGTTCCGCAGGCGACACCTCACGCCGCTGGTCGGCGATCGCATCCGCCTGATGCCCGGCACGGGCGAGGAGCACGGCTGGATCGAGGAAATCCTTCCGCGCGGCAGCGAACTGATCCGCCCGCCGGTCGCCAACATCCTGCGGCTGCTGTTCGTGCTGGCGCCCGAACCGGAACCCGATCTTCTGCTGTTGGACCGCATGCTGGTTATGGCGCGGGAACAGCAGATCGACCCTGTGATCGTGGTCAACAAGTGCGAGCTGGACCCGGCGCTGGGGGCGCGGATCCGCGAGGAGTACGCCAAGGCGGACGTGCGGGTGCTGGAGGTGAGTGCGCGGCAGGCCATCGGGCTGGACGCGCTGGCCGGGGCGCTTCGGGGCGGCATCTGCTGTTTTGCGGGGCAAAGCGGCGTTGGCAAGAGCTCGCTGGTCAACGCCGTAACCGGGCTGACGCTGGAGGCCGGGGAGATCAGCCGCCGGATCGCGCGGGGCAAGAACACCACGCGCCACGCCGAGCTCCTGATGCGCGACGGCTATCAGGTGCTGGATACCGCCGGTTTCAGCCTGCTGGACCTGTGGGATCGGCTGGAACCGATACAGCTGGAGGCGTTTTATCCGGAGTTTGCGCCCTACGAAGGCGCGTGCCGCTTCCAGCCCTGCTACCATGAGAACGAACCGGGTTGCGCGGTGCTGGAAGCCGCGCGCGCGGGCGCGCTGCCCGCCGGACGGCTGGAACGCTACCACCAGCTGCTGGCCAAAGTGAAGGAAACCTGGAGGAATCGCTATGTGTAAAATTGCTCCGTCGATTTTGGCGGCGGATACCATGCGCATGGGCGAAGCCGCGCGGAAAATCCGCGACGCCGGCTGCGACTACGTGCATTTCGACGTGATGGACGGCGTGTTTGTGCCCAACCTTTCCTTCGGGCCCGCGCTGCTCAAGGATATGAAGGCGGAGATCGACCTGTTCTTTGACGTTCACCTGATGCTGATCGACCCGCTGCGCTATGTGGACGTGTTTGCCGCCAACGGGGCCGGGGCCGTCACGGTGCATGTGGAAGCCGAGCACTTCGCCGAGTCCGTCGAGCGCATCCGCGCTCTGGGGCTCCGCGCAGGCGCGTCCCTCAAGCCCGGCACGCCTGCGCAGGCGCTTAACGCAGTGCTCAACCGGTTGGACCTGATCCTTGTGATGACGGTGGAACCGGGCTTTGGCGGCCAGCCGCTGAACCCCGCGATGTATGAAAAGATACGGGAGCTGCGGCGCATGGGCTTTGCCGGGGAGATCGAGGTGGATGGCGGCGTTACCATGGAAAACGCGCCGTTATTGGCGCAGGCCGGCGCGGATACGCTGGTGATGGGCACCGCCTTTTTCCGGTCGGCCGATCCGGCGGGGCTGGTGCGGGACGTACACGCGCTGGGCGTTTCGGCGGGCTTGTGAAGGATTGCCCACGGAGGCGGGCCTGTCGGCAGCGGCAGGCAACCGGCGCGCAGCCGTGAAGGACTCTGCGGCGCCTGGCGCGCTGCGGCCCCGACCGCCTGGTCCTTTCCGGGGCGGGTGTCACGGGGCTCCCGGCCGCTATCCTCGCGGTGCGCGCTTGCCGGCTTTGTGCCCGTTGCGCGTTCCACGCGCGGCATGCCGGTGAGCCGGCAGCGCCGACACCGGAACGGAGCCGGTCGGGATCGTTTTCGGATTCTCTTTGGCCGTGCGTTGTTTCCCGCGGGGGAACGCCGCCGCGATCCTGCCGCGATGACCAACCGCCGCCTCGCGTTTCTCCGCCCCGGGACGCGTTTGTGCCGCCGATGGCCGCCGCGTTTGCGGGCCGGCTTTTTGTTTGCATTTGCGGCTCCCTTTGATTGACAAGCGGAAGGCGGCCGCCGTATAATACTGCTGATTCAAACCTCAGTAGCACGGTAGCATCGTAGGGAGGAAACAGCATGGTCATTGCCGATTTTCTGGAAAAAAACGCGCGCATTCGCCCCGACGAAGTCTCGCTGGTGGAAATCAACCCGGCGCTGCAGCCCGATCACACGGTCACCTGGCGCGAGTATAACCTGATTGAATCCGCGTCGGGCGGCAAGTTCCGCCGGGAAATCACCTGGCGGGAGTTCGACAGGCAGGCGAACCGCTTTGCGAACCTCCTGCTCACGCGGGGCATCCAGAAGGGCGACAAGGTTGCCATCCTCCTGATGAACTGCCTGGAATGGCTGCCGATCTATTTCGGTATCCTTAAAACCGGCGCGCTGGCCGTGCCGATGAACTTCCGCTATACCGCGGAGGAGATCGAATATTGCCTGAACCTTTCGGATGCGCGCACGCTGGTGCTCGGGCCGGAGTTCGTGGGCCGCGTGGAGCAGGTGCACAAACGCCTGAACATCTTTCACTATTTTTACGTCGGCGACGATACGCCCTGCTTTGCCGATAACTACGAGCGTTTCATCACCTACTGCTCCACCACCGCGCCGGCCGTGGAACTGCTGGACGGCGACGACGCCGCCATCTATTTTTCCTCCGGCACCACGGGTTTCCCCAAAGCCATCCTGCACAGCCACGCGGCGCTGGTCAGCGCCTGCCTGACGGAGCAGCACCACCACGGGCAAACCAAGGACGATGTGTTTCTGTGCATTCCCCCGCTGTACCACACGGGCGCGAAAATGCACTGGTTCGGCAGCCTGATGACGGGCGGCCGCGCGGTGCTCCTGCGCGGCGTGCGCCCGGATTGGGTGCTGCAGGCCGTATCGGATGAAAAGGCGACCATCGTCTGGCTGCTGGTGCCCTGGGTGCAGGACATCCTGGACAGCCTGGAGCGCGGGGACGTGCGCCTGTCCGATTATCAGCTGGGCCAATGGCGGCTGATGCACGTGGGCGCGCAGCCCGTCCCTCCCAGCCTGATTACCCGGTGGCTGAGCGTTTTCCCCCGCCAGCAGTACGACACCAACTACGGCCTGAGCGAATCCATCGGCCCCGGCTGCGTGCACCTGGGCGTGGAGAACATCCACAAGGTAGGCGCGATCGGCAAAGCCGGCTATCTTTGGGAAACCCGCATTGTGGACGAACAGATGAACGATGTGCCCGCCGGCGTTGTCGGCGAGCTGGCCGTCCGGGGCCCGGGCGTCATGAAATGCTATTACCACAACGCGCAGGCCACCGAGGAGGTGCTCAAGGGCGACTGGCTGTGCACCGGCGATATGGCGCGCTACGATATGGACGGCTTTATCTATCTGGTCGACCGCAAGAAGGACGTGATCATCAGCGGCGGGGAGAACCTCTATCCCGTGCAGATTGAGGATTTCCTGCGCGCGAACCCCAGGATCAAGGATGTGGCCGTCATCGGCATGGCCGATGAACGGCTGGGCGAGATCGCGGCCGCCATCATCGAGGTCAAGCCCGGCGAAACACTCACCGAAACTGAGGTGGAGGAGTTCTGCCTGGATCTGCCCAGGTACAAACGCCCGCGCCGGATCATTTTCGCCAGCGTGCCGCGCAACCCGACCGGCAAGATCGAAAAACCCAAGCTCCGCGAGCAGTACGGCGCGGGGCATCTGGTGGAAAAACAGTCGACGAAGTAGCGGCGTCTCGGCGTCAAACGCCGTGCGCCGGTATGCGACAAGCCTCCGGCGGCGTCCGTTGGGCGGGTCGGGGCGGGTTCTCCGTCCTGCGGGAAACCGGAAGCGCTTGCCGCTTCACCCCGTCCGGAAAGGAACCTTCATGAAGAACAACCGTCCTTTGCTGCGATCCGTATGTAAGCTGGCCATGATTCTGCTTTGCGGAATCACGGCCGGCTTTCTGCTGCTGATGGCGGCCTACGCGCTGCCCCTCGCGCCGATCGCGCGCAACGTGGCGCTTTCGGCACAGGCTTTCGACGGGTCGTGGGAAACGGGCGAAATCCGTTATGAACAGCTGGTGAAAGGGTACCTGACCACCCAACTGGACAATTCCACCGACGCCGCGATGCTGCTGGCGGCAGCCCGAAAGAGCGACGAACCGCTGTGGCGGCAGGCGGCGCAGACAGCGGTGTACACCGCGCCGGGCGGGCCTTACGCGGCGCTGATTGCCTATGCGCAAAGCGGCGGGGAGACCCTCGGCAGCGCTTCGGTGGCGCGATACTGGCTGGGCTTTCTGGTTTACGTCAAACCACTGCTGCTATTGGGCAGCTATCTGGATATCCGCGCACTGCAGACGGTGTTGCAGGGGCTGCTGCTGTGCGCCGTACTGGTCGGGCTGTGCTACCGCGGGCTGATCCGCTTTACGCCCGCCTTCGCGCTGTCGCTGGTCTGCCTGACTCCGGCCGTCACCGGGTTCTCGCTGCAGTTTTCCACCGTCTACGGTGTGCTGCTGCTTTCTTCCCTGCTGATCCTCTTTCTGCCGCGGGCGACCGAAACCCGGTTTCGTACGGCGGTCGTCTTCCTGCTGACGGGCATGGTCACCAACTACATCGATTACCTCACCTACCCCATCGCGAGTTTCGGCGTTCCTTTTGTGCTTTATCTTCTGACGCGGCCGTCCGTTTCCAAACAGGATGGCGCCGTCCGTTTCCTGATGTGCCTGGGTGCGTGGCTGGCCGGGTACTTTGGCATGTGGGCGGGCAAGTGGGGCATCGCGCTGCTGCTGGACGGCGACCCGTGGTTCTGGGCCAACCTGGTGGCGAAAATCAGTGAGCGCAGCTCCTACGCGGCGGACGGAGCCGCGCTGACCTATGTAGAGGTGCTTCGCTCGGTGTTTCAGGTATTCCAGAAAAAGGCGTATCTGTTGCTGGCGATTGGCGTGACGGTCGGCTATGGGATCGCGTGGCTCCGCGTCCGCTTCCGCCGGAGATCGGTTGGCCGGCCAGTGCCCGGCGATATCGGCCTGGCCAGCCAACGCGCTACCCAAGCCGGTTCTGTCGCCGGGCGCTCCGTCGGCGTCGACGGGCATGCGGTCCCTGCCGCAGTTCAAAGCGGCCGCATGCCTTGCGGTCAGGGGTTTGCGCTGGTCTGCACCGCGCTGCTGCCCTTCCTTTGGTACCTGCTGACGTCCAACCACACTTACAACCATGCGTTTTTTACCTCCCGCGCGTTGGTTGTGACTGTGTTCGCCGTTTGCGCGCTGGCGACGTATCCGCTGCGGTCCCGGCGGGCGCGCTCCGGCGACCCGGACGCGTTGTCGACCGATGCGGCCAACCCGCGCCTTCCAGCAGACCTGTCGGGCAACGCGACGGGCGAAGAAGGCGTGATGCCTTTCTCGCAGGTTCGCCACGGCCCATGAAGCCCAGGCCGCAACGAGCCTGATCCGGTAGCCCGGACGGCCGCGAAACCGTCCCAAGCCCCGTGCCGACTTTTGCCGTATCCGCCGCGCGGCGGTCAGTCAAGCCTGCAAACGGCATCCGCCCGCGTGCTCATGCGTCTTCCGGGGTCCCGTCTGTCGCTGCCGGAACAGTCCCAAATCCTGCCCGTGACCGTCACGTAAACCACGCGGTCGCCGTTTCTCCGCCTTCTCGTTGGAAAAGCCGGCCCGAACGCCGCTGCAGGAGGCATAGCCGAATGCCAGAGGCCGCCGCTCGTTTGAGCGGCGGCCTCAGACCGCTGAAGAACCCGTGCCATACGGCACCGCTCGCCTCATCGCCCTTCGGGCTGTTCGCTCGCTCTGGTAAAACGCTTCGGCATAAGGCATTGGGGCTCCGCCCCAAACCCCGCAAGGGTTTCACGCTTGACCCGGTTTCGCTGCGGCGGATGTTTTCGACAGCCTGGCCGCTGAAGAACCCGTGCCATACGGCGCCGCTCGCCTCATCGCCCTTCGGGCTGATTGCTCGCTCTGGTAAAACGCTTCGGCATAAGGCATTGGGGCTCCACCCCAAACCCCGCAGGGGTTCACGCTTGACCCGGTTTCGCTACGGCGGGGGCTTCCCGACAGTTTCAGGCCGCCGCTCATTTGAGCGGCGGCCTGTTGGTATGTCATCTTGCGTCGGATCCTTACTTCCGTACCAGAAAACCGCTCTTCTCCCACATGGCGACCCAGTCCTTCAAACGGGCGAACAGATCGGCGTTGCATTTGGTTTTGCTCATCATGCCGATCAGTTGGGTCAGCGCCTCGCGGTTGGTGGTGGAACCCAGCACCGTGCGGATGGCCCTGAGCCCTTCGATCTCCTGCTCGCTCAGCAGCATGTCTTCCTTCTTGGTTCCGCTGCGCTGCATGTCGATCACAGGGAACATCGGCTCGTTGACTTCCGGGGTATCCAGCCAGAGCTCCATGTTGGCCGTGCCCTTGAACTCCTCAAAAATGATATCGTCCACGCGCGAGCCGGTTTCCACCAGTATGGTGGCGATAACGGTCAGGCTGCCGCCGTCGCGCGTATTGCGGGCCGCGCCGAAGAAGCGCTTGGGGCGCACCAGCGCCGCGGGCGTCACGGTGTTGGTCATCGCGCGGCCGCCCTGCGTCAGCGTCGCCTGGTAGGCGCGCGTCAGCTTGGTCAGGCTGTCCAGCAGGATCACCACATGCTGGCCCTGCTCCACGAGCCGCTGCGCCCGTTCCATCATGGTTTCGCTCACGCGGGTCTGGCTTTCCGGCGCTTCGTCAAACGTGGTGGCGAAAACGTCCGCGTCGCTGCCGACCGCGTCCCGAATCTCGGTAACCGCCTCCGGGCGCTCGTCGATCAGCAGCATCATCACATGCGCCGTTTCGTCATTTTGCTTGATGGCCCGGCTCAGTTCGCGCAGCATCACGGTTTTGCCGCTTTCCGGCGGGGCGACGATCATCGCGCGCTGGCCAAAGCCAATCGGCGCGATCAGATCGACGATGCGCATCGGCCAGTTCTGGCTGTTGCGCTCGCTTTCCAGCACGATGCGGCGGTTGGGGTAGATCGGTACCAGCGCGTCAAACGCCAGGCGTTCGCCGCCTTCCTCGGCCGGGCTGCCGTTGATCGTTTCGGCGTACATCAGCGCCGCGAATTTGTCCATATCGCGCTGAGGCCGCGCTTTGCCCACGACGTAGTCGCCCGTGCGCAGGTCGTAGCGCCGGATGGCCGCCATCGATACATAGATATCCTTTTTCCCCGGCAGCAGCGTTTCGGACCGGAGAAAGCCGTAACCGTCCGGCAAAATCTCCAGAATTCCCGAGGCGGGCGCGCCCTCGACAGCCGTCAGCGGGTCCGGTATCTGTCCGCGCTCCACCGGCTCGTTGAAGGCCGGGTCGCGCGTCGGTTTATACAGGGCGTCGTTGTAGTAGACGTCCGAAAAACGGGACGACGCGTAGCCCTGCTGCTGCTGAGGGGGCTGAAAACCGCCCGCGTTATAGTTTGCGCGCGGATAATCCTGACGCTGGGAACCGTGATAATTGCCGCGGTAGTCCTGCCGCCCGTACTCCCGGGCCGGCGCCGCGCGATAGCCCAGCCGATAGCCATCCAGCGTCTGCTGAGGGAACAGCGGGCGTTGGGCGGCCGGCTGCGGCTCGGCAAAGCGCGGGGGTTCTTCCTGCCGGGATGCCGGCTGACCCGGCGCAAACTGCACCGGCGGGCCGAAGCGCCCGGGGTTGGTGCTCTGGTGCGGTTGCCACGGCGGCTGCCGGAGCGGCTGCTTGAGCGTGATGTTCGGCCGCTGTTGCGGCACCTGCCGGTAAGCCTGCGGACGGTCGTCCCGGTCCCGTGTTTCGCCCCGCGCCTGCCACGCTTTGGCCTGGCCCGGCTGCACCGAGGTGACATCCGCCGCGAGAGGCGCCGCCTGCAGTGATTCCTCCCGTTCCCTGGTATCCGCCGTCGGCGGGGAAGCGGCTTCCTCGGCCGCCGTCGGCTGCGTCCCTTTCAACGCATCCCCGGCTTCCTCCGTCGCCCCCAGCGCGGCGGCCAGCCGCGCGACGATTCCTTCCTTATCGATTCCGGCGCTCAGCTTCACGCCCGAGGCGCGTGCCAGTTTCCGCAAATCGATCACCGTCATGGCGTGCAATTCACTTGTAAGCAATGTAATTCCTCCCTGTGCTGTATCACGTGGTCATATCGGTCTGCTGTGCGATCGGCCGTCTCGGCGTTCCCGCGGCATCGCTGGGCGGGGGGGCGACGGCTCTTCCGATCTGCCGCGCCGTCAACCGCAACGGCTTGCGCGCGGCTTGGAACTGCGGCGTGAACGGCGGACGGGTTCGTCGGTTGTTATGGATCATGACTGTCAGGCATGACCGGCTTCCGGATTGCGGGCGATCACCAGGTCCCGGTTGACGGCTTGCTCCACCCAATGGGAAAAATCATCAAACGGAGGTTCGGTCAGCGGTATCAGGCCCGATTGTTTCATGGCTGCGACGAGATTCTCCCGGGGCAGGGTGTACGTATTGAAAGCGAGCGCCAGCGCACCGCCCGGGAGCAGGGCGCGCCGGTAAGCGGGCAGCGCCCGCCGCAGAAGGCCTTCCAGAGAATCGACCGTCCTGTTTTCCTTGGGAGCATGCTGTACGCCGTAGGGCAGGTCGCCAACGATCAGGTGAACGCCGCCAGAGCCGACGATTTCATCCGCCAGCGCGGTATCCCCGCGGATCAGCCGGAGGGAAACCGTATCGCCGTTTTTATAGTGCTCCGGCGTGTCGCTCAACGTAAAGCGCACCTCCTTGGCCGCCCCGCCCTTGCGCAGCGTCAGGGATTTTTCTTCCCGCCGGTGCTTATAACGGTGGTACTGCAAATACCGCTGCACATAGACGTCCGCCTCCCGTACCGCCTTCTCGTCGGTTTCGATGCCAACGGCGCAATCCCCCTGCTGAAGCGCGCAAAACAGCGTGGTTCCTTTGCCGCACAGCGGATCAAGCACCGACAGGGGTTCTCTGGACAGCGCGAAGGCGGAAGCCGAACGCGCGCAGTTGAGCATCATCGAAGTAAAGTCTGCATTGGTCTTGCCCTTGTATTTCAGCACCTGAGCCAGATCAGGTTCCAGATACGCGGGCGGTCGCAGCGTCAGGGGGCGCAGCCACTCGCCGTTGCGGACGGCCGCCAGGCTCACGGCGGAATGCCGTGAAAGGTGCGCCCAGGCTTCCTCCCCCAGCGCTTCGGTTTCCAGCATGAGAAACGGCGTACCCGCGATGGTTTCCACCGTAACCCGCGCGCGAATGCCCAGCGCGGACAGTAAGCATTCGCTTTCCCGCGCGGCCAGTTTCAACAGAGATTGCGCATAGCGAGCGTTGGCATGTGATTTCACAAGCAGAGCAAATTGCACGGGACGCCTCACTCTTCCGGGATAAGCGACTTGCTTATGGAGCGAACATTTACGCTTAGCTGCATTGTATCATAAAAAAGCGGATAAGGCAATGCTAAACAGCTGAAACGTGCGGGCATGGTTCAAATGCGGCAATGGTTGCGTTTCAGGGCTCTCAGGAATGGTTTGTTACGATGCGCAGGCATCCCGAAGACATTGTAAATCTTCCATCAGGCACATTGAATTACATGAAAGTCAAATTTAACCATCTCGGCTCCCGGTAAAATTTTTTCCGCCGTTCACGATGAAAAAAAACGTGAATCTCGCATGACGAAAGCGATTTCGCCGCGTGCCCCGCCGCTGTGACCGGATCGTTCACACGTCAATTTCTGTAAATTCGTTGCATGAACTTCGTGAGATTTTTGACCTTTTGGGCGAACATTCCATTTTTACGCCTGTTTCGGTTCAATGCGGCAGTCGCCGTCATCGTCCGGGCGTGACAGGCTCGCTCGCAGTTTCAGCCCGGGATGGTGCCGGCACAAGCGCCGTCATGCGCTTTTCCCAGCCCGGAAGGCAAATCAGGCCGGCACGGCCGATACGGCTTTCACATCATGCACGCTTCCATCTCACGGCGATTGGATCCCTTGGCTTCGCCGCGAAAGCGTAACGCGGCCCTGCCACGCCTTCGCTTCCGATCCTCGCCACGGCGTCAGATCGCCCGCGAGCTTCGCATTTTCATGAACGGAAATCGCAGGAACAGGCAAAGGACATCCGCAGCCTCGGCGGCCGTCTGTCGGCGGTTGGACCATCCCCGATCGAACAGGCATCGGCGAAACCGTTCCCCTCGCGCGCCGATGGTCCGTTCCCGGGCCGCCCGCCCCCCGTATCGCCGGCCGAACGGCTTCGCGGCAGCCGGCGCCTCGCGGTGAACGTTGCGCTGCGCCGCACAGCCCGCGCCTGTGCCGGTAGCCAAGCAGGGGATGCCGACCCGTTCCTCTCCTTTTCGATGCTCGTCCGGTTTCCCATTTTCCGCCCCGCTGCCGGCAACGGGCGATTCGCTGAAAAAACCCCTCCGGCGACGCCGGAGGGGAACTGAACTTACCACTTGCGCTTACGGGCAGCTTCTGCTTTCTTCTTGCGTTTCACGCTGGGCTTCTCATAATGCTCGCGCTTACGAGCCTCTGCCAAAACACCTGTGCGAGCACATTGACGTTTAAACCGCTTCAGAGCGCTTTCCAGGGATTCGTTTTCGCGGATGCGTACTTCGGACACTGTTATCCCTCCCCTCGCTCATTTCGCCGCTGTCCTCGTCTCCCGGCCCGTGGGTACAATGGAGGGCATACAACGACCATAGATGTATTATATCGCTAACCGCCTCACGCGTCAACCATGAAATTTGTCGGTCTGCCTCGCGTATCGCTTTGGCGGCCGCAGCGCGGGGTTACGCCATCCGTTCGGAAAGCTTTTCGCCGCCCATTACGTGGAAGTGCAGGTGCCGGACCGTCTGGCAGGCGTTTTCACCGCAGTTGTTCACCACGCGGTAGCCGCCTTCCTCAAGGCCCAGCTCACGGGCCACCGCCGCGCAGGCGCGCAGGCAGGCCGCCAGTTCGCGGTCGCTCAGCTCCGCGTTGCGCGACAGGTCGGCTGCGTGTTTCTTGCTGACCACCAGCGCGTGCGCCCTGGCCTGCGGGTGGATGTCGTGGAAAGCGAAGGTGTCCTCGTCCTCGTAAATTTTCCGGGAAGGGATATCCCCCTTGATGATTTGACAAAACAGACAGTCGTCCATCGCCGTTGCCTCCTCCGTAACCATGGGGTGTTCTTCCTCATTGAATTCCACGCGCTCGCCCATCGTTCCTTCTTGGGTGAGGGCGGTCAGGCGAAGTGAAAGGATCTCTCCCTGTGTTCCGCCCGGGCATGTAACGGATACGTACTGCGGCGTATAGCCAACCATGCTCCCGTCCGGCATGCGCTGTTCCAGAAGCACGGGCTGCACGCTGCCCAAAAGGCCGCGGCGGTAAGCGGCGGACAGTTCCCCCCCAAAGGCGATCAGTTGCTGCGCCCGCGCGTCCCGAACCGGCTGGGGTACCTGATCCGGCATGTCCGCGGCGGGCGTGCCCGCCCGTCGGCTGTAGGGAAACACGTGCAGCTTCATGAAGCCGACCTGCCGGCAAAACGCCTCGGTTTGCTCATACTCCTCGTCCGTTTCGCCGGGGAAGCCCACGATCACGTCGGTGGTGAGAGCCGCGTCGGGGTAGGCACGGCGAATTCGCTCCACCGCCGCCAGAAACCCGTCGGTTTGGTACTGCCTGCGCATGCGGGCCAGCACGGCGTCGCTGCCGCTTTGCAGTGAAAGGTGAAATTGCGGGCAAAGCTTGGGCAGGTTGGCGACGGCGTCCACAAACGCCGCATTCACCGCCGCCGGTTCCAGCGAGCCAAGCCGGATGCGCCGCACGCCCGGCACCGCGTGCACCGCGCGGATCGCGTCGGTCAGCTTCGGCCCGCCGGGCAGGTCGCGCCCATAGCTGGTCAGGTGTACGCCGGTCAGCACCAGTTCCGAAAACCCGGCGTCCGCCAGCGCGCGCGCCTCGGTCAGCACATCCTCCACGGGCTTGGAGCGCACCGCGCCCCGCACCGAGGGGATGATGCAGTAGGCGCAGCGGTTGTCGCAGCCCTCCTGAATTTTCATGACCGCGCGGGTGTGACCTTCGTGCGCCCGGATGGTGAGCGGCTCAAACGGCGCGCTTTGCAGGCTTTCCACCGCGACCGTCTGCGTCCCGGCCGCGACGGCCGCCTCCAGCAGCTCGACCACCCGCGCGCGGTACTGGGTGCCCAGAATCAGCCGCGCGCCGGTATCCCTGAGCTGCTCGCCCATGCGCTGCGCCAGGCAGCCGGCGACGATCAGCTCGCCGCCGGGGTTTTGCCGCAGGTAGCGCCGGGCGGCCTTGAGGCTCTTCTGATCCCCCGTGCCGGTAACGGTGCAGGTGTTCACCACAAACACGTCCGCGGGCGCGTTGGGCGGCGCGGGCCGGTAGCCGCCGGCGAGGAAGATTTCCAGCATCGCTTCGCTGTCGTACTGGTTTACCTTGCAGCCAAGCGTATAAAAACGAACGGTTTTCGCCATATTTACAACTCCCCGAGGGCGCTCATGATCACGGACAGGCCGCACAGGCCGGCGGTTTCGGTGCGTAAAATCCGTTTGCCCAGCGATACGCACCGCGCGCCCGTCGATAGCAGGCGCTCGATTTCCGATGGCGCGATGCCGCCCTCCGGTCCGATGACGATCGCAAGTGAGCGCGGGTTCGGGTTTTGCGTAAGCAGCGCCCGCATCTCCGCGCTCAGGGCGCGTTCTCCCTCTTCTTCCCACGCGACCAGCACAGCGTCCATGGCCGCTTCCCGCAGCGCCGTTACGGCGTCTGTCAGGGTCGCCATGGGGCGGACTTCCGGCACATGCGCGCGGCCGCTCTGCTTGGCGGCTTCCAGCGCGATGCGGTTCCAGCGTTCCGGTTTGCGGGTATCGCCCGCTTCCAGCCTTGCGACGGACCGCGCCATGCCGACGGGCCAGACGTCCCACACGCCCAGCTCCGTCGCTTTCTGGATGATCATCTCCAGCTTGTCCAACTTGGGCAGGCCCTGCACCAGCGTTACGCGCGCCGTCGCTTCGGGGGAAGGTTCCTCCGCCAGCACGCGCACGGTCGCGCGCTCCCCAACCGCGGTCAGTTCGCCCGCGTACAGGCGTTCCGCGGCAATCAGCTGCACAGGCTCGCCGGGCTTCATGCGCAGCACGCGGCCGACATGCGCGCTTTCCTCCGCCGAAAGGGTTACGCTTTGCCCGACTGCCAGCGGCGCGATTTCCCCCAGCCAGCACCTATGCATGGACGGCCTCGTTTCGCAGGCACAGCGCGACCCATTCGCCCTGCCCCATGCGCTCGACGGTCCGGTAGCCGGCTTGCTGCGCGGCCGTCGCAACGTCCGCCTCCCGCTCACGGATAATTCCGGAGCAGACCAGCAGCCCGCCCGGCACCAGATGCCGCGTGAGCGGGCCGGCCAGCATGCAGATCGCATCCGCCACGATATTGGCGACAGCCAGCTCGCAGGGCAGGGTTTCCCCGTTCACCAGATCGCCGCGCACCACGCGCACCTGCGGGGCCGCGTTGTTTTTCGCCACGTTTTCCGTAGCCACGCGCACGGCGTTGGGGTCGATATCCACCGCCAGCACTTCCGGCGCGCCAAGCTTGGCCGCGGCGATGGCGAGGATGCCGCTGCCCGTGCCCACGTCCATCACCCGCATGCCCGGCTTCAGGTGCTTCTCCAGCAGTTCCAGGCACATGTGGGTCGTCTCGTGGGTACCGGTGCCAAAGGCCATGCCGGGGTCCAGTTCCACCACCACATCGCCTTCCCGGGCGGCGTAGGGTTCCCAACTGGGCTTGACCACCAGCCGGCTGCCCACGCGGAAGGGTTTGTAGTACTGTTTCCAGTTCTCCGCCCAGTCCTCGTCGGCCACATCGGCCAGTTCCAGCGTCAGCGCGCCCAGCGCCGCGCCGCCGGTACGCCCGGCCAGGGCGGCCAGTTCCCGGCGAAGCGCGGCCAGCACGTCGTGGGTTTGCCCGTTTTGCGCGAACCAGCCCTTCACCAGCACGTCCGCCGGCATGGATTCCAGCAGTTTGGGATCATACAGCTCCCAGTAAACGCCAGGTTTGGCGGGGTCCGGCACATCCGCGCGGTCCACGATTTCCGTGCCCGCCGCGCCGGAGTTCATCATCAATTCACTGACCAGATCCCCGCCGGCGCTGGTTGTATGCACAATCGCCTCACACCATTGCATCGCGCGCCCTCCTCCTGTTTGGACAAGCGTCCGCGAGAGGGTCTTTTCCTCATGACAGGAAAACCCTCCCGCATTCGCCGGCTGTGCCGGCGACGGTTCGTCCGCCGTAGCATAACACAGCGGCGGGGTCCGCGCAAGCGATCCGCGCGCCCCGCCGCCGGGTGGTTTGATACGGTTTCCAGCCGCGAACGCCTCCCGCTCACGGCGCTGTTCTCCCGTCACTTCGTTCCGAAAGCGTGCCGCAGGCCCGCTGCGCCTTCGCTTCCGTTCCTCGGCTCAAACGAAACCGTCCGTGCGCTTTGACCCATTCCCGAAGGGAAACCGTATCAGTGGAGCATATCCTTGAGCTTGTCCGCGAAGGATTTTTTCCCTTCGTACTCGCGTCCGCTCAGGCTCTCCTCAAATTTCTGGAGCAGTTCCTTCTGTTTGTCGTTCAGACGCTTGGGCACTTCCACCTTGACGCGCACCACCAGATCGCCCGCGCCGCCTCCGCGCAGGTTCATGATGCCGTAGCCCTTGAGCCGGAACTCGGTGTCGTTCTGCGTGCCTTCCGGGATGCGGTACTTGACCGGCTGCTTGAGCGTCGGCACCTCGATATCCGCGCCAAGCGCCGCCTGCGTAACGCTGATGGGCAGTTCCAGCCTGAGCGTGGTGCCCTCGCGTTTGAACAGCTTGTGCGGGCGCACGGTTACGCGGACATACAGATCGCCGTTGGGGCCGCCCTGCGTGCCCGGCTCGCCCTGCCCGTTCATCACGATGGTCTGGCCGTTGTCGATGCCGGCCGGAATCTTGATGGTCGCGGTGCGTTTCTTGCGCGTATGGCCGCTGCCCTGGCAATCCGCACACTTGTCCTTGACGATTTTCCCTTCGCCGTGGCAGGTGGGGCAGGTGCGCACGGTCACCATGAACCCGCCGCCCTGGCGCACCTGACCGGTTCCCTTACAGGTAGGGCAGGTCTGCGCGCTGGTGCCGGGTTTGGCGCCCGTGCCGTGGCAGGTTTCGCAATGCTCGTTGCGGATGAATTCGAAGGTTTTTTGGCAGCCGAACGCCGCCTCTTCGAAGCTGATGGCGATGTCGTGGCGCAGATCGTCGCCCTGCATCGGGCCCTGCCTGCGGTTTCCGCCCATGCCGCCGCCGAAAATCGTATCGAAGATGCTGCTGAAATCGCCAAACCCGCCGCCGCCGAAACCGCTGAAATCGCCGGCTCCGCCAAAGCCCTGCATCGGAGGCCCGTCAAACCCGAACTGATCGTACCGGGCGCGCTTGTCCGGATCGCTGAGCACCTCATTGGCCTCGTTGAGCTCCTTGAAGCGTTCCTCGGCGGAATGATCGTTCTGGTGAAGGTCGGGATGGCACTCCTTGGCTTTCTTGCGGTATGCGCTTTTAATTTCGGCGTCGGTCGCCGTTTTGGGCACACCGAGCACCTCGTAGTAATCGCGTTTTGCCAAATGCTCACCTACTTGCTTACCCTAAACTCCAGCGTAACGGCTGCGCCGCTATCCTGTGTCACGGGTATCATTTGCGGCATCGCCGCCTTCTCCCAGCCCTGCCGGTGAACCCGGCCGACATGATTGCAGTCGGAAGGGCAACCCCTTCCGACGCCATCCAAGGAGAATCCTTTTTACATCGCATCCGGTTCCGTCGCCCCCCGTCCTTCCCCCCGGGGAAGGTTGGGGAGGGGATCGCAATCCCTTCCCCAAAGGGAGCGCTAGCGACCGTCGCGACCGTTACTTTACGTCGTAGTCGGTATTCACGGTGCCGTCGTCGTTCTGAGTGGGGCCTTCGGAGCCGCCCATATCGGGAGCGCCGCCCTGCGGGCCGCCCTCCTGCTGGTAGAGCTTGCCGAAGATCTGGTACACCTTCTGGGTCATGGTTTCCATCGCGGCCTTGATGGCTTCGGCGTCGTTGCCCTCGCGCACCTTCTTGAAGTCCGCGATCTCGCGCTCGACGGTCGCCTTGTCCTCGGCGGAAAGCTTGCCCTCGTTGTCGCGCAGCTGCTTCTCCAGCTCGTAGATCAGGCTGTCGGCGCGGTTGACGGTCTCGACCTCTTCCTTGCGCTTCTTGTCCTGATCGGCAAACTGCTCGGCTTCCTTCACGCGCTGCTTGATCTCGTCCTCGGTCAGGTTGGTCGAAGCCGTGATGGTGATCTTCTGCTCGTTGCCGGTGCCCTTATCCTTGGCGGACACGTTCACGATGCCGTTGCGGTCGATGTTGAAGGTCACTTCGATCTGCGGCACGCCGCGGGGCGCGTGAGGGATGCCCGTCAGCTGGAAGCGGCCGAGGGTCTTGTTATCGTAAGCCATGGGGCGCTCGCCCTGCAGCACGTGGATTTCGACCGTGGTCTGGCCGTCGGCGGCGGTGGAGAACACCTGCGATTTGTTGGTGGGGATGGTGGTGTTGCGATCGATCAGGCGGGTGAAGATGTGCCCTTCGGTTTCCAGACCCAGCGAAAGCGGGGTCACGTCCAAAAGAAGCACGTCCTTGACCTCGCCGCCCAGCACGCCGCCCTGAATGGCCGCGCCGACCGCGACGCACTCGTCGGGGTTGATACCCTTGAAGGGCTCCTTGTTGGTGATCTTCTTCACGGCCGTCTGCACCGCGGGGATACGGGTGGAACCGCCCACGAGGATCACCTTGTCGATCTGCTCGGCGGTCAGGTTCGCGTCCTTGAGCGCCTTGTTCATCGGATCGACGGTCATTTCCACCAGATCGGCGGTCAGCTCGTCAAACTTGGCGCGGGTCAGCGTCATGTCCAAGTGCTTGGGGCCGTTCTGGTCGCTGGTGATGAAGGGCAGGTTGATATTGGCGCTCATCACGCCGGAAAGGTCGATCTTCGCCTTTTCCGCCGCTTCCTTGAGGCGCTGGTAGGCCATGCGATCCTGCTTGAGATCGATGCCGTAATCCTTTTTAAAGTTATCGACGATCCAGTTGATGATCCGGTCGTCGAAATCGTCGCCGCCCAGACGGTTGTTGCCGTTGGTGGCCAGCACTTCAAACACGCCGTCGCCGATTTCCAGAAGGCTCACGTCAAAGGTGCCGCCGCCCAGGTCGTACACCAAAATCTTCTGGGAGCCTTCCTTATCCAGGCCGTAGGCCAGCGAGGCGGCCGTCGGCTCGTTGATGATGCGCAGCACTTCCAGACCCGCGATGCGGCCGGCGTCCTTGGTGGCCTGACGCTGGCTGTCGCTGAAATACGCGGGCACGGTGATAACCGCCTGGGTGACTTTTTCGCCCAGATAGGCCTCGGCGTCGGTTTTAAGCTTCTGCAGGATCATGGCGCTGATTTCCTGCGGGGTGTAGCTCTTGCCGTCGATGGTGACTTTATGTCCGGTGCCCATCTCGCGCTTGATGGAGATCACGGTGCGATCCGGGTTGGTGACAGCCTGGCGTTTGGCGATCTGGCCGACTAGGCGCTCGCCGTCCTTGGTAAAAGCCACGACGGACGGCGTGGTGCGCGCGCCTTCCGCGTTGGGGATGACGACGGGTTCGCCGCCTTCCAGCACGGCGACGCAGCTGTTGGTCGTACCAAGGTCAATGCCGATAATTTTGCTCATAATTGGTTCCTCCTCCAAATCGATGCGAGATTCGCTTTGTGTCAGTTTGATTGGTTTTATGTTCGCAAGGGAGCCGATCCCTTACCCGCGTCTGAACGCCCCCGTCATTCGGGGACGACCTTGACCATCGCGTGGCGCAGCACCGTGCCGCCCATGCGGTAGCCTTTCTGGAGCACCTCGCACACGGTTCCGGGTTCGCCGTCCTCCGGCGTTCCCTGCAACACCGCGTTCTCAAGGTTGGGATCGAACTTTTCCCCCTTGCGCTGGATGGGGCTGACGCCCCGCTTGGCAAAGGCTTCGGCCAGTTGGCGCTGCACCAGCTCCACGCCCTCTTTGAGGGCTTTGTCGGTGGCCTCGTCCGCCGCGTCGAGCGCGCGTTCCAGATTATCCAGCACCGGGAGCAGGGTGGCGATAAAGGCTCTGGCGCCGTCTTCGAACGCTTCGCCGCGCACGTTCTGGTTGCGTTTGCGGTAGTTCTCAAAATCGGCCTGCACGCGCTGGGCCAGGGTCAGGTATTCCTCCGCGCGCGCGTTGGCCGCCGCCAGCGCGTCCGCCAGTTCGGCGGCGGCGGTCTGCGCTTCGGCTTCCGCCCGTTCGGCCTCAAAGGCGTCGTCCAGCTGGCAGGCGGTCGCATCCTGCAGATGTTCCGCAATCGTGTCCAGCGCCTCGCGGTCGGTTTCCGCGGTATCCGTGGCCGGGTCTGCGGTTTGCGGGTTCAGCGGTTCGTTTTCCGGTTGCATGGTTGGCTTGTTTCCCCCGATCTGATGGGATTTCTTCTTTGCGGCCATCGCTGTCACTCCTTATCCTGCGTGAGCAGCCGGGTGAGCTGTTCGCCCATGGCGCCCAGCACGTTGAGCACGCGCCCGTATTGCATCCGCGTGGGGCCGATGACCCCGATGGTGCCGTGGGTATGGTCGCCCAGCGAGTAGGTAGCCGTGACCAGAGAGCAATCCCTGAGCTCCGGCACCCCTGTCTCCGGGCCGATGCGCACCGTAAAGGCGACGTTCTGGTGCTCTTCCAGCAGCTGCAGGAGCGTATCCTTGGTTTCCAGCAGCGACAGGAAGGCTCTCGCCTTTTCCACGTCGTTATACTCCGGAAAGTTCAGGATGTTGCTGGTGCCGCCCAGCGAAAGCTTGGCTTTCGCCTGCCGGCTGTTGACGTCCGCCACCAGATCGCTGATGCCGCCCAGCACGGCCCGCTTTTCGCTGAATTCGCGGCCCATGGTCTTGAGCAGTTCCTGCGTTTCGCTCAGCGTGTGCCCGGCGAGCCGTTCCGTCAGCGTTCGGCTGATGGCGTACAGCGCGTCCGCGTCCAAATCGCTGTCCACGTGGATGACCGCGTCCCGCACGATGCCGCCGTCGGTGACGATCACCAAAAGCGCGCTGGCGGCGGACACCGGCACCAACTGGAGGTTTCGCAGCAACAGCTCGCCGCCTTTGGGGCTCATGACCAGCGACGTGTAGTGCGTCACGGAGCTCAGCACCTGCGCCGCGCGGTTGATCACGTCTTCCATCTTGCCGGTGCGCTCG
>JAAYUF010000031.1 GCA_012517815.1 Clostridiales bacterium
CCCATTGCTCCATGCGGCGGCGGACGACTTTCCTGTACTTCAAGAGCGACCCTCCGCACCCCGCCGTGTAAGAAGGCGACACCGAAGGTTTCCAAAGGGCGAGCGGAAAGCCCTTTGGTGCGCCCGCAGGCGCATCCCCCCCCCTGCCCAGCGCCTCACAGGCGCATAAAGCAAAAGCCCCCCTTCGCACGAAGGGAGGCCAAGGGGCCTTGGGGGCTGGCTAAGCCCCCATCTCCTGCACATTGCGGATGAGCCGCAGGAAAAACCGCGCGGTGTCCGCCTGCTTGGCGACCGGGATGCGCTCGTTGACGCCGTGGATCATCAGGCGCTCCTCGGCGGAGAGGGGCATGCCGCAGAAACGGTACACATGGTCGCAGATGCGCTCGTAGTGGCGCGCGTCGCTGCCGGCGATCATCAGGTAGGGCGAGATGAGCACGCCGGGGTAGATTTCGTGAATGGCGCGGCTCAGGGCGGCGTAGCCTGCGCCGTCGGTGCCGGAGCAGGCGGTCGGGTCCTCGCCCTCCAGCCATTCGACCGCCACGCGCGCGTCGTTGACCTTGCGCTGAAGCGCCGCGAGCGTCCCTTCGACCGTTTCGCCGGGCAGCACGCGCAGGTTGACGGTCAGCTTCGCGCTGGGGGGCAGAACGTTGGCGGCGTCGCCCCCGCGCACGACGGTAAAGGCGGCGGTGGTGCGCAGCAGGGCGTTGAGCTCGCCGCCGCTTTTCCGCACAAGGCGGTTGAGCGCCGGCGCGAACAGCCAAAGGTTGGCGAAGATCAGCCGGTAGACGAAGGTGGAATGCCGGGCGAGGCTGTCGATCATCTGGGCGGCCGGCGGCGTGATGCGGAAACGGAAGGGCTTGCGCCGGATGCTCAGGCAGGCTTGAGCCAGGATGTCGACGGGCGTTTCCGGCAGGGGGGCGGAGCTGTGGCCGCCGCGGGCGCGCGCGGTGAGCGTGTAATGCACGCTGCCCTTTTCGGCCACGCCGATCAGTGCGGCGGCGCGCGAAACGCCCGGGAACACGCGCTCGACGATCGCGCCTCCCTCGTCCACCACGCACAGGGGCTTTACGCCGCGCGCTTCCAGCAGGGCGACGATGTCCCTGGCGCCGTGGCCCATGACTTCCTCGTCCCCGGCGAAGCAGAAGTAAACGTCCCGCGCGGGCGTGAAGCCTTCGCCGAGGAGGGTTTCGGCGGCGGTCAGGATGGCCGAGAGCGTGCATTTGGTGTCCAGCGTGCCGCGCCCGTGGATGATCCCGTCCCGGATCTCGCCGGAAAAGGGATCGCCTTCCCAGGCGGAAGCGTCGGCGGGCACCACGTCCAAGTGGGCGGTCAGGATCAGCGGATGCTCCGCGCGCGTGCCAGGCCAGCGGTACATCAGCCCTTTGCTGCCGACGCGCTCCAACGCGCAGGCGGCGTGTACGCGCGGGAACAGTTGGGGAAGGAGGGCCGCAAAGCTGTCAAACGCGGCCTGATCCTCTCCCTCGCCGCCGGGGTGGGATACGGTGGGGCAGCGCACCAGCGCGCTCAGGGCGCGGGCGGCCGCGTCCGCGTCCAGGGGCACGCTTACGGGCGCGACCGGTTTCTCCCGGCGCGGGCGGAAGCGCACCGCGCGAAGGATCAGCACGGCAAGGAGGAGCAGCGGCAGCACGGAGAGGATGATCCATGGCGATTGCATCGGCAACCGCATCCTTTCGTTGCGGATGGAGGCACACGCGGGCGCGGAGGCAATCCGCCGCCCGGTTTACAGCCAGCCTTTCTTATACATCAGGCGCGCCGCGAGAATCGCGATCAGCGCCGCCACCGGCACGAAGATCGAGGCGCTGGCCGCCAGAGAGGGCGCCAGCACGAACAGCGCGATCATCGCCAGGATGGGCACGACCGCCACCTTCCAGTTGCGGCCGACCAGCGCCACGCCAAGGCCGCCAAACAGCGCCGGCAGCAGCTGGTCAAACGCGGGTGCGAGGGTCGGGCTTTGCAGGATGGGGGTCAGGGGGACGATCAGCAACACGCCCGCCAGAATGATCGCGAGGGTTACCATGCTGGAAACGGCAATCGCGATGGTCGCCACGGCCTCGCCCTCAGGCGTGCCGCTTTTCACCTTCGCGCGGTCCAGCGCCGCCAGCGTGCAGGGCACCTTGAGCATGGTCAGGCTGCCGGTCACAAAGCCGAGGTAGCTGCCGCCCGCGCCCAGCATGGGCACGTAGGTGATCACCTCGATGATACCCACCACCCAATACATCGGCGCGATAGAAATCAGGCCCTTGAGCAGGCCCGCCCCGTCCGGCCAGGCGTTATAGCGCAGGCAGACCGCCGCCGGGAACACCAGCAGCAACAGCCCCATGCCCCACACCCAAAGCCGGCCCAGCCGGTGGGTTGCGGCGTCGTAGTCGCGCATCGACGTTTGGCTCATACCGCCACCCCCTGAACCCACTGCGTAATCGGGATCGCCATGGCCATCGCCCCCACCATGGACAGGGGCAGCGCGTAATCGGTCAGCCAATCCCAGTGCAGCAGCCTGATGCAGGCGCCCACGCACAGCATGATCAGCGCGGAAACCAGCATCACGAAAACGGGAATCCAGCCCGTGAGGCCCTCGGTCACGTGCCCGAAGATCATGCCCAGAAACGCGGAAAGCATGCCCATGAACAGCGCGTTCATGAAGATGTCGCTCCACTTGCGGTCGCGCCGCTCCAGCTTGTCTACCCCGCTGAGCAGCCGTTTGCACAGGATGGGCAGCGCCACGATGCCCGCCATGATGCCCAGCGTCATCACCCAGGCGATGGCGGTGTACTGCGGCGCGGTTAGCGCCGTGGCGGTGTCGCCGATGGTGGTGCCCACGGCGCGCGCGGCGGCCTCGGCGGCAGGCGTTTCATAGGTGATGGCGCCGATGACCGAGAGCCTCAGCCACGGCAGCGGCAGCCCCAGCTTGCGCGACAGCGCGATGACGCCGATGAGGATGGACACCGCGGGTACGACCGTGAACGTCGCGCTGGTTTTGACCACGCGAACGAGCGTCGCCCGGGGCATGCCGAGGGACAGCGCGCGCTTCCACGCGCGCGTCAGGAAAAAGACGGACTGCGCGACTACCATCAGCAGGATCAGGGCGACGACGATAAACAGGAAGGGGTCGTTGACCGGCATCACATTGGGCAAACCGCATCCTCCTTCTGTCTGGCAACAGGGATCGCACCCGCGCGGCGACCGCGCCGGCAAAGCGAAGCCGGCGCGCGCCCGGAGCACC
>JAAYUF010000032.1 GCA_012517815.1 Clostridiales bacterium
AGCCGCTACTCCTCGGCGAGCCGCTACTCCTCGGCGAGCCGCTACTCCTCGGCGAGCCGCTACTCCGCGGCGATCCGCTACTCCGCGGCGATCCGCTACTCCGCGGCGATCCGCTACTTCGCGGCGATCCGCTACTTCGCGGCGATCCGCTACGCCGCGGCGATCCGCTACTCCGCGGCGATCCGCTACTTCGCGGCGATCCGCTACTTCGCGGCGATCCGCTACTTCGCGGCGATCCGCTACTTCGCGGCGATCCGCTACTCCGCGGCGATCCGCTATTCCGCGGCGATCCGCTATTCCGCGGCGATCCAGCGCAGCCACTCGGCTTCGTCCACGCCCACGGTCGCGCGGTTGCCGTTGCGCACGATGGGGCTTACGAGCGCCGCGGGGTCGCCAAGCAGCTCGGACAGGATCAGGCTTTCGCCGGTCATATGGGCGACGGGGCGTTCCAGCGCCTTCATGCCCGCGCGGTCGACCAGTTGGGCGGCACCTCCGGCCGCCCTGGCGAACAGCGCCAGCTCCTTTGGGCCCAGCTTGTGCTTTTTCAGGTCCACCAGCTGGCAGGGGATGCGCCTTTCCTTGAAGAAGCGTTCGGCCTTAAGCACATCCGGGTTCTTTTTGCCCGCGTAGATCTGTATATTCACGCGTCGCCCTCCTCCTGCGCCTGAATCGGCGCGGCGCGCCCGATGCGCTCGCGCACGTCCTCCCCGATGAATTTGACGATCTTGCAGTACCGGCTGTCCTGCAGCCGGGAAGCGATGCGCTCGGTGTAGCGGGCCTTGAGTTCCGGCAGGGTCAGGTTGGTGCTGAGTATCGTGTGGCGGTTCGCGTTCTGGCGCTCGTTCATGAGGTTGAAAAACTGGGTGACGGTGATGTTCTCCATCAGCGGCTCGGTGCCCAGATCGTCCACCAGCAGGAGGGGGGCTTCCATCAGGGGCTCCAGCAGCGCGCTGTTGTTCTCAAAATACGCCTTGCGCATGATCTCCAGCATCTTGTACGCGCTGATGTACTGCGCCTCGTAGCCCCGTTGGGCCACGCGGTGGGCGATCGCCTGCATGAGGAACGTTTTGCCCAGCCCGCTCTTGCCGGTAAACAGCAGGTCGCGGTATTCGGTGTTGGGGTAGCTGTCGGCGTAGCGCAGGCAAAGCTCGCGGTTGCGGCGCATCAGCGAGCGCTGGCTGACGGGCGGCTCGTCGGTGAAGCAGGACTCGTCAAACGCCTCAAACGTCTGCCCTTGCGTAAGGCCCAGCTCCGCGAGCGCCCGGCGGTTCAACTCCCGCTCGAAACAGGCGCACATCCGCCGGGTGGGATCGTACAGAAAGCCTTCATCCTTGCACACTGGGCAGGTGTAGACGGGGGCCAGCGCGTCGGCGGGCAAGCGGCAGGCAAGCAGCAGGTCCCGGATGCGCGCGTTGTAATCGGCCAGCGTGTTGGGCAGCCCTACGTTCGCGCGGGGATCCTTGCGGGCGGGGTACAGGGCGCCGCGCACGCCCTCCATCAGGGCTTTGTGCCGCGCGTCCAGCAAGGGGCGGAGCCCTTCGCAGGCCTCGCACGCGGCCTGGACGCGCTCCTCGTAGCGGCGCAGGTTATCCTCGCGCCGAGCGGCGTATTCCTGCTGCAGCCGGAGGATGATCCCCTCACGCGTCATAACGTTTTACCTCCTCGATTTCCTCCGGGGTCAGCCCCTCGTACTTGGCGGGATCGTAGTCCCGCTGGCCGTACCGCTGCTCAAGGACGGTCTTGCCCGGCCGCCCGGCCTCGCCTTTGGGCTGATAGGCTTCGCGGCGCTGGGCGTGGTCGGCCTCGGCCGCCTCGGGCGTAGCGATGCCGCAGGCGCGGTAGCGTTCCAGCACCTTGTCCAGAAAAGCCATCGGCGCGGTTTTCCCGACGGCGTACTCCGCGGCCTTGCACAGCAGCCCGTCGGCAAAGCCCCACTCGCCACGCCATTTGGAAAGCAGGTCGCGGTCCTTCGGGGTGGGAAGCTTGCCCCAGCCCATGGCCGTAAACAGCGCGCGCAGCAGCTCGTTATGCTCCCGCAACTGCTCCAGGTAGGCTTCCACCGCCTGCGCGGTGGTCAGGCCGCGGGCGCTCCACGCGTCCACCAGCTCGGCCAGTTTATCCAGCGACTGGGTTTTCTTTTTACGGCTGATCTCCCGCGCCGCCAGCACGATGGTTTCGTGCGGCAGTTTGCCCAGCATGTCGCGGTAGACCCCGCGCACCAGTTCCTGATTGGCGCTCAGCGACAGCCCGGCCGCGCGCAGCACCTCGCGGATGCGGTCGGCCTCGTCCCGCTCCTGTTCCACCTGCCGGGTAAGCTGGTCGGCATCGGTCGCCTTGCGGCTGCTCCGTTCGCGGATGCCGCGCAGAATGCCGTCCAGGTACTTGAAGTTCGGGTCGCTCGCGCCCTTCATCTCGGCGCAGGCGCTTTCCACCGCCGCGGGGGTGAAGCCCCAGTCCTTGGTCCATTTCAGGTAGAGGTCGATCTCGTCCACCGTGGGCTCGCGGAATTTGCTGATGCGCCTGAGGATCTTGCGGGTACCGTCCCACGCGGCCTGGCTGCGGGCGAAAAACTGCTCCGCGTCCTCCAGGGTGGAGATGTTGCGCTCCAGCAGGTCCAGCACCAGCTTTTGCGCCTTCTGGAAGCTGAAATGCACGCCGCGCGTGGTGATCAGGTGCTGCACCAGCATCAGCACCACCTCGCGGGGCAGGCCCAGCTGCTCCACCCACTCGTAGCACAGCTGCGTTTCGCCCCCGTGGAGCTTCCGCTTTTCGCCAAACAGAGCGTACAGCGCCTGCGCGAACTGCATGTAGGGCTCGTCCGCGGGCGCGGCCTGCCGGCCTGTCATGGCCTGCTGCACGCTCAGGTAGGCGTAGCGCGGCGGCTGATCCTGCGTGCGGGTTACCAGGCGGCAGCGCTCCCAGTACTGGAAGGCCGCGAGCACCTCGCTTTCCTCCATGCCCAGCTCCCGCGCGAGCGCCTCGGGGGTCAGCCCCTCGGCCGCCGCGGGAAAGCGCGCGTACATCAGCCCGTAGAGGTAGACCTTCACATAGCCTTCGGGCGCGGAGGGCATATATTCGCAGATGAACGCGTTGGGCAGCGCAACGGCGTCCCAGAGCACACCGGTCTGATCCGTATGGAAGAGCGCCATGGAACCGCCTCCGTTTCTGGTTGGAAAAAGACGGCCGGCTTTACTTCCGGCTACGGCCAGTATAGCACACAGGCGGCGGCGCGGCAAGGCAGGGTTGTGTCCCCGGTGCGTTTGGGGTATACTCAGACGGACGTCCAAAACCAGCGCCCAACCCAGCGCAAACGCACAGGAGGCACCCATGGCATTCGCCCATTTACACCTGCATACCGAGTACAGCCTGCTGGACGGCGCCTGCCGCATCAAGCCGCTGGTGAAGCGCCTCAAAGAGCTGGGCATGGAGCACTGCGCCGTCACCGACCATGGCGTGATGTACGGGGCGGTGGATTTTTATACCGCCTGCAAAGAAGAAGGCATCCACCCGGTGATCGGGTGCGAAGCCTACATCTGCCCCGACCGTTTCGATAAAACCTACGTGAGCCGCGAGTACAGCCACCTGATCCTGCTGTGCGAAAACCAGACGGGCTACCAAAACCTGACCAAGCTGGTCAGCCAGGGCTTTACCGAGGGCTTTTACTACCGCCCGCGGCTGGATTACGGCCTTCTGCGCGAACACGCCGAGGGTCTTATCTGCCTGACCGCCTGCCTGAGCGGCGACCTGCCCAAGCTGCTGCTGCAGGGCCGCCGCGACGAGGCGCGCGCCTACGTGGCGGATATGCGCTCCATCTTCGGCCCCGATCGCTTTTATATCGAGATCATGGACCACGGCATCCCGGAGGAAAAACAGGTGCTGCCGGAGCTGATCGCCCTTGCCCGCGAAACCGGCGTGCCGCTGGTGGCCACCAACGACTGCCACTACCTCCAGCGCAAGGACGCGGCCGCGCAGGAAGTGCTCATGTGCGTGCAGACCGGCAAAACCCTGCAGGACGAGGCGCGCATGCGCATGGAAACCGAGGAGCTCTACGTTAAGAGCGAGGCGGAGATGCTCGCGCTGTTCCCGACCCTTGGCGACGCGGTGCGGCGCTCCGCTGAGATTGCCGCGCGCTGCCATGTGGAGTTCGACTTTGCCGCCCGTCACCTGCCCAACTACCCGCTCCCCGCCGGGGAAACGGCGATGGGCCTGCTCACGCGGCTTTGCATGCAGGGCCTGCGCGCGAGCTACCCCGCGCTGGCGGAGGACCCGGACAGCGAGCCCCGCCGGCGGCTTTCCTATGAACTGGGCGTCATTGAGCAGATGGGGTTTGTGGACTATTTCCTGATCGTGTGGGATTTCATCGACTACGCCAAGCGCAACGGCATCATGGTCGGGCCCGGGCGCGGCAGCGGCGCGGGCAGCATCGTGGCCTACACCCTGCGCATCACCATGCTCGACCCCCTCAGGTACAACCTGCTGTTTGAGCGCTTCCTCAACCCCGAGCGCATCAGCATGCCGGATATCGACGTGGATTTCTGCTACGAGCGCCGTCAGGAAGTGATCGACTACGTGACCCGCAAGTACGGCGCGGATCACGTGGCGCAGATCATCACCTTTGGCACCATGAAGGCCAAGGCCGTGGTGCGGGACGTGGGCCGCGTGCTGGGCATGAGCTACGCCGCGGTGGATCAGGTGGCCAAGGCGATCCCCTTTTCGCTGGATATGACGCTGGAAAAGGCCGTGCAGATCAGCCCGCAGCTCCACGAGATGGTCAACACCGACCCCGCCGTGGCGCAGCTGATCGAAACCAGCATGGCGCTGGAAGGCATGCCACGCCACGCGAGCACCCACGCCGCGGGCGTGCTGATCACCGCCAGACCCGTGACCGAATACGTGCCCCTGCAGGTGAACGACGAGGTCGTGACCACCCAGTACCCCATGGGCACGCTGGAACACCTGGGCCTGCTGAAAATGGACTTTCTGGGCCTCAGGACGCTCACCGTCATCCGCGATGCGCTGGACCTGATGCGTCAGGTTGGCGTGGAGATGACCCCCGAGGAGATTCCGCTGGACGACCCCGCGGTCTACGAGATGATCTCCGGCGGCGACACCGACGGCGTGTTCCAGCTGGAATCCGGCGGCATGCGGCTGTTTTTGCAGAACATGCGCCCGGAATGCTTTGAGGATATCATCGCCGCCATTTCCCTGTACCGCCCCGGCCCGATGGAGAGCATCCCGCGCTACATCGCCGGCAAGCATAACCCCGAAACCGTGCGCTACCCGACCCCGCTGCTCAAGCCCATTTTGGACGTCACCTACGGCTGCATGGTGTATCAGGAGCAGGTGATGCAGATTGTGCGCGACCTGGCGGGCTACTCGCTGGGCCGCAGCGATCTGGTGCGCCGCGCCATGAGCAAGAAGAAAAAGGACGTCATGGCCCGGGAGCGGGAGTGCTTTGTGCACGGCATCACCGACGCGGACGGCCGCGTGGAGGTGGAGGGCTGCGTGCGCCGCGGCGTGCCCGAGGCCGTAGCCGAGCAGCTCTTTGACGATATGACCGCCTTTGCCAGCTACGCCTTCAACAAAAGCCACGCGGCGGCCTACGGCGTGGTGGCCGTGCAGACCGGGTGGCTCAAGCGCCATTACCCCGTGCAATTTATGGCCGCCATCATGAACAGCGTGATGGACAACGCCGGCAAGGTGGCCGGCTATATCCAGTACTGCCGCGGGAAGAACATCCCCGTGCTGCCCCCGGACGTCAACCAGAGCGGCTGGAAATTTACCGTCGGCTATGACGACAGCGGCATGCCCGGCATCCGCTTTGGCATGGGCGCGGTGAAAAACGTGGGCTACGGCGCGGTCGAGGCGATCGTGCGCACCCGGGAAGCCGGGCCCTACCTCGATCTGTTCGATTTCGCCGAGCGCGTGCCGCCCGAGAGCATCAACAAGCGCGTGGTGGAAAGCCTCATCAAGGCGGGCGCGTTCGATTTCGGCATCTACAATCGGGCCCAGCTGCTGTTTGCCTACGAGCGCGCCGTCGACGAGGCGGCCCAGAAGCGAAAGGGAAACCTGACCGGGCAGGTGAGCCTGTTCGACATGATGGACAAGTCCGCCAAGCCGGCCTACGCCGAGGTGCCCGCCATGCCGGAACATGATCGCAAGGCGCTGCTCAGCATGGAAAAGGAAATCACCGGCGTCTATATTTGCGGCCATCCGCTGGACGAGGTCGCGGGCCTTTTACGCGACGGCGGCTTTACCACCGTGACGGACGTGCAATCCATGGCGGAAAACGAGAATCACGGGCTGGATCACGACGGCGACGCGGTCGTCATGGCCGGCATCCTGGCGACGGCCAAGGGGCGCATCACCAAAAAGGGCGCCATGATGGGCATCCTCACGCTGGAAGACCTGACCGGGCAGATCGAGGGGCTGGTGTTCCCGAAAATCTACGACCGGTTCGTAAGCCTGCTGGCGGCGGACAATCTGGTGGTGCTGACCGGCAAGCTCTCCTTCCGCGAGGAGGAGGACGCCAAGCTGCTGGTGGACGCCGTGCAGCTGCTCACCCCGCAGAGCGCCCGGCAGGCCCATGCCCAGTTGCAGATCAACCGCGCCGCGCAGGCGTATGCGCCCGGGGATACTCAGGACGAGCTGTTCGGCGACCCCGCGCCGCCCTGGCGGCACGACCCCGCCCGGCCCTGCGCGCGCCTTTCGGAAGCCAACCGCAGCGCCATGTGCGGCTACCCCGACGCGACCCTGGAGGTGGAGGTGGACCCGGGGCTGTTGACGGGCGCGCCGCGCGCGCTGCCCCGGGACGCCGTTCCGGCCGGGCCGAAGACGGCGCCGGCTGTGGGAACCGAGGCGATGGCGGAGAAACCCGCCCCGCGGGCGGAAACACAACGGGAAACGGCGGCCCTGTCCCGGGCGGCGGACGCCGTGATTGCAGCCGAGTCGGCCGTGCTGGCGGGTGATTCGGCGGTTCCGACGCCCGAACCGGCCGTTTCGGCGGCAAAGCCTGCCTCCGCAGCCGCCGCGCCCGCATCCCGGCCGGAGACCGCGGCGCATGGGGCGCCCGTCGAGGCAACGACGCCGGGTCCGGCGACCCCTGCGGCCGCGTATCCGCCGCGGACGAACGCGCCCGAAGAGGCGACGCCAAAACCCGCCAAAGCGCGCAAGCCCGCAAAAGGGGAGGCGACCGGCTCCCCCGATTCGGCGGCATCGCCCGCGCGGGCCACCCTCCGCGCCAAACCGTCGGACAAGCCGCAGGCGGGATCAGAACCGGCGGAACCCGAAACGGACGGTTCCCAGCCGCTCACCGACGCGCAGCGCGCCAAACGCGCGGCGCGCAGGCTGATGCTGGTGCTGCCCACGCGCGAGCCTTATATGGAGCGCGTTAAGGCCGCGTGCGCCTCGGCGCCCGGCGAGGTGCCCGTATACCTGAAAATTCAGGATGAACAGATCACCCTGCTGCTGGACCGGGCCTACTGGCCGGACGCGAATGACGGGCTGCTGGCCGATCTTCGCTCGACACTCGGCGAAACGGGCGCGTCCTTGCGGTAAGGCCGGGCCGCGGGCCGAAAACAACCACCCAGGCTTCGGCGAATGTTTGGCCGCCCGTCACCGGATGTTCAGAATGGGACGGTACGATTTCCCCGTACTCATTCGGAGACACGGGGGGGATTGCGCATGAAGCGGATTGGAAAAAACGGGTGGAAACTGGCGCTGGATATTCTTATGCTGGTCTTTTTGGCGCTGATGTACAACAAGCGCGTACTCGGCATTGCGTTTCACGAAATCGGCGGCCTGGCGCTTTGCGGGCTGTTTATCATTCACAAGCTGCTCAATTTCAAATGGATTGCCTGCGTCACCAAAGGGCTGCTGTCCCGCGGCACGCCCGCGCGGCAGAAGCTGTTCTGGACGCTGGACCTGCTCCTGCTGGCAAGCTTCGCGTATGTGCTGGTCAGCGGCATCCTGATCAGCAAGGTCGTGTTCCCGTCCACAGCGGGCGGCAATGCCTTCAAGATGGGCCACTACGCAGCCTCGGCGCTGGCGCTGGCGCTCTCGGGCGCACACGTGGGCCTGCACATGGGCTGGATCGGTCAGCGGATGGCCTTTTTGAGGAAATGGTCGCTCCCGTTGCGCCGCGGGCTTGCGGTGGCGCTGAGCGTCGCGGTGCTGGCGTTCGGGGGGGTGCAGATCACCTCCACCAGCTTTCTGCAATGGCTTGGCAATATCGGTGTGGTTTTTGGCGCAACCACGGGCGCGCCGGCCGGCATGGAACGGTCGATCATCGGACAGGCAGCGGCTGAAGAAACCGCCGCGGATTCGGATCTCACCGCCGAAACCGCGGTAGCGGATACGACGGCGGCCGATGCGAGCGGCGAGGCGCAGACGGGCACGGTCAGCGCCTCCGCATCGGGCGGCGGCCTGGGAACGGGGAACGGAAACGGCTTGCGGGACGGGCAGGGCCCGCACGGGGGCGGCGAAGGCGGGGAGGCTTCCGAGAACGTAGCGAGCGTGGCGCTGAGCTTTGCAAGCATCCTGCTGGCCTTCGCGGTGGTCGTCGCGTGGCTGGACGCGCTGCTGAAAAGCAGAAACCGCAGGCGGAGGCTCCGCGCCAGGAAGGAATCCGCAGCGGAGGCGTAAGCGGGGGTTCCGGCGAACCGGCGGAGGCCGGACGCCGTTTGTATACAGGACATGGGCCCATGGGCGGCCATCCGGCGCAGCGCGATTTTTGCCGGATGGTCCGCTCTTTTCGTATGCCCGGCAGTTCGGGCGCGGCGCGAAAACGATGGTGAAAGTTCGGTAAAAAACTTGACAAAACCGGCTTGACACGCTAGTATACAAAATACAAAGAAAGAACAAGAGGTGTGCCGATGTCCGTGATGCGCTTTACTCCTTCGGTCGAAAGCAAGCCGATCCGCGAAATTGCTTACGAAACGCTGAAGCACGACATTATTACAGGCCAGATACCAGCCGGCGCGCGGATCGTCGAAACGGAGTATGCCGACAAGCTGCACATCAGCCGTACGCCGCTGCGAGAGGCGCTGCGCAAGCTGGAGCGCGACGGGCTGGTGGAGTATGTGCTTCGCCGGGGCGTGGTCGTGCGCGCCTTCACCATCGCGGACGTGGAGGAGATCTACACCATCCGCAACGCGCTGGAAATGCTTACGCTGCCGGCCATCATCAACAACGCCACGCCGGAGGACATCCGCTCCCTGCGGGACAAACTCCACAAGATGGACGTCTTCATCGCCAAGAACGATATCGAAGGCGTATCGCCGCTGGCGCGCGGCTTTCACGATCAGCTGACCGCGATTTCCGGGCTCAACCGCATCCTCAGGGTGATCCAGAGCCAGGACGAATACATCCGGCGCTTCTCCGCCATGAGCATCGCCAAGGAAACGCGCCGCAAATCCGCCCACGAGGAGCACTACAAACTGCTGGAATATCTGGAAAGCAAGGACCTTGAGAACTTTGAGAAACTGATGCGAAAGCATATCGAGCGCAGCAAGGAAACCTGCCTGATCGCGCTGGAAGAAGCGCATTTCAAACGAGAGCGCGAGTAAGCCCGCCGTTCCCGCCGCCGGTTCCGGAGGCGGGAACGTTCTTCATCAAGCGAAACCATAACTGCATGAAGGAGACGGTACGATGGAAAGCACCTGGGACCTGAGCGTATTCTACCGGGGATTTGACGATCCGGCGCTGCGCGCCGATATCGAGGCCATACGGCGTATGCCCGAGGAAGGGCGCGCGCTGCTCGCGGCGGACGACGCGCCGGCCGCGAAGCTGGAAAAGCTGACCGCGCTTCTGGAAATCCTCTACGATACCATGAGCCGCGCGTTCATGTTCTGCCAGCTCACGCTTGCGGTGGAGGCCGAGAACCGGGAAGCGTTTCGCACGCTGGAAGAGCTGAGCGCCCTGGCGGTGGACGCGCAGGTGCTGCAAAGCGCGTGCACGCGCTACATCGGCACGCTGGAAGATCTGGACACGCTGATCGCGGGGAGTGAAAAGCTGACCCGAAACGGCTTCGTTCTGCGGGAGGCGAAGCGCGAAGCCGCCCATATGCTGCCCGAAAGCATGGAAAAATGGATGCTGCGCCTTTCGCTGAGCGGCGGGGACGCTTTTCAGAAGCTGCGCGACCAACTGATGGGCACCCTCACGGTCGAGCTGGACGGCCGGTCGCTGCCGCTGCCCGCGGTGCGCGGCATGGCGCACGACCCCGACGCAGCCGTCCGCAAAGCCGCCTACGAGGCTGAAATGGCCGCCTACCCCAAGGTGGCGCTGCCCATGGCCTTCTGCCTGGGCGGAATCAAGGGCGAAGCCCTCACCCTGTGCGAAGCGAAGGGTTACCCCGACGTGCTGACCCAGCAGCTCTCGGAAAGCCGAATGGACCGGGAAACGCTGGACGCCATGTGGGAGGCCATCCGTGAATCGCTGCCGGATTTCAGGCGCTATCTGCGCGCCAAGGCGAAGCTGCTGGGGCATGAGAACGGTCTGCCGTTCTATGACCTGTTCGCGCCGGTTGGCAACGATACGAAAAAATACTCGATCGAGGAAGCGCGGACCCTCCTGCTGGATACTTTCGGGAAGGCGCACCCGGCGATGGGCGCGTTCATGGAGCACGCGCTGGATAACCGCTGGATCGACCTGTACCCGCACGAAGGCAAGGAGGGCGGCGCATTCTGCTCGGAGAGCCATCAGCTGAAACTGTCGCGGATTATGACCAACTTTGTAGGCAGCTTCTCGGATGTGAGCACGCTCGCCCACGAGCTGGGGCACGCCTGGCATGCCCGCTGCCTGGAAGCCGAGCCCGTCCTCATGGCGCAGCCGCCCATGCCGCTGGCGGAAACGGCTTCCACCTTCAATGAAACCATGTTGGCCCATACCGTGATCGCCGCATCCGACGCCGGGCAGGCGTTCGCGATTCTGGAAGGCACGCTGATGGAAGCCACGCAGTGCGTGGTGGATATCTACAGCCGCTTCCTGTTTGAAAGCGCGGTGTTTGAAGCCCGCAAGACGCACACGCCCGCCGTGGAGGAACTGCGCGAGATGATGCTCTCCGCGCAGGAGGAGGCGTACGGCGACGGCCTCGCGGCGGATGTGCGCCACCCGGATATGTGGATTAACAAGGGGCACTACTATACCGTAGGGCTTCACTTCTACAACTTCCCCTATGCGTTTGGGCTGCTGTTCGGCCTGGGCGTGTTTCAGAAATACCGCGCGATAGGTCCGGCGTTCCTGCCCGATTACGACGCCCTGCTGGCGCGCTGCGGCGGGGCCAGCGTGGCCGATGTGGCGGCGAGCGTGGGCATCGACGTGCGAAGCGTAGCCTATTGGCGAAGCGCGCTGGACGTCTTGCGCGGCGAAATCGACGAGTTTGAAACGCTGGCCGCGCGGCGCGGCCGTTCATGAACACCGATCTGTTGCGCGCGCCATGGCTGATCGCCGTTGCGCGCGCCTTTTCGGATGCCGGCGAACCGCTTTTCGCCGTGGGGGGCGCCGTGCGCAACGGGCTGATGGACCTGCCCGCCAGCGACGTGGACCTCTGCGGCCCCGCCCGGCCGCAACGGGTCGCAGGCCTGTGCGAAGGCACTCCCGTGCGCGCGGTGCTTCGCGCTGCGCACTTTGGCACGGTGGAGTTGCATGTAAGCGACGGGCAGGGCCGCCACATGGCGGAATACACCACCTTTCGCGTGGACAGCTACCGCGGCGGGCACCAGCCCGTGGCGGTGCGCTTTGCGGATACGGCGGAGGTAGACGCGCTCCGGCGCGATTTTTCGGTCAACGCGCTGTACCGCCCGTTGCACCCCGACCCCGACGCGCCTGCGGCGGTGATCGACCCGACAGGCGGGCTTGACCACCTTCGGCGGCGCGTGCTGCATACCGTGACTTACGATCCCGATCAGGTGCTCAAGGACGACGGCCTGCGCATCCTCCGGGCGGCGCGTTTTCAGGCGGAGCTGGGCTTGCAGCCCACGGCGGCGCTGCTGGCCTCCGCAAGGAAATTCGCGCCAATCCTTCGGGATATCGCGCCGGAGCGCATCCGCGACGAGCTGACACGCCTGCTTATGTCCGATCGGAAGTATCCGATGCTGGAGCACGCGACGCCGCCTGTCGCGTCGGGCCTTGGAACGGTTGCGGATACCGGCGCGTGGCCGTATGTGTTCGGCCCGCTGGCGCCGAATGTGCGCGCCTTGGCGGCGCTCGCGCAGTACCGCGCCCCGGATGGACTGGCGGAAACGGCGGGGCGGATGGCGCTGCTGTTTTTTCGGGAAGATGCCGCCGTGCTGGGCGAACGGATGCGGCAGCTGCGTTTTTCGGCGGTCGATGCCGCCGCGGCGGAAGCAGCGCTCCGCACCACCCGGCGGATTGCGGAAAACGCACTGGGGCTTATGGAGGCCCTGCGCGTCGGCCCGATCCTGATGGAACACGCGGCACGCGCGCTGACCGCACTGGCAGCCGCCGGCGAGGACTGTCTGCCTGCGGTGGAAAGGGCCGGGAGCATCCTTCTTGACATGAAACGGGCGGGCATGCCGCAAACCCTGCGGGAACTGGCGGTTCACGGGGACGATCTGCTGGCGCTTTGCGAAAGGCTCCGCGCGCCGCGAAGCCGGATCGGCCAAACGCTGGACGCGCTCTGGCGGGAAACCGTGGAAGGAAACATCGCAAATGAGAAGCCTGCTTTGCTGGCATATGCGGAAAGCCTGCTTCGGGGCGCTGCAACCGGCGACAACCGGCCTGAGGAACCGGCGGCGGGAAGAACGGCCGGCCGTCCATAGGGAAGTACAGCGTTGCGGAAACGGTGCAAACCGGCGTCGCAGAACGATTTGAAATAGAATAGTGATAGATGTATCACTTTCTTTTCGAAAAAGATGAAAATAGGTGTTGACAACAACCCGTGCCGATGGTATTATAGTAAAGCTCGCTTGAGGGCGACGAACCTTGAAAATGATACAGAGGAAAGCGAAACGCAAAGCGCAGTCAATAATTTGAGTAGATGTGCTTGACCGTTCCCGGGAGCCGAGAGGCGAGCGGGGACGGAGGA
>JAAYUF010000033.1 GCA_012517815.1 Clostridiales bacterium
ATACCTCATGTCCTGTGTTATGCTGTTCATGAAGGGTAAGGCTCCTTTCGGTTTGTTGGTGTGTTGCAACTCAACTATACCGCTTCTTGTCTTATCCTTCATTCCTTTTCTTCGATGTCCAATTTGTATTGTAGTCCTACAACGGCCCCGGCGCTCATTTTTCCGCGGGCGCTTGACAGCCCGCCCGGCATGGACTATAATGTGACCCAAGTTCATATCGAGAACACGCCGCAATGAAGCGCAACTTCAATGCGGCGTGCACTTTTTAGGAGATGATCGCATGACCGGCGAGGAGATCCGGAGCACCCAGAAGCAGTTCAGCCTGCAATCCTGGAGCAAACAGCGCAACCTGAACCCCATCCCGATAGCCCGCGGCGAGGGCATCTATTTCTGGGATACCGAAGGCAAGCGGTATACCGATATGTCCTCCCAGCTGGTGAACATGAATCTCGGGTTTGGCAACCGGGCGATCGGGGATGCCATCAAGGCGCAGGTGGACCGGTTCTGCTTCGCATCCCCTTCCTACGGCGTGGAACCCCGGGCGAAGCTCGCCGAAAAGATCATCGGCCTGATGCCGGACAACATGGCGAAGGTGTTCTTTACCAACGCCGGCGCGGACGCCAACGAAAACGCCGTAAAGATGGCGCGCATGGTAACCGGCCGCAACAAGGTATTCAGCCGCTCCCGCAGCTACCACGGCTCCTCCTTCGGGGCGGGCAACCTGACCGGCGAGCCGCGCCGTTATCCTTTGGAGCCCGGCATTCCGGGGTTTGTCAAGTTCTTTGACCCCTACCTGTACCTGGAGGCGATCCCTTTCGCCACCGAGGAGGCCGCCACCCGCTACTATCTGGCCAAGCTGGACGAACAGCTACAGTATGAGAATCCCTCGGCGGTTGCCGCCATCGTGCTGGAAACGATCACCGGCTCCAACGGCGTCATCATCCCGCCTGAGGGCTACCTGCCCGGCGTGCGCGCGCTGTGCGACAAGTACGGCATCCTGCTCATCTGCGACGAGGTGATGACCGGATGGTGCCGCACCGGCAAGATGTTCGCGTTTGAGCATTACGGCATCAAGCCGGATATGGTCACCTTTGCCAAGGGCGTGACCTGCGGCTATGTGCCGCTGGGCGGCGTGGTGGTCAGCCGCCGGATCGCCGAGTACTTCGACGATACCCTGCTTTCCTGCGGCTTGACCTACAGCGGCCATCCGCTGGGCTGCGCGGCCGGTATCGCGTGCGTGGACTATTACGAGGAAGCGCACGTGATGGAGCACGTGGCGGAAATCGGAAACGTGCTCAAGGCCAAACTGGAAGCCATCAAGGAGGCGCATCCCTGCGTGGGCGACGTGCGCGCCATCGGCCTGTTTTCCGCGGTGGAGCTCGTCAAAAGCAAGGAAACCCGCGAGGCGCTGGTCCCCTACGGGCGCGATCCGGAAGGCGTCATGGGCGGCATCAACAAAAAGCTGGCCGCCCGCGGTTTCATGACCTACACGCACGAAAACTGCATCATCGTCGCGCCGCCGCTGATCATCACCGAAGCCCAGCTGACCGAAGAACTCCTGAAGCTGGACGAGGTGCTCGCGGAAGTCGACGCCACCCTGTAACCGATTGCGGAGGAACAGCATGCCCTACACATTCCTGACCCCGAAACGCACCGTGTTTGGCGAAGGCGCGCTGGAAGCCTCGGAAGCGAGCTTCCGGGCGCTGGGCCAAAAAGCGCTGATTGTCACCGGCCAAGTGGTCCGCAAAGGCGAAGCCTTCGCCCGCCTGACCGGACTGCTTGCGCGGATTGGCGTAGCTTACGAAGTGTTTTCCGACATCCCCGGCGAACCGGACGACGCTATGGTGGACGCCGGCGCGGCCGTATACCGCGCAGCCGGCTGCGATCACCTGATCGGCCTTGGCGGCGGCAGCCCGCTGGACTGCGCCAAGGCGATCGCCGTTGGTCTTGTACTCCCCGGCAGCGTTTGCGCCTATGCCGGCCGCGACATTCAGGCGGATGTGCCGCCGATGGCTCTGATCCCCACCACCGCAGGAACCGGCTCCGAGGCGACGAAGTTTACCGTGATCACCGACCATGTCGGCGGGGCGAAGCTGCTGCTCAAAGGCGACGCGCTGCTTCCCGCGCTGGCGGTTGTGGATTACACCTTCACGCTTTCCGCGCCTCCCTCGCTCACCGCGGCGACCGGCATGGACGCGTTGACCCACGCCGTGGAAGCCTACACGTCGCGCAGGGCCAACCCGCTGACCGACCCCTACGCCGTGGACGCAACCCGCCGAATCCTTGCATGCCTCCCCGGCGCCTACCGCAACGGCAACGCGCTCAGGGAACGGGAGTCCATGGCGATCGCCGCCTATGAAGCGGGCCTAAGCATCTGCAACGCCTCCGTAACGCTTGTGCACGGCATGAGCCGCCCCATCGGCGCGAAGTTCCATGTGCCCCACGGCCTCTCCAACGCCATGCTGCTGGCCCCCTGCCTGACTTTCGCAGCAAAGGGCGCGCCGCAGCGGTTCGCCCGGCTCGCGCGCGAGGTTGGCTGCGCGGGCGCCGGGGACAGCGATACCCACGCCGCGCTGGCGCTGATCGACCGCCTGGCCGAGCTGACGGCCGAGCTGGATATCCCCACGCTGGCTGCGTACGGCGTGCCGGAGGGCGAGTTCCGCGCCCTGATCCCGCAAATGGCGAAGGAAGCGCTTGCCAGCGGCAGTCCCGGCAACACGCTGTGCGAGGTCACGGAAGCGGATATCGTGTCCCTGTACCACGGCCTGTACTGACCGCCCGGCCGTCTGCCAGGCGCCCGTTTCCGCCCCGCCGGCCGCGCCGGCCAACCGAATACCGCTTACAAAGGCGTAAGGCGAAAAACCTTACGCCTTTGCGTATTGCGGACCTGACCACAGAAAACGGAGGGAACCGAATGCAATTTGCCAGGAAGCTGCCCAAAACCGACACAGGGGTCGACGACGGCATCGAGATCCGCATTGAGAATCTGTCCGTTCGCTTTCCGGACAAGAACAGCCGCGCGACGGTCGACGCGCTGACCGGCATCAACCTGGACATACGCCGCGGCGAGTTCATTTCGCTGGTCGGCCCTTCCGGCTGCGGAAAAACCACGCTGCTGCGCACCATCGCCGATCTGCAGGCCCCCTCCGAGGGCACGGTGACCGTGCGCGGCCGGACGCCCCGCGAAATGCGCCTGCAAAAGAAGTTTGGCATCGTGTTTCAAAGCCCCGTGCTGTACGACTGGCGCACCGCCCGACGCAATGTGTGCATGCCCATGGAGCTGATGGGCCTACCCAGAAAACAGCGCACCCGGACGGTCAGCGAGATGCTGGACCTGGTAAACCTGCTGGGTTCCGGCCACAAGTACCCCCACCAGATGTCCGGCGGCATGCAGCAGCGCGTGGGCATCGCGCGGGCGCTGGCCACCCAGCCGGAAATCCTGCTGATGGACGAGCCGTTTTCGGCGCTGGACGAGTTTACCAAGGAAAAGCTCAACGAGGAGCTGCTCTCCATCTGGAGCATCGCCAAAAAAACCGTCGTGTTTGTGACCCACAACATTGCGGAGTCCGTTTTCCTGTCCGACCGCGTGGTGGTGCTTTCCCCCCATCCCGGCCGCGTTTCCGCCGTGGTGGAGATCGACCTGCCCCGACCCCGCCACCTGGCCGTCAGGGACACGCCCGCTTTCGGCGCGCTGGTGTCCAGGGTGCGCAACAGCTTTGAGGGAGTGTGAGCCTTTGAACGCGATCCGCTGGAAGAAGTTCTTTGCCTCCCCCAAATGGGTAACGGTGGTTTGGGTGCTGGGGCTGATCCTCGTGTGGGAAATCGGCGCGACCGTCGTCGCCGGCGTCAAGCGCACGCCGGAAAACGTTCTGCCGCACCTCTACCAGATTATCGGCTCGGTGTTCAGCAGCCAGAAGGCCAACAGCACGCAGACCGCCATCCAGATCGTGCTCTCCAACGCGTGGATCACCCTGATGCGCGCGGGCATCGGCTTCGCGCTGGGCGCGATGGCCGGGTTCATGCTGGCGCTGCTGATGAGCCTGTTCAGCGCCGTGGAAAAGATGATCTTCCCCTACCTCATGATGATCCAGATGATCCCGATTCTCGGCATGGCGCCGATCGTGCTGGCGATCACCCGCGACATCGACAAGAGCCGCATCGTCATCGCCGCCATCCTGACGTTTTACCCCGTGGCGACCAACACGCTTTCCGGCTTTAAGGCGGTGGAGCGGGAAAAGCGGGAGCTGATGTTTTCGCTCGCCGCCAGCCGGTACGACGTGTACCGCAAGCTCCTGATCCCCAGCAGCCTCCCCTACCTGTTCACGGGCCTCAAAATCGCGGCGCCGATGGCGATCACCGCCTCCATCCTGGTGGATACCCTGCAGGGCGGCGGCGGCCTCGGGTGTATGATGAGCCAATCCCTCAAGCACGCCATGACCATTTACGTATTCTGGCAAATCGTGTTCCTCAGCGCCATCATCGGCATCCTGAGTTACCAGCTCATGGCGTGGCTGGAAAAGCTCGTGTCCCCCTACCGCCGCTCCGGCGGAGATTTCCCGGCCACCGACGCAAAGGAGCCGACGCCATGAACAAGCAAAGCAACGCCTGGGATCAGATTTCCACCTTCCTGTACCCCGTCGCGTTCGGCGCGCTGTTTGTCGTCCTGTGGCAAACCGGCCTTCTGCACAGGCTGCTGGGCGCGGACACCTTCACGCTTCCGCTGCCCGGCCGCATTTTTACCATCATCGAAGAAAACACGCCGGCGATCATGGGCAACGTTCGCGCGACCCTTACCGTCGCGCTGGGCGGGTTGGCGCTGGGGTCGCTGATCGGCTACCTGCTGGGCGTCCTCGCGGCGCTGTTCTCCAAATGGGGCAAGGGCGGCCTGACGCTCGCCTCGGCGTTTAACGCCATCCCCATCATCGCCATCGCGCCGATTCTGAACAACCTGACCAAGGACTTCAGCACCGACGCGAACATCCGCAGCATGTTTGCCAAAATCCTGGTGGTAACGGTCACCTCGATGGTCGCCATGAGCGTGAACGCCTATCGCGGGCTTACCGAGCTCAAGCCCTTCTCGCTGGACCTGATGCGCTCCTGCGCGGCCAGCGGGCGGCAGATTTTCTTCAAGCTCCGGGTGCCCAACAGCGTGCCGTTCATCTTTACGGCGCTTCGCGTGAGCGTACCGGGCTGCATCATCAGCGCGCTGGTGAGCGAGTATTTCGCGGAGTACATCGTGGGCGTCGGCCGCCAGATACGCGAAAACATCGTGCTGGCGCAGTACGCCACCGCCTGGGCGTATATTGTGGTCGCCTGCGCCATGGGCATCGCGCTGTATGCGGCGCTGCTGATTTCCGAGCGTATTCTGCTGAAGGGGCGCGGGTAGCGGCCCTCCGGTTGGAATAAATCCAAAGCTTGCCGGGGAGGAAACAAGGATGAGAAATGGAAACGTGAACTGGAATGGGAACCGGAACCGGTTGATGGCCGTCGTCGCGCTGGTGCTCTCGCTGATGGTGGCGCTGGCCGCCGTACCCGCGATGGCCGCAGGGTACGCCCCCGACGCGACCGCCGAAACGATCGTCAAGGACGCGGCGTCGCAGGGCAAAGTCGGCAACTGGGGTCTGGGAAACGAGTATGAGGTGCAGGCGCTTTTGTCCAAATACGGTCAGCCCGCCACGTACCTGAGCCAGGCGTTCGACATGGACGGTTTCGATGACGATTCCATCCTGCTGGCTTCCGCGATGACCTACAACGAGCTGGGCCTGGTGAAAAACAGCTACCAGGGCGGCTACGGCTACGGTGACGCCGTGAAGTACATCGACATGAACGACGAGGGCGTCGCGATGCTGGAGGACAACATCTTTACCACCGCCGCTTTCGCCGCCGCCAACCCCAACACCGTCAAGGCTTTCGTCGCCGCTTCCGTCAAGGGCTGGGCGTATGCCTGCCAAAACCCCGCCGAGGCCGCCGAGATCGTCTACCAGTACGGCTCGTCCGTATCCAGCGAGCATCAGGCGTACATGGCGGAGGAAGTCAAGAAGCTCGTAGAAACCGACACGCAGGGCAACCCTGTAACCGCTTACGGTAAGATCGACGACGCCGCCATGCAGCAGACGCTGGACCTCGCCAAGACCTACATCAAGCTGACCGACTCCGTGGCCGCCGAGAAGCTCGCCTCCCTGACGCTGGACGACATCCGCGATTCCAGCTATTTTGACGCCGCCACCGCCGAAGGCGCCGTGCCGGGCGCGCCGGAAAAGACCGATGTGACCATCCAGCTCAAGTGGCTGCCGCAGGCGCAGTTCATGGGCTACTATGTGGCTTTGAGCAAGGGCTACTACAGCGATGCCGGCCTGAACGTAACCATCGTGCCCGGCGGCGGCGACATCAGCGAGACCACGGCCGTCTACACCGGCCAGGTTGATTTCGGCGTTACCTGGGTGTCCAACCTGATCGCCGCCAACGCCGGCGGCATGGGCCTGACCGAAGTCGCGCAGATCTTCCAGCGCTCCGGCCTGGTGCTCGTGTACAAAGTGAGCGAATAACCCGGCTAAAACCCAAGTTGACAACACATCGCCCGCGGGACGCAGGTGCGTCCCGCGGGCCCCGTTAAGGAGGCTTCCCCATGGATCTGCTCATTCGAAACGGCATGCTGGTCACGGAGACCGAGGTTTTCCGGGGCGATATCGGCGTTCAGAACGGCAAGATCGCGCTGATCGGCGCTTCGCTAGATCTGCCGGCGGCACGGGTGGTGGATGCCGGGGGCAAGTACGTGCTGCCCGGCGGCATCGACGCGCACACACACCTTGCCATGCCTTTTGGCGGCACCGTTTCCGCAGACGGATACCTGTCCGGCACGCGCGCGGCGGCCTGCGGCGGCGTAACCACCGTGTTTGACTACACCATGCAGCGCAAGGGCAAGGGCGTTCTGGAAACCGTGGAGGCCCGCCGGGCGCTTTGCGATCCCGAGGCGTGCGTGGACTACGCCTTCCACTGCATCGTGACCGATTTAAACGGCGGCGCACTGCTGGACGAGTTTCAGGCTTCCGTGGATTACGGCGTCACCAGCTTCAAGTGCTTCTTTGTTTATAAAAAGGAAGGCATGATGGTGGACGACGCCACCTTCCTGAAAGTCCTGCTCAAGGCGCGCGAAGTCGGCGCCATTACCAACCTGCACGCGGAAAACCCGGACGTGATTGATATGAACGTCGCGCAGTTTCTGCGGGAAGGGAAAACGTCCGCATGGTACCATTACCTGTCCCGCCCCGAGTTTGTGGAGGCGGAAGCGGACAAGCGCGCCGTGCACTGGGCCAAATCGGTGGATGCGCCGCTGTATATCGTCCATATGGCCGATCAGGAGGGCCTGGAGGCCGCCGTTGCCGCCAAGCGCGCGGGCGCGCCGATTTTCATCGAAACCTGCCCGCAGTATCTGGAGTTCACCTGCGATGTGTACAAGCGCCCGGACGGCCGCAATTTCGTCTGTTCCCCGCCCATTAAGGGGGAAGAAAGCCGCGCGGCGCTCTGGAAAGCCGTCGCAGACGGCGGCATCGATACGGTTGCCACCGACCACTGCCCCTTCCAAAGCTATGAGAAGGATTGGGGCAAGGATGATTTCACCAGGATCCCCAACGGCTGCGCCGGCATTGAGAACCTGTACCCCTACATGCTCGCGGCCGCCAACGAGGGGAAGATCACCTTCCCGCGCGCGGTGCAGCTTTGTTCCGCCAACCCCGCCCGAATTTTCGGCTGCACGGAAAAGGGTTCGCTGACGGTGGGCAAGGATGCGGACATCGTAGTGTATGATCCGGAAAAGGTGGTAACCATCTCGGTGGGCAACATGCACTCCGATTCCGATCACACCATCTGGGAAGGCAAAACCCTGAAAGGATATCCCGTAGAAACCTATGTGCGCGGCAAACTGGTCTACAGGGACGGTCAGTTCGTCGGCGAACCCGGCTACGGCCGTTTTGTCAAGCGCGCGCCGTCCAAATAGCGCGTCTCAGCAGGGAGGAATCTGCCCATGGACACTCTGTATACCGCGCTGATGGCACGGGAAGAAACCGGACTGTGCTTCCTGTGCGACGGCGCGCCCTGTACCGCGGCCTGCCCGCGGGGCGTGGACCCCGCCCGCGCCATCCGTTCCGCGCGGCTGGAAAACCAGAGCGGCGCCGCGTTGCACCTTCCCACCCCGTTACCCTGCCACAGCTGCGCCGACCGACCCTGCCTCAAAGCCTGCGTGAAAGCCCGAACCGGCCGCGGCGTCGCGGTGGACGCGGTGCTGAAAACCCTTGCGTCCCATCAGGTGGAGCGCTCGGCCGCCAGTCTGGAAATCGACTTTTGCGGCGTGCCTTGCGAAAACCCGTTTTTCCTGTCCTCCTCCATCGTCGCCAACGATTACGAGATGATCGCGCGGGCGTTTCGCATGGGCTGGGCGGGAGCGGCGTTCAAGACCATCGGCCTGTTCGTGCCGGACGAGGTGTCTCCGCGCTTTGACGCCATCCGCAAGGAAACGACGCCCTTCCTCGGTTTCAAGAACATCGAGCAGATTTCCGAGCACACGGCGCAGGAGAACCTGGACGCAATCCGCAGGCTCAAGGCGGAATTCCCCGCCAAGGTGATCATCGCCTCCATCATGGGGCGCGACGAGGACGAGTGGACGGAGCTGGCACGGTTGGTGACCGAGGCCGGCGCGGACATCATCGAGTGTAACTTCTCCTGCCCGCATATGGCCGCCAACGGATTGGGTTCGGACGTGGGCCAGAGTCCAGAGCTGGTGGCCGCCTACACCCGCGCCACCCTGCGGGGCACCGCGCGGCCCGTGCTGGCGAAAATGACGCCGAACCTGGGGCAGATGGAGCCGCCGGCCATCGCGGCCATGGAGGCAGGCGCCAGCGGCATCGCGGCCATCAACACCATTAAGAGCGTGATGAACATCAACCTCTTCACCTTCACCTCCGGGCCGGACGTCGCCGGACGAACCAGTGTCGGCGGGTATTCCGGAAAGGCAGTCAAGCCCATCGCGCTTCGGTTTATCCAGACCATGAAGCAAAACCCGCGGCTGGCAGACGCCCCGATCAGCGGGATGGGCGGCATTGAAACCTGGCGCGACGCGGCCGAGTTTCTGGCCGTCGGGTGCGAGACCGTGCAGGTAACCACCGCCGTCATGCAGTACGGCTACCGCATCATCGAGGATATGACGGAGGGAATGCGCCAGTACCTGGGCACCATGGGCATGACCAGCGTGCGGCAGATTGTGGGCCGCGCGCTGCCGCACATCGTCCCGGCGGAGGAACTGGACCGCAAAACCCTCTGTTACCCGCGCTTCAACCGCAAAAAGTGCGTCGGCTGCGGCCGCTGCCGCATATCCTGCGCCGACGCTGGCCATCAGGCCATCCGTGCCGGGGAGGACAACCGGCCGCTGATGGAACCGTCCAAATGCGTCGGCTGTCACCTGTGCCTGACCGTGTGCCCCGCGGAGGCCATTACCCCGGGTAAGCGCGTGCCAAAGCCGGCAAGGCTACACCCCGCCGGCCGATAGAAACCGAACCGAGCCATCAAAAAGGAGGTCTGTCCCGTGATCCTGTGCAACCCTGCCAACCTGGATGAAAAAATCAAAGCGTTCAGCGCCTTTGGCGATACCGGCAAAGGCGGCGTCACCCGCTTTTCTCTCTCCCCCGAGGCACTGGCGGCGCGCGCGGAGTTCCGCAAACGCATGGAGGCCATCGGCGCGGCCGTCGTAACGGACGATATGGCCAACCTGTACGCGACGCTCCCCGGCACCGAAGATCTGCCGGCCATCGCGGCGGGTTCCCATCTGGATTCCGTGCGGCAGGGCGGCAATTTCGACGGGGTGCTGGGGGTTCTCTCCGCCATGGAAGCGCTGGAGACCATCGCGCTGGCCAAAGTCCCCCACCGCCATCCGCTGACCGCCGTGGTGTGGACCAACGAGGAGGGCGCGCGCTTTGAGCCGGCCATGATGTCCTCGGGCGTGATCTGCGGCAAGTTTGACAAGCAGAAGATGCTCGCTTCCGTCGCCAAGGACAGGCCCGGCTATACCTTCGGCGAGGCGCTGGAGGCAAGCGGATACATGGGCGACGAAGCCAACCGCCTTTCCCCGGAAAAGTACGCCGCGATGCTGGAACTGCACATTGAGCAGGGCCCGGTGCTGGAGGCCGAAGGCTACGATATTGGCGTGGTCGACGGCGTCTGCGGCATGATCAACTTCGAGTTCACCTTCTTGGGGCAAGCGGACCATGCCGGCACCACGCCCATGAAATACCGCAAGGACGCGCTCTACGCCGCCGTCAAGGTGATCCAGCACCTGCACGACGAGCTGGACAGGTTCGACCCCGCGCTGGTGTACACCACCGGCAAAATCTCCGCGCACCCCAACATTCACACCATCATCCCCGACGAGGTCAGGTTCACGCTGGACGCGCGGCATTACGATCCCGCGGTGATCCGGCAGGTGCTCTCGGTCATCCGCTCCCTGCCCGACGAGGTGGCGCGCTGCAAGGTGAGTTACGCGGAGGCGTGGTCGCGCAAATCCGTGGCGTTTGACGAGGCGCTGGTTTCCATGGTGGACCGGAGCGCACAGGCCTGCGGCTATAGCCGCCTGCGCATGCACAGCGGCCCGGGGCACGACGCGCAGTACGTGGCGGATATCCTCCCCACGGCGATGATCTTTGTGCCCAGCGTGGAAGGCCACAGCCATTGCGAGCTGGAGTACACCCTCACCGAAGCCTGCGCCAAGGGCGTGAATGTGCTCATGGAGACGCTGCTGGAGATCGACCGCGCGCTTAGCTGAAAAGCAGGACGGTAGCAATGCTCCCGACGGCTGTTGCCGGCGGCTCCCGGCCGGCAGACAGACCTTTCCCATCGTTCCTGTTCTGTTTTTAAACAGGGACGATGGTTTAGCTGACAATCCGCCGGACCGGAAGGCCTCGCGTTGCCGCCCTGCGCCGACCCCGCGCAGGGCGTTGTGGGTCGCGCGGCGTTTACAGCCGTATGGTTTTGTCGCATGGCTTCTCGCGGCCTTTGGCTCCGCGTTTCCGGCATGCCTGCAACCCGGCGCCGGGCATCGCCGCAGGCGTTGTTGCTCAGCGGGCAAAGGATGTCCGCCCCCTTTCCGGAGCGCGGACATGACCCTCTGATTCCGTCTGAATGGACATGCGCTTGCCTGAAGCGAAAAACAGGGCGTCCGCGTTCCTTTCGGAACTCGGACGCCCTGCGGTTCAAGTGTCTGGCGTATCAAACCGGCAGAACGTCTCCGGGGGGGCGGCCGGCCTTCTCCCCCCTCCGGGATGCGCGGCCGGGACACCCGATGCGGTGGACCGCCCAGCCTGACGGGGAGGGCCTTTCGGCCGCGCGCGCCGTGCGGCAAGCCATTGAGGCGGCGCTGCGCCTTTCGCTTACGCTGGTCAGCGCAGGTACACGGAGACGTTCATCCCCTGGCGAAGCCCCTGTACACTGTCCAGCTCCACATAGGCGGTGTACTTCGCGTCGCCGCTTTCCGCCTCGTTTACGGAAGAAACGGAGAGCACCGTGCCTTCCAGAGCCGCGCGGTCGGGCAGCGCGTCCTGTATCACCTGCACGCGGTCGCCCGCGTGAACCGTATCCAGATCGCTCTCGTCCAGGTTAAACTCAACCCAGAGTGCATCCACGGCGGCCAATGTGGCCAGCACGCCGTCCTGCGCGACGCTTTCGCCCGCCTTGGCCGATACGCTCACCAGCACGCCGTCCACCGGGGAGGTTACCTGATCGCCGACGGGCGTCAGCCCCTCCAGCGTGCCCTGGACCGTCTCCAGCAGCAGGTCGCCGCGCCGCACGGTCTGCCCCTGGGTAACCAGCACGCGCAGGATGCTGCCTTCCGCGGTGACGGGCGTAGCGGCCGCATGCTGCACCTTTGCGTAGCTGGCGATCCGCTGGGAGGAGGAGTATTCCACGTCACGGTAAATGGATACGGTGTCCTCCACGATCAGGTTGCCGCTTTGCACTTCCACATCGAAGGAGCGACCGTCCACGGCGGTGATCACGCCCACGCCGGTACGGTCGTTATCGCTGGAGCTGCGCAGATACACGACGTCGCCCTGGTTCAGGTAGCGGTTCAGGTTGTCGTTGGTGTCCGATTTGTAGGCGTTGTTGGTATTGGCGGCGACGGTGAAGCGCTCCTTGGGCTCCAGGTATAAAAGCGCGCCGTACCGGTCGGCGACAGCCTGGGCTTCATCCCCGGGCTGCGCCATCAGGCCCCGCACCGTGCCATCCAAAGCGGCATACACTTTGGTCGTGGAGAGGGTAAAGAGCGTTTCGCCCGCCGCAACGGCATCGCCGGCGCGCAGGGCAAAATCCTGCACCACGCCGCCAAACGGCGCGGTCAGGGTCATTGTTTCCCGGAAAGCGACCTTGCCGGTGTAGCCGGCGGCGCTCTGCTCGGCCTGCGCGGCAGCGGTGAAACCGCCAAGCGTCAGGGTCAGGGCCAACAGGAGAGCGGCCATCTTTTTCATGATAGGTTCATCCTTTCTGATCGATCAAATGCTGCGCAGCGCATCGATGGGGTTGAGCGCGCTCGCTTTGCGGGCGGGCGCCCACCCGAACACGATCCCGACCGCCGCCGAGAAGCCCACGCCCAACGCGATGGCGGAGCCTGAAACCACAAACCCGAAGCCTGCGATCACACTGAACAGGTAGGATACCGCCAGCCCCATCGCAACCCCGATCACGCCGCCCGATAGCGACAGGATGATCGATTCGATCAGGAACTGCAGCTGAATTTGCCCCGGCTCGGCGCCCAGCGCCTTGCGCAGGCCGATTTCGGTGGTGCGCTCGGACACGGTCACCAGCATCATGTTCATGATGCCGATGCCGCCCACCAGCAGCGCGATGGAGGCGATGCCCACCAACAGCATCGTCATCATGGAAAGCATGGTATCCATGGTATCCAGCAGGCTTTCCATGTTGATGACGCGGTAGCTGTCGTCCTTGTAGTTGAACGCCGCGTTGAGCTCGTTTTCCAGCGCCGACTGCACCTGCTGGGTGTAGGCGGTATCGGTTACGTATACGCTCAGGGAGGCAATGTTGCGCGTGCCGGTCAGCGTCATCGCCGTGCTATACGGGATAATGATCCGGCCGCCGTCCGTGCCGTCGCTCTGCGCCTGGGCCAGCACGTCGCTGCTGTCCGCGTCGGAGAGCACGCCGATGATGGTAAACTCATACCCGCGGATGTATACCTTGCGCCCCATGGGGTCCTGCGCGTAGAACAGATGGTGTACGGCCGTCGAGTCCAGCAGGGCGACGCGGTTCTTGCTTTCCACATCCAGCGGCGTAAGGGCGCGCCCGCGGCCGACCAGTTCGGCGTTGCGGCGGAAATACACCTCGTTATACCCGTCGATGGTCACGTCCTCCACCCAGGCGTTATCCGATTTGACGGTGGCCGTGGAGGTTACCGTGGGCGAAACGCCTTGGACATTGGGAATCGCGCGGATGGCTTCCATGTCGGCAACCGTGAGCCCGCTTTTCAGCGGCGTTCCCTGCGCGTTGACCACCAGCCGGCCGGTGCCCATGGCGGTAAATTCGTCCGTCACTTCGGTGGTGGCGCTTTGCATGATGGTAATCAGCGCGATGATGGCCATGACGCCGATGACGATACCCAGCACCGTCAGGAACGAGCGCATCTTGCTGCTCCAGATGTTCATGACGGACATCCGCATGCTTTCCTTCCAAAGGCTCAGCTTTTTTCTAAGCATGCAGCGACTCCCCTTCCGTGAGCATGCCGTCCAGGATGTGCACCACGCGCCTGGCATGCCGCGCGATGGACAGATCGTGCGTAATCATGATGATGTTGCGCCCTTCTTGGGCGATTTCCTCAAACAGGCTCATCACCTGTTTGCCGGTCGCCTGGTCCAGCGCGCCGGTCGGTTCGTCCGCCAGCAGGATGCTGGGGTTGGTGGCCAGCGCGCGGGCAATGGCGACGCGCTGCTGCTGGCCGCCGGAAAGCTGGTTGGGATGGTGGTAGAGCTTATCCTGCAACCCCACGCGCACCAGCACTTCCTCGGCGCGTTCCATGCGCTTCTTCTCGGGCATGCCGCCGTAGATGAGCGGCAGCTCGACGTTGCGCAGCGCGTCCAGCCGCGGCAGCAGCTGGAAGGACTGGAACACGAAGCCGATCTCCCTGTTGCGGATGGCTGCCAGCTGGCGCGCGTCCTGCTTGCCGATATCCCGCCCGCGGAGGATGTACTGGCCCTCCGTAGGGGTATCCAGACAGCCGATGATGTTCATCAGCGTGGACTTGCCGCTGCCAGACGGCCCCAGCACGGAGACGAACTCACCTTCGCGCACCGTCAGGTTGACGCCGCGCAGCACCGTCTGCAGCTCGTCGCCCATCTGGTAGCGCTTGATGATGCCTGTCATCCGGAAAAAGTCGTCATCCATCTTACTTGGCCCCCGAGCTTAACGTTTCGCGGCGCGCCGCCATCATATTCTCAAAGTAGTCGGTCGAGCTGGGCACATAGAGCACCGTATCGCCGTTTCGCAGGCCGCTGGTGATTTCCACGTTCGCCCCGTCGTTGATGCCCACCTGAATGTCGACCGTCTTGGTTTCCTTGCCGTCCCGTATCATCACATACGGAACGTTGTAGGCCGTAAAGCTCACGGCGTCCATTTCCAGCAGCACGACGTTCTGCGCCTGTTTGTTGAGCACCTTGACGGTGATCTGCATGCCGGGCAGCGCCTCGGCGGGGAGCGTAACGCCGGAAAGGTCGATGGTCGCGGTGTAGTAGCTCAGATCGCCGGATTGGGTGGCGCGCTTGTTCAGGCTGGTAATCGGCCCTTCGAAGGTGGCGCCGGTGCCGTCCAGCGTAATCAGCGCGGTTTTGCCGATTTCAACGGCGGAAATATCAAACTCGTCCACCTGGAACGTCGCCTTCATGGTCGAAAGATCCATGATTTCGGCGAGCATGTCCCCCGCCTTTACCGCGCCGTCGGGAACAACGTCCAGCGCCGTGACCTCGCCCGCGATATCCGTTTTGATCACGCTGCCGTCCGACAGGCGCATCAGGCGCGCGTTCTTGGGCACTACGCTGTTGGCGCGCACGTACACTTCCGATACGGTCGCGTCGGCGGGCGCCGTAACCGTGAGCGAGCTGTTGACGTCGATGCTCCCCGAGAAGCTGAAATACGTTGTGATATCGCCCATCGTGGCGGTGGCCTCCGCGTACTGCACGCCCCGGCTCCCGTTGAGCAACACCGTTGCGGCGACCACGACGGCCGCCAGGACGATCAGGGTAACAATCCATCCTCTGCGTTTCTTTTTCACGACCAGAACCTCCTACATGTGAACCTGAGTACAACCGTATGATAAACCCGAATGATAAACTCAGCGTAAACTGCGCCAGGTCCGGCGCGCCGCCGCACACCGCCGAAGTTCAGCCGGGAGAAATGGGGGGGCTATGCGCCCGCGCCAGACGGCGGCCCTGTTACCTGAGCAGGGGAAGCCGCACGGTGAAAGCCGTCCATTCGCCGGGGCTGCTCTCGCAGGCGATCTCGCCGCCGTGCATCTGTACGATGCGCTGCGCCAGCGTCAGCCCCAGGCCGTTGCCGGGGATGTTGCGCGTTGTCTCCGACTGGTAGAACTTATCAAAGATATGCGGCAGATCCTCCGGGGCGATCCCCTGCCCCTCGTCGCGGAGCGTCACCGCCGCCCAGCGTTCGTCCCGGCGGAGGGTCAGAGTGACGGCTCCGCCTTCCTGCGAAAATTTCACGGCGTTGTCCAGCAGGTTCACCCAGACCTGGCTTAACATCTCCGGATTGCCGCGCACCTTCGCCTCGTCCAGCTCGATTTCCATGCACAGCTTTTTTCGCTCCCACGCGGTTTGCATCAGCAACACGGCGCGGCGCAGGAGCTCCCCCAGGTCAATATCCTGCTGATCCGGTATGATCGCCTGGTTTTCCACGCGCGTGAGGTTGAGCACGTTGGTCGCCATGGCGGACAGCCGCGCGGATTCGCGGATGATGATGTCCAGATACTCGTCGCGCTCCTCCCGGGGCAGATCGTCCGCCTTGAGCAGCTCCGCGAAGCCCTTGATGGAAACGATGGGCGTTTTGAACTCATGGGAAAACTGGTTGATGAAATCGGTGCGTAGCAGCTCGATGCTGCTCAGTTCCCGGGCCATGCGGTTGAAGCTGTCCCGCAGTTCGCGGAATTCCGGCGTGTGGCTGACGGAGATACGCACGGAGAAATCCCCGGCCGCCAGTCGGTTGGTGGCGTTGATGACCTGCCGGATGGGCCGAAGCGGAATGCGGCCGACGACCAGCGATACGATCGTACCCACGATCGCGCTGGCGGGAAAGGCCGCCAGCAGCACCGGGAGCGACCGTTTCAGCCCCAGCTTGTCCACCACGCCAAAGTGCGAGAACAGAAACGCGATTGCGATCATGATCACGCTGGTGATCAGAAAAATGCCCAGCACCACCAGCGAAAACACCAGCGACAGCCGCATACGGTGCAACCGTTCCTTGATCATACGTTCTTCACCGCCTTGTACCCCAGCCCGCGCACCGCGACCAGATCAAACTCCGGATAGCTTTCAAAGCGCCTGCGCAACCGGTTGATGTGCACGTTGACCGTCGTATCCGTGCTTTCCGATTCCATGCCCCAGATCTCGTCCATCAGTTGAATCCGGGTGAAGATCTTGTCAGGGTAGGAGAGCAGCTTGTAGAGCAGGTAGAATTCCTTTTGCGGCAGCGTCTGGCGTTCCGCTCCGCGCGTAACGGTGAGCGAATCGTACTCCAGCACCACGTCGCCGATCTGCAGCCGGTGAGCGCTGACGATCTGCGCCCGGCGGAGCAGCGCGCGGATGCGAAGGAGCATCTCCTCCATATCCACGGGCTTGGTCATGTAATCGTCCGTGCCCACCAGAAACCCCTTGTGCTTTTCAGCCGGCAACTGTTTGGCCGTTACCATGAGGATCGGCGTATTCACGCCGTTTTCGCGCAGTTCCTGCGTGAAGGCGTAGCCGTCCATGCGTGGCATCATGATATCCAGTACCACGAGATCGATGTGCTGCTCGTCCATGATTCGCAGCGCCTCCACCCCGTCGGCCGCTGAAAACACAACGTATCCGTCTCTCCGCAGCACGGCTTCCATCAGTTTGCGCGCGTTGGGATTATCCTCCGCCACCAGCACGTGAAACACATCGATCACCTCCTGCGGGCATTATAATCCCGAAAGATGAATTCAAAAAGAACTCGTTGCGCCAAACGTACAAAACGAAGGCCGATCGCCGCCCCCGGAAGTCCGTATGGCCGCGCGCAGGCAAACGCCACTGCGCTTTCGCGCGCGATCCGGCCTGCGCGGGCGCGGCGACCGCTTCGCCACCCTGCCCGCATCCCGAAGGAAAGGGGCGCGGTACAGCATGCCGCCGCTGCCGCGAGCCGCCGCACGCGAGAAGGATAAACAAAAAGCGCCCATTTGAAAACAGGCGCCAAACCGTGCTGGTCGTCCCCGATGATCCCGCCGCGGCGCTGCATCCGTTCGACCGGTGCCGGGCGGGCCGTGTGCTCTGCGCGCTGCTGTCCGTCAGGGATGCTCCTTGCCGGTCATTTCCGTGACGATCAGCTTGAAAACACCGACGGCGGCAACCTGGGCGTCGGTAAAGGCGAAATCGTTCCGCGAGCTGTAATGGCGCATGATGCAAATGAGCGCGTTCCGTTTTTCGGCGGGATCGTCCACCGCGCTTGCCAGCCCCTTGCCCACGACGCTTTGAAAGCGGTAGGCGTAGTCGCAGGCCGTGTTGCCCTGGATCAGTTCATGACGGGTATCCAGCTCGAAGCCGACGCGCGCCCCGCCCGCCATCAACTCCGCCTTTTTGCCTTCCTTCGCGCCGTGAAAGTAGAAAACGCAGCCCTGCTCGCCGCCGGGTACAAAGCCGAAGTTCAGCGGCACGATATAAGGCCCGTCCGCTTCCGAAAAAGCGACGCGGCAGCAATCGCTGGCGTCGATAATGGCATGGATGTCCCGGATGTCGGTCACTTCCCGGTCTTTTCTTCTCATACTTCCTCCTGTTGTGAACCGGCTCCTCGTAAGGCGACTTCACGGGCCGGCGGTTGTTCCCCGGTTTTTTTCTGCGGCGCACCGCGCCAGACCTCGCCGGGAAGCCAATCGCGGTAACCGCGCCGTCCGCTCTCCCAGCCCAGCCCGGCGGCGGCGACAAACGCTGCCGGCAAAGCGTTCCGGCTGTTCCGTTGCGGCTTGGACGGGCGCGTGATCCTCCCCCGCATTCGGGACGATGGCCTCCGTTCCCGCCGCATCCAGCCTGAGGCGGCAAGGGCGGCATGGTATCCCGAAACCTGCGGCGCAGGAGCGGCTTCACTTCCGGCCCTGTGCGCGGGGCGCTCGACGCCCGCCCCGCGTTTGCCACGTCGGGCTCGGACGCGCCTTGCGCCCGCTAGACCGCCTGACCGTTTTGGTCTGACGGCTTCACCGTCCGGGTCAGGTACAGGTTGGAGCCGAAATCCCCCAGCGCGCGGACGCGGGCGTTGTATCCGCTGCCGATGAACGGGGTGTTGAGCGGAAACCCCTCCGCCAGCGCCGCGCCGTAGCCTTCGTAGGTTTCCACACAGTCCGCCAGGCTGAACCGGCGGTTGATCGTCCGCATGATCCACCCGTCCGGCCGGAGGGATATGGGGTAGATGTGACGGATCAGCCCGCCGAAACGCGCCACCTCGATGCGCTGAGGTTTGGTGCTTACGCGATACCAGCCACCCCCGCGCAAACCCGGCACCCGCAGCCGGTCGAAACCTTCCGCCGCCGATGCCTGCGTCTGGAAGAAGCCCGAAAGCGCGGTGCTCCCGTCCCGCGCCACGCAGTGCCATACCGTCTTGTTGGCTTTATCCGGCTGGGCACGGTAGAAGGCGCCGTACTGGAAGGTTTGCCGGTGCGCCTTGTAGAAGGCGATCTGTTCCCGCACTTCGCGCCGTTGCACTGGGGTGAGGCTTTTCAAGTCCATCTCATATCCCAGGCAGCCGAACGCCGCCACGTTGAAGCGCGTGGACAGCGGCGTCGCGCGGAGCGTCTGCTGATGCGGCGCCTGGGAAACGTGCGCGCCCATGGCGGATAGCGGGTAGAGGCAGGAAAGCCCGCCCTGAATGGCCAGGCGCTCTATCGGGTCGGTATCGTCGGAAGTCCAGATCTGCGGCGAAAAGCACAGCATCCCCAGGTCAAAGCGATTGCCGCCGCTGGAACAGCTCTCCAGCAGGATGTGCGGCCGGGGGTGAAAAATCCGCCCAAGCACCTCGTACAGCCCGAGGATGTAGCGGTGGAAGAATTCCCCCTGCCGCTCAAGGCAGGGCGAACAGGCGTCGCTGATGTGCCGGTTATCATCCCATTTGACGTAATCCACTTTCACCTCGTCCAGAACACGGCCTACCTGCCGGACGATGAAATCCCGAACGGCCGGGTTGCAAAGGTCCAAAACCAGCTGGTTTCGGCCCATCGCCGGGGTTTTCCCGGGTGTGCGCAGCGCGTACTCGGGGTGCGCGCGGTACAGGTCGCTGTCCGGGTTCACCATCTCCGGCTCAAACCAGAGGCCGAACGCCATGCCCATGCGGTGGATGCGGTCCGCAAACTCCGAAAGCCCCCGGGGCAGCTTTCTGCGGTTGACCGAATAGTCCCCAAGCCCCGCCCTGTCGCTGTCCCGTCGGCCGAACCAGCCGTCGTCCAGCACAAACAGCTCCACGCCGAGCCGTCGGGCACGGCGCGCCAGCCTCAGGAGCTTACCCCGGGTAAACTGAAAAAAATGCGCTTCCCAGTTGTTGATGAGCACCGGACGTTCCTTGCCCCGCCCCTCCCCGCGCACGATATGCCGGTTCACAAAGTCGTGAAACCGCTGTGAGAGCCCGCTGAAACCCCCGTCGGAGAAGCACAGGACACCCTCGGGCGTTTCAAACCGCTCCCCCCGCGCAAGCGTCCACTCAAAGCAATAGGGGTTGATGCCCAGCGCCACGCGAACCAGGTCCTGATCGCTCCGCTCCACCGCGCCGTAATGGTTGCCGCTGTAGATCAGGTTAAAGCCGTAGACGTTCCCGAAGCTTTCCCCCGCCGCCCCGGCCGCCAGCAGGAAGCCCGGGTTGTGTCGGTTGCTGCTGTCCCCCGTGGTGGAGGCGTTCACGGCCAGCCCGTAGGCGACGTCCCGCTCATGGCGGTGCGCTTCCTTAATCCACGCGCCGTCCAGCGTGATCATGCGGTATCGGTCGTTGGGCAGATCCAGCTGCAGGCTTAGAAGCCGGCGGACGGTCAGCGGCTTTTCGTTCCCGTTGAGGAGCACGGCGCGCCGGGCGATCACATCCGTCTGTTCAAAGACGGTGTAGTACAGGGTGAGGGTCACGTCGTTGCTTTCGTCCCATAAGGTCAGGGCCAGCGTCTGGCAATCGTCGGGCATGCCCGCAGCCGAAGGCAGGGTTTCCATGGGGATACAGCCGTCCGTCACCTGATGGCCGCGGTAGCGGAAATCAGCGGTAAACGTGCCGTCCGGCATGCGGATCTCAGCGGGCGTTTCGCGGTAGTCCCCCTTGCCGATGCCCGACCACTCCAGCGGGATCACATCCAGGCAGTATGTTTCGTCCGCCGGATCGTACAGCACGCTCGTGCCCGGCTGAACCGTACGCTTGACGGCCAGCGGCTCCATGGCTTGATCCGCGGGCAGGCGAACGCCGTAGTGCACATGCTCCGGATGCCCGTGCGCCGTAATGCGAAACCAATAGCTGGTATGCGCCGTATCCAGCCGAAAGTCGCCGTCCCCAATCCGGATCATGGTTTCCCCTCCCCGGTTGCCTTTGCGGATGGTTGGGCCGGAGCGGCAGCCTGCCGGCCGTCTCCTTCGGGGGCGGCATTCACGGGTAACGCCGGCCCGTGCGCCTGATCCTGCGGTTCGCCTGGTTCCGTGTGCCGGACGGGCCGGCGCAGCACAACGGCTTCCCACGGGGCGAGCCGGCCCGCGTAGGTTGCCGTTCCCGCGTTGGAAACGACCACCTCGCCCTCGGCCGGGGCCCGCGCGGGCGTGCCGGAAAAGTTCAGCAGCACCGTCAGCCGTTCGTCGTTCAGGGTACGCGTATACGCCATCACGCGCCGGTTGGCGAACAGCGGCGCAAAGGCGCCGTATTTCAGGGTTTCGCTGCCCGCCCGCAGGGCGATCATCCGCCGGTAAAAGTGCAGCACGGAGGTTTCGTCCCCTCGCTGGGTCTCGTAGTTCAGGCGATGGTAGTTTCCGTTGATACCGATCCAGGGCTTGCCCGTCGTGAAGCCCGCGCCGGGCGCGTCCGACCACTGCATGGGCGTGCGCGCGTTGTCCCGCGAGGATTTGCGAATCCACCGCCAGCGGAGCCGGCGCGGCACGCGCTTGCTTTGCAGCAGGCGATCGATGTTGAAGCTCTCCACGTCCCGCAGTTCATCCATTCCCTGAAAATCGAAGTTGGTCATGCCGATTTCCTGCCCCTGATAGATGAACGGCGTGCCGCGGAGGGTTAACAGCAGGGTCGCCAGCAGTTTGGCGCTGCGCTCCCGCCAGACGCCGTCGTCGCCGTAATGGCTTACGATGCGCGGCTGATCGTGGTTCTCCAGGTACAGCGCGTTCCAGAAAAGCCCCTGCTGCCATTTGGCGTACACCTTGAGGAGCCGGTCCGCGCGGAAGCGCTTGGGCACAAACCGCGATACCCGCCGGTCCACCTCCAGATGGTCAAAATAGAACACCATGTCCAGCTCGCGGCGTTCCGGGTCGCACAGTTCCTTCGCCTCCGCAAGGTTGACCATCACGGTTTCGCCTACGGTAAAGCAATCGTAATGGTCCAGCACATCCCGCCGCAGTTCCCGCAGAATGGCGTGCGTGCCGGGCTGCGATTTGTAGTGCTCCACCCCCTGCACGGCCAGCCGTTTCTCCCCGTCGTCCAGCGTGGCTTTGTACAGCACGTTGATCACGTCGCAGCGGAACCCCGACGCGCCCCGGTCCAGCCAGAAGCGCATGATCGCCTTAACTTCCTCGATGACCTTGGGGTTATGGTAGTTGAGATCGGGCTGTTTTTTATCAAACAGGTGCAGGTAATATTCGCCGCTCGCTTCGTCCAGCGTCCACGCGGAGCCCATGAAAAAGCCAGTCCAGTTATTGGGCGGGCTGCCGTCGGGTTTTGCGGGCCGCCAGATGTAGTAATCCCGGTAGGGGCTGTGGGGGTCGCGGCTTTGCTGAAACCACGCGTGCTCGTCCGAGGTGTGGTTGACCACGAGGTCCATGATCACGCGAATATCGCGCCTGGCCGCCTCCGCAAAGAGCCGGTCCATGTCCTCAAGCGTGCCGAACTTGGGGTTGATGTCCCGGTAATCGCTGATATCGTAGCCGTTGTCCGCGTCGGGCGAGCGGTACACCGGCGACAGCCAGAGGATGCCCACGCCCAGCGCCTGCAGATCGTCCAGCCGCGCGATGATGCCCGGCAGATCGCCAAAGCCGTCGCCGTTGGTATCCTGAAAACTGCGGGGATAGATCTGATACGCCACGCGGTCCTGCCACCATGCGCCCATCCGTTTCAACCTCCCGTTTTTACGTTGGTGCGGTAGACCTGATCCCGCACATAGCGCTCGAAAATCGCCTCGGTTACGCCGCCCGCCGCGATTACGTCCCGAAAGAACGCGCCGCTCTGCTTGACCGTGCGGCGCTGCGTGGGGTAATCCACCTCCACAAGGCCAAAACGCGCGCTTTCCCCGGCGGTCCACTCGAAATTATCCAGAAAACACCAGTGATAGTAACGCTCCACCGGCAGTTCGCTTTCGCAAAGGGCGCGGAGATGCTCGCAGATGTAGCGGCAGCGGAAGCTGTCCGCATTGTCGCACGTGCCGTTTTCCGTGATGTAGATTGGCGCCGGGCAGAGCCGGTACAGCTTGCGGGCGCAGTCTACGATGCCCTCCGGGTAGATTTCCCACCCCAGGTCGGTCACCGGCACGTTTTCCCGCACGCCGTCGTTGAGGCTGTCCACCGTGGTGCGGGTATAGTAGTTGACGGCGATAAAATCGCAGTACCGCCCGCGCGCGTGATGACCCCTGCGATGCAGCGGCCACGGAAACACGCCCACGCACAGCGCCTTGGACAGCGCGCCCTGAAACAGGTGCTCCATGACGCGGGTCAGGATGCGGTGAACCGGATTTCGCGGGTTCCTGGGGGCAAAAACGCGCATATGGTTGGCAAAGCTCACGCGCGTATCGGTTGCCCCCATCGCCTCGCGTAAGGCGTGGATCAGCCGGTACGCTTCGATATGCGCCACGGCCAGCGCGGACATTACGCGTACCGTGCGTTTCAGGTTCCTGTCGCCCGGCGGCCAGAGGCCGAAGAAATAACCGTTGGTGGCGTAGACGTTGGGCTCGTTGATGGTGATGTACTCGTGAACCCTTGTGCCAAAAGCCGTGACCATCTTTTCCACGAAGCGCAGGAACACGGGGAGGTTGGCCGGGTTTTCAAACGCGCCCGCCTTTTCAAACCACATCGGGTTGGTGAAATGGTGCAGCGTTACCAGCGGCCGGATGCCGTAGCCGATCAGCAGCTCGGCCTCCTGCACGTAATGGGCGACGGCGTCTTCGTCAAACACGCCTTGCTGCGGCTCAACGCGCGCCCACTCCACGCCGATCCGGGCGATTTGCAGGCCCAGGTCGCGCATCAGCGCATCGTCTTGTTGCCAGAGCCGGTAATGATCGTTGGCCCGCTCCGGGCTTGTGCCGTCCACGATATGCCCCTGCCGCCACCAGTCCATCCAGCTGTGATCCAGCGCGCCGCCTTCGATCTGGGTCGCCGCGCTGGCAGTACCCAGCAGCATCCCTTCCTTGAGCCTGAATGTATTCACGTTATGCCTCTTCCTGTGCGCTTGATGGGAAAGCCTGATGCAGGTTGGATTCCGGCTTCGCGCCCGTTAGGGCGATTATATCACACTTTCCGTTTTGCGGAAACGGGTTTCGCAAGGATTCCGCCGGACGTTCCGCCGGAAGGCGAAGCACGGCCCGTTATGCAGGTTCTTCCTTTTCGGCCACTGGGCATCATCCGCCGCCCAAGGGCATGTATGATCCTTTCTTGTTGCAGTATTTGGGCTTTCCGTCGGTTGTCTTATTTCGCATACGGCCAAGCAAGCGCAAGAAATGACAACCCAGTGCCATGACTTCCCGGCGCCGACCCGCTACAATCAAACCATCGAACCGCCAAAGGCGTTCTCGGCCGGAAAGGAAAACCATGCGCGCGATGAACCCTGGTTTGCCCCGCCACGACTCTTTGATCGGCAGCCGGCGCAGGAAGGCGCTCCTGCTCGCTTCCATGGCCGCCCCGGGGGCGCTGTGGCTGCTGCTGCTCCGTTACCTGCCGATGTTTGGCATCGTGCTGGCCTTCAAGGACTACCGCGCCTTTAAGCCCAACACGTTCTGGAATAACATCCTGAAGAGCGACTGGGTCGGCTTCAAGAATTTCGAGTTTCTCTTCCGAAGCCCGGATACGGGGCGGATCATCGGCAACACGCTGCTGTACAACCTCACGTTCATCGTGCTGGGGCTGGTGATCGCGGTGGCTTTCGCCATCATGCTCAACGAACTGACCAGCCGTTTTGCCGCAAAAACCTACCAGACCCTCATGTTTTTCCCCTACTTCCTGAGCTGGGTGGTCGCCAGCTACTTCCTGCTCGCGTTTCTGGACACCGCCAGCGGCATGGTGCCCAACCTGCAAAAACTGGCCGGGCAGGATGTGATCGACTGGTACCAGAGCCCGCAGTACTGGCCGGCGCTCCTCATCGGCGCGAACCTTTGGAAGAACATCGGCTATTCAACCGTGCTCTACCTGGCGGCGATTACGGGCATCGACCGCGCCCAGTACGAGGCCGCCGCCGTGGACGGCGCCACCAAGTGGCAGCAGATTCGCCACGTCACGCTCCCCAACCTGCGCACGATGATCATCATCCTGTTCATCCTGAACGTCGGCAAAATCTTCAACGCGGATTTCGGGCTGTTCTACAACGTGCCGCTCAACTCCGGAAGCCTGTACTCCACCACGCAGGTGATCGATACCTACGTGTACCGGGCGTACATGAACTCCGGAAGCGTGGGCATGAGCTCGGCGGCGGGGCTGCTGCAAAACGTGGTGGGGTTTGTGTGCATCATCGCCGCCAACACCGTCGTTCGCAGGTTCGACCCGGACAGCTCGCTGTTTTGAAAGGAGGCCGACGCATGCTGCCAACCCCTTCCGTGACCCGGCGGCCCAACCTCCGCCTCAACGCCGTCAGCGCGCCCACCGAAACCGTGTTCCACGCGGTGCTGCTGCTGTTCTCGCTGTTTTGCGTGGTGCCCTTCCTGTTTGTGGTGATTATCTCCTTTACCTCGGAGGAGAGCATCCGGCAGATCGGCTACTCGTTCGTCCCGCAAAGCTGGTCCACGCAGGCCTACGCCTATGTGTTCAGGATCGGGGACGCGCTGTGGCGCTCGTATTTCAACAGCTTTTTCATTACCGCGGTAGGCACGGCGCTAAGCGTGCTGATGACGCTGCTGTACGCCTATCCCCTTTTCCGCAGGGATTTCCGGCAACGCCATTTCTTCAATTTCCTGAGCTTCTTTACCATGATTTTCGGCGGCGGTTTGGTGCCCACCTACATCATCTGCAAAAACGTGCTGGGCTTGAGCGAAAACTACGCCGCGCTGATCGTGCCGATGCTGTTTAGCCCCTTTAACGTCATCATCATGCGCACGTTCCTGCAAACCAGCGTCCCCACGGAACTGATCGAAGCCGCGACGATCGACGGAAGCGGCGAGTACCACACGCTGTTCCGCATTGTGCTGCCGGTGGTTAAGCCCGGCGTCGCAACCGTTGCGCTGCTCAACGCCCTGGCTTACTGGAACGAGTGGTTTCTGGCGCTGCTCTACATCCGCCAGAACACCGATCTGATTCCGCTGCAATACCTGCTGATGAAAATGCAGCGTAACGCCGATTTCATCGCCAAAAACAGCCATCTGCTGGGGGCTGAGGCCGCCAACGTGGCCGTGAACCTGCCTTCGCAATCGCTCAAGATGGCGCTGGTGGTGCTGATCGTGGTGCCCATCGCCTGCGCCTACCCCTTCTTCCAGCGGTTCGTGGTGGCGGGGCTCACCATCGGCTCGGTGAAAGGCTGACGCTCCGCCCGGCGCGCAATCCATCCGAAGCAAACAGCGTATACGCCGCTGTTTCATAAATAAGGAGGAAACCATCATGAGGAAGATCCTGGCATTGCTGCTGACGCTCCTGCTGACCGCGAGCGTCTTCACCTTCGCGACGGCGGAGGCTGCTTCCCTTACGCCGGCGGAGCTCACCATCATGTTCCACGGCAGCAACGTGACCGACGATTCCGCGGTGCTTGCGAAAGTGAACGAGTACCTCAAAGACAAGATCAACGCCTCGCTGAAGGTTATCTGGGGCACGTGGGGCGATTTCGACGAGACGTCGACCATGAGCCTGAACGCGGGCGACCCCATCGACATGTACTTCACCTGCTCCTGGTCGCAGGATGAATACAACGCCTATGCCAAAAAGGGCATGTGGGTGCGCCTGGACGATCCGGACAACAACTTGATCGAAAAGTACGCCGCGGACCTGTGGGCTACCCTGCCCCAGGTGCTCACCGACGGCGCGAAGATTCAGGGCAGCGACGGCCTGGGCGTCTACGCCGTGCCCGGCTACAAGGATATCGCCACCCAGAACTGCTGGGACATCAACGTCGACCTGCTTACGAAGTACGGCTACACCCTGGACGATATCAGGAACGCCGATTACTACTCCTTCGGAGACATCCTCAAGACCGTCAAGGCAGGCGAAGGCGACAGCTTCTACCCCCTGCTGGTGGAAGGCATGGTGCTGGAGCGCATGGCCACCAACTCCATCATCGTCGCGGGTGACAGCGGCAGCACCAACCTGCTGAGCTACTACATGAACCCCACGGACATTTCCGCGGAAGGCCCGTACGGCAACGTGATGCTCAACAAGTTCGCCACCGACGAATATAAAAAGTTCGTGGAAAAGACGCGCGAATACTACCTCGCCGGCTACATTGATCCCGGCCTGGCCGTGGCGGATACCGCCAACGACCTGCGCAAGAACAAGCAGCTGACCGGCCAGTACCTCATCGGCACCCAGAGCTACTCCCTGGGCTATGAGCTGCAGGCCTCCCAGGAGCGCAACATCCATGTGGAAATGGTGCCCTGCACCCCCGCCTACGTGGATACCACCAGCTCCCAGGGCGCGATGGTCGCCATCTCCACCGCCTCGGCCAATCCTGAGCGCGCCATGATGTTCTTAAACCTCCTCAACACCGATCCCTACCTGATGATGCTGCTCAACTACGGCGTGGAAGGCATCCATTATACCCTCAACGCCGACGGTCTGGTGCAGTTCACCGACAAGCGCGCCGATTACCAGCCCTGGACCAACGGCATGGGCAACGTGACCCTGCTGACCCCGACTGCCGATCAGGGCAAGGATTTCTGGGATACCTTCAAGGCTTACTACGGCGCCGCCAAGAAGATCCCGATCATCGGCTTCACGTTTGACGCTTCCAACGTGCAGGTGGAACAGTCCGCGCTGGTTAACGTCGCCGCGGAATACGCCCTCGCGCTGGATACCGGCGCGGTGGATCCCGCCGAGAAGCTGCCCGAGTTCCTCCAGAAGCTCAGCGATGCCGGCATGCAGACCTACGTGGACGAAGCCAACGCGCAGCTGACCGCCTTCCTCGCGGCCCAGTAAAACGATTTTCCCCCTGGGGCGTCCGGTTGCTGCAATCGGACGCCCCTTTTCTGAAAGGACATATCAACATGCGGTACGGACGCTTTGACAACCAGCGGCGCGAATACGTGATCGAACGTGTGGACGCGCCTTTTTCCCTGACGAACTATCTGGGCACGGGCAGGCTGGGCGCGGTGGTATCGCAAAACGCGGGCGGTTATCTGTGGGCGGGCAGCCCGCAGTACGGCCGCGTGACGCGTTTTCGCCCCAACGGCGTGCCGTTGGACGGCCCGGGCCATTACGTGTATGTGCGGGACGACGCGGACGGCGCGTACTGGTCGCTCAGCTGGCAGCCGGTGGGCTTGCCGCTGCCCGAAGCGAAGTACGAGTGCCGCCACGGGCTTTCCTATGCCCGTTACCTGAGCGAGGTGCGCGGCATCCGGGGCGAGCAGACGCTCTTCATACCGCTCGACGACGACTGCGAGCTGTGGGAGGTGCGCCTGCGCAATACCGGCGACCGGCCCCGCGAGCTCAGCGTATTTGGGTACTGCGAGTTCTCCTTCCACAATATCGAGATGGACAACCAGAATTTTCAGATGAGCCTGTACGCCGCCGGTTCCCGTTTTGTGGACGGGCTGGTGGAGTACGAGCTGCATTATGAGGAGGATTGCCGCGAGTTTTTCGCCTGTTCCGCCGCGCCGCACAGCTACGACGGCCTGCGGGATGCGTTTATCGGCAGCTACCGCACGGAACGCAACCCGGTGGGTGTGGAACGCGGCGTGCTTACCGGCAGTGCGGAACTGGGCGGCAACCACTGCGGTGCGCTGCACACGCGCGTCCGGCTGGCGCCGGGCGCGGAAGCGCGCCTGCGGTTTTTGCTGGGGCCGGGGGACGCCCAAACCGGCCGCCGGCTTCGCGCGAAGTACGACGATCAAACCTCGGACGAGGCGTTTCAGGCACTGGCCGACCATTGGAGCCGGAAGCTCTCCGCCCTACAGGTGAATACCCCGGACGCGGATATGAACACCAGCCTGAACCTGTGGAACCTGTACCAAAGCCAGGTCAACGTGAGCTTCTCCCGTTTTGCCTCGTTTATCGAGGTTGGCGGGCGCACAGGCCTTGGCTACCGGGATACCGCGCAGGACGCGATGTGCATCCCCCATGCCGATCCGGCCATGTGCCGGTTGCGCATCGAACAGCTGCTGCACGGGCAGGTGAGCGCCGGTTACGGGCTGCATCTGTTTGACCCGGCGTGGTTTGAGCGCACAGAAGATGACGAAGCCTTTAACTCCCCCACCGTGGTGCCCACCGCGGGCAAAGCTCGCGTGCACAGCCTCAGGGATGCCTGCGCGGACGACGCGCTGTGGCTGATCCCCGCCATCGCGGAATATGTACGGGAAACGGGCGAGCTGGATTTCCTTACGCGGCGCATCCCCTTTGCCGACGGCGGGGAGGCGACGGTGTACGACCACGCCCGCCGGGCGCTGGATTTCTCCTTTGAGCAGGTTGGGGCGCACGGCGTGTGCAAGGGACTTCGCGCGGACTGGAACGATTGCCTGAACCTTGGCGGCGGCGAAAGCGCGATGGTGGCGTTCCTGCTGTTATGGGCGGTCGAGCATTTCTGCGACATGGCGAACGCTTTGGGACAGGAAGCGGCAGCGGCCGAATATTCCGCGCGCGCCAACGCCATGAAGGCCGTATGCCGGCGCGAACTGTGGGACGGGGCATGGTTCCTGCGCGGCATCACCGGCAACGGCAAACCCATCGGCTCCAAGGCCGCGGCGGAGGGCAAAGTGCATCTGGAGAGCAACGCGTGGGCTGTCCTCAGCGGCGCGGCGACAAAGGAGCAGGGCCTGTCCTGCATGGACGCGGTGTACGATTGGCTGTTTACGCCCTACGGCCTGATGCTCAACGCGCCGAGCTTTACCGTCCGGGATGACGGCATCGGCTTTATCACCCGGGTCTACAAAGGCATTAAGGAAAACGGCGCCGTTTTCAGCCACAGCAACCCTTGGGCCTGGGTGGCCGAAGCGATGCTTGGCCGCGGCGACCGCGCGATGGAACTGTACCTGTCGCTGCTGCCGGAAAAGCAGAACGACCTCATGGAGATTCGTCAGGCCGAACCGTACAGCTACTGCCAGTTCATCATGGGGCGGGATCATACCGCCCACGGCCGGGCGCGCCACCCGTTCATGACGGGCAGCGCGGGCTGGAGCTATTACGCGGCGACTCGCTACTTGCTGGGCGTGCGGCCCGGCTTTGCGGAGCTGACGGTCGACCCCTGCATCCCCGCGGCGTGGGACGGCTTTACCGTAACGCGCGCCTGGCGCGGCGCGATCTACCATATCGACGTTACAAACCCGGAGCATGTGTGCAAGGGCGTGGCTGCGATTTCCGTGGACGGGCAAGCGGCGCAGCGCATTCCCGTGTTTGCGCAGGGCGAGCATCGGGTGACCGTCCGCCTGGGAAGGAGTCGCGTATGATCGAGTTCGGCACCGGCGGATGGCGCGCGGTCATCGGAGATGCCTTCACGCGCGAAAACCTGCAAAAGCTGACGCTGGCCCTGGCCCGCCGCATGAAAAGCGAGGATGTGGCCGACCGCGGCTTCGTCGTGGGGTACGACAGGCGTTTCCTGAGCGTGCAGGCGGCCGAGTGGATGTGCGAAGTGATGGCCGCCGAAGGCGTGCATACGCGCATCATCCGCCGCGAAGCGCCCACGCCCATGATCATGTTTGCGGTGCATTTCTATCACCTGCCCTACGGAGCGGCGGTCACGGCGAGCCATAACCCCGCGCTGTACAACGGCGTCAAGCTGTTTACAGCCGGCGGCCGCGACGCGGCGGAGGATGTAACCTGCGAACTGGCGGGCGCGGCCAACGCCGTTTCAACGGAGGAGATCCGCCTGATCCCCTACCCACAGGCCATCCGCGAGGGTCTGGTGGAGGAGATCAACCCGCAAAACGCCTATCTGGACAGCATCATCCGCACGGTGAACATGGACGCCATCCGCAGCCGCAATTTGCAGATCATCCTGGACCCGATGTACGGCGTCAGCCGTACAAGCCTGCAAACCATCCTGCTCACCGCGCGCTGCGACGTCAGCGTGATTCACGAGCGGCACGACGCGCTGTTTGGCGGGAGGCTCCCCGCGCCCAACGTGGAAACGCTCGGCGCGCTTCGCGCCGCGGTGATCCAAGGCCGCGCGGACATCGGCATCGCAACCGACGGCGATGCCGACCGCCTCGGCATCATCGACAACATCGGGCAGTTCATCCACCCCAACGAAATCCTGTGCCTGTTGTACTACTACCTGCTCAAGTACAAGGGCTGGCACGGCTGCGCGGTGCGCAACATCGCCACCACCCACCTGCTGGACGCGATCGCCGCCGCCTTCGGCGAAGCCTGCTACGAGGTTCCGGTCGGCTTTAAGCACATTTCCGCCGCCATGCGGGCGCATAACGCCGTCATCGGCGGGGAAAGCTCCGGCGGGCTCACGGTGCGCGGCCATATCCAAGGCAAGGACGGCATCTACGCGGCGGCCCTGCTGGTCGAAATGCTCTCCGTGACCGGCAAGAAACTCAGCGAACTGGTCGAGGAACTCTACGCCCTTTACGGACGCCGTTACATGGCGGAGTACGACTGGCCCTTTGACGCGGCGAATCAGCCCCGGCTTTACGCCCTGTTGACCGGAGACGCCCTGCCGGAGTTTTCTCAGAATCCCGTGAGCGTGAGCGACCTGGACGGGCGGAAAATCGAGTTCCCCAACGGGTGGCTGATCGCGCGCTTCTCCGGCACCGAACCGCGCCTGCGGGTTTTCTGCGAAATGCCCACGCAGGCGGAAGCGGAACGCTACAGCCAGGTGATGGCCTCCTTTCTGAACCTCCAACCGTAATCAAGCCCGTCGGCACAGGGATGTCGGCAGCCGCATCGCCCGGCAAGCGACGGCGGTTTCATGTTACGGCGGCTGGTCCGCCAAAGCATCAGCCTTTGAGCAGGCGCGCCTACAGGGTACCGTAAGGACAAAGCCGGCGGCATGGCACCGCCGGCTTTGTCCGCCGGATGGTTCCTACGATTTCAAATCATGAGCGCCTCCTTTCAGGACGATTTTCCCCTGAGCTTGGTCCAGAAGGCTCTGCGTAACCCCGCTATGCCTTCGCTTCCGCTTCTCGTCACGGTACAACCGTTCGCAAGCTTTGATACATTCATGCATTGAAACCGGTGCAAACGGTCGTCACAGAGCAACCGGCGGCAGCCCGCAAATCGCCTGCCGCAAAAATTGCGGTTCATGGTATAATGGAGCCAATCCACGAAGGAGCGCCGCCATGCTTGAGCAACTCCGGAAAAACGTGCCCACCCTGCGCTTTACGCTTTTGGTGATCGTGCTGCTGTGCTGGCTGCTGCCCACCGTCACCCTCGGGCTTTATATGGGCGCGCGCGTCTTTTCCACCGTTCAGGAAAAGACCGAAACCGCCCTGCGCTCCGGTGCGGAATACGCGCAGAGCACCGCCGCGCGCAATGTGGACAGCATCGTGACCCTCGCCCGGGACGCCGTGTACGACAATCAGCTGAGCGCCGCCGTGCAGGAGTACCAAACGGAAAAGATCCCCTACGAGGATTATTATCTGCTCGTGAGGGATTATCTGGACCGCAAATACAGCCGCGAAGCCAGCTGCACCTTTGCGCTCTTTTTTCGCGCCGGGGATCTGGAGAAGCCCATCTACACCTCGCAGGGGTACTCGGCGGCCGTGCTCTTTTTGCAGAACGGGCGCGAAACGGCGCTGACGCTGTGCGAAACGCTGGATACGCGTTCGCGCGTGATAGCCGCGGGCGACGGCGCCTACCTGATACGCAACCTGCACAACACCCGTATGGAACGCATCGGCATACTGGTCATCGGCCTTCGGCTGGATGCGATTTTGCAACCGCTGCTGGTCAACGCGGCGGACTGGAACGCGGCGTTCGCCCTGTCGCTGGACGACGCCCGCATGGGCGTGTTTCAGGCGCCCGAGGGCGCGCAGGGGCTGTATCAGCATGGCGATCTGCTCTGCTACACGCAGACCGCCACCATTGGCGACAGCGTCCTGCGCTATCAGATACAGGCGGACCGGCACGCGGTATACCGTGAAATGGACGCTTTTCGGCTGCTGATGGTTTGGCTGTTCATCCTGTTTGTTCCCATCTGCGTCGCCATCATGATCTTTGTCAGCCGCCGCATCGTTCGGCCGATCGCCAGACTCTCGGAGGCCTCCGACCGCATCCGCCGGGGCGAGCTTGGCATTGTGGTGCCCATGCGCGGCAATGACGAGCTGGGCCAGCTTGGCATCGCATTTTCGGAGATGAGCCTGAAGCTCAAGCAGTTGATCGACCAATCCTACAAGAAGGAAATCGCCTTGCGCGACGCGCGCATTCAGGCGTTGCAAAGCCGCATCAACCCGCATTTCATCAACAACGCGCTGGAGGCCATCAACTGGCAGGCGAGGCTCAACGGCAGCGACAACGTCAGCGGGATGGTGGAAACCCTTAGCGTGCTCCTCAACGCGAGCCTGGACAGAAACGAGCGGCATCTGGTGCCGCTTCGGGAGGAGCTGGGCGTCATCGACGCGTACCTGTACTTTGTCGGCCTCCAGTTTGGCAACCGGCTGACCGTAACCCGGCAGGTCAGCGCAGACGTGCTGGAAGTTCCGCTGCCGAGGCTTGTGGTGCAGACGCTCATCGAAAACGCGGTCGAGCACGGCGTTGCGCCCGCCGGCGGCGGGCATATCGACCTGAACATCTTCCTGCGCGAAACCGAGCTGGTCGTCGAAGTCATCAACAACGGGAAACGGCTGACGGATACAGACATACGCCACCTGCACGCCATGCTGGAGGACCGGCAGCCGGCCGACGGCCGTCTGGGCATCCGCAACGTAAACCAGCGGCTCAGGCTGATTTTCGGCGAGGCCTACGGCCTGCGCTTCTCGCTGGACGCGCACGGCAACACCGTCGCCACCATCCGGCAGCCGTTAACCGCGATTGAACAACCTTAGGCAATCAATCGCAAGTTCCGGCAACGGAGATTGTGCCGCGCTTGACTATACTTGGTGAAGGAGGGGTTTGGTCGTGAAACGAATCCTGAGCGCCGTCATGGGCGGCCTTGTCTGCCTTGCGACGCTTGGCGCGCAGGCGGAGGGGATCACGCTGCGCACCGTGAGTTGCTTTGCGGGGCTGGACGCTTCCAGCGGCACCTATACCCGGCTTCTGGCCCAATGGGAAGTGCAGACAGGCCATACCGTGCTGGATGAGTCCTCCTCCTCGGACGAGGCTTGGAAAACCGGTGTGCTAATGGATTTTGCCGCCGGCAACGAGCCGGATGTGCTCTTCTTTTTCGCCCGCACTGCGGACAGCGCCTACCTGCTGGACCGCGTAGTGTCCATCGCGCAGATCAACGCCGCCTACCCGGAGCTCGGCATTCCGGAAAACCCGGCCTGCGCGGAAGCCGACGGCACGGTATACGCCGTGCCGGTGCGCTCGTTCTGGGAAGGGCTGTTTTGCAACACCGACCTTTTCGAGCGCTTCGGTCTTGCGCTCCCGACGACCTGGGACCTGCTGGAAACGGCGATCCGCACTTTCCGGGACAACGGCATCGTGCCGATTTCGGCGAGCCTAAGCGACGTGCCGCATTATGTGGCGGAGTTCTCCATCCTCGCCAGCGGCCCTGTGGAGGAGTATCTCCGTCGGCCCGCCGGGTTGACCGACGTACCGCAAAGCTGGTTGAACGGCATGGCGCTCATCCGCCGGCTGTACCAGTTAGGCGCGTTCCCCGAAAATGTCAATACCACCAGCGAAAGCTATACCAGCCAGCTTTTCCGTGATAAACACAGCGCCATGCAGCTGGACGGGAGCTGGTTTGCCAACAGCCTGCCGGTCGGCAATATGGATACCACCGTGGTGATCCCCTTTCCCTCTGTCTCCAGCCAGACAAGCGCGGTGATCGGCGGCGTTTCGATGGGCTTCTACCTGACGCGCCGCGCATGGGAGGATCCTGCCCGGCGCGACGCGGCGGTCCATCTGCTGGCATTCCTCTCCACCGGAGAAAACGCGCGCACCCTGGGCGGATATCAGTTTACGGGTGCGCTCCTGCAAAGCTCCTTCGCCCTGACCGAACACCCGCTGTACGGCCCGATTCAGGATCAGATGTCGCAGGAAGCCCGCAACGAGTGGTTCCGGCTAATCCCCGCGGTGGCAACCGGCGCGGTTTCGCCCGAGAGCCTCTGGGCGCAGGTGATGGATTCCCAACCTTTCAGCCTGTGAGAATTCACAAGGAGGCAAGGCATGTTCGACGTCGTGCTGGTGGATGACGAGCAGATTATCCTGGACGGCCTTTCGCGCGCGTTTCCCTGGGCCCAGTACGGTTGCCGGGTCGTGGATACGGCGGTGGACGGGCGGCAGGGGCTCTCCGTCGTGCACCAGAAACGTCCGCATCTGCTCCTGACGGACATTCGGATGCCCAATCTGGACGGGCTGCAGATGATCGCTTCCCTCAAAAGCGAGTTCCCGTCGTTGCAGATTACCGTGCTAACGGCTTTCCGCGACTTCGATTACGCCCGGCAGGCGATCCGCCTGGGCGTTTGCCGCTATCTGCTCAAACCCAGCCGCATGGAGGAACTCCACGAGGCAGTCGCCGCCATGACCATGGCGCTGACCCCCGGCGGCCCGTCGGACCTGGGCACAGACGAGCATGAGGACCCGGAGGCCGGCAGCTTCGTGGCGCGCGCGGCCATCCGCTACATCGACGAGCACTATGCCGAACACCTCAGCCTGAGCGACGTCGCCGAGCATGTGTATGTAAGCCAGTGGCACCTTTCCAAGCTGATCAACCGTTTTGCAAAACAGAGTTTTTTCGACCTGCTCAACGACCGGCGCATCCAGCGCGCGCGGGAGATGCTGGCCGATCCGATGTTCCGGGTCAGCGAGGTAGCCTATGCCGTCGGCTATGCCGATGTGGCGCATTTCAGCCGCATCTTTAAAAAGGAAACGGGCAAAACGCCCGTGGAGTTCCGGGCGGGGATCCGGTAACGGCCAGGGGGTTGCAAGGAAAGAGGCGCGCCGCAATGTCGCGCCTTTCTTCGTAAATTCGGTTTGATATGATGAACGCATCCCTCTTCGCAGCGCGTTTCTGCTCTCACTGCGCCGCGAACGTTCTGCGCAGCCCCGCCGCGCCTTTGCTTGCGCGCCTCGTTCCAGAAGGAAACCGCTCGTAAGCTTTCCTGTGTCCATGCGCGAAACACACAGGCAGCTTCCGCCCGGGTTTCATCTCCCGCCCGTCGCGCACGGGCGGCAGGCGCATCACAGGTAGTCCGGGTGCTGGGTCCGCAGCGTTTGCAGGATGCGTTCCGCCACTTCGGCGATCTTCCCGCCGCCCTGGACGTGCAAATCGGCATATTTTTCATAATAGGGTCTGCGCTGCGCTTCGATTTGGCGCACCGTTGCGCCCGGCGCGGCAGCAATGCCGCGGTCGGCATGCCTGCGGATGCGGCGCTCCAGTTCGCCAAGCTCGGTGTCCAGCCAGATCACAAGGCTGTCCTTTCGCAGGTTTTCCATGGCGGCCTCGGAAAGCACCATGCTGCCGCCGGTGGCGATCACGCAGCGCTCGCAGCGCAGGTGCGCCCCAACTCCGCCTTCCCGTTCCAGAAAGGCGTCCAGCCCTTCTTCCGCAAGGATCGCCGGCAAGGGCTTGCCGGCGGCCTTGGCCAGCAGGCGGTCGGTATCCACCAGCGGCCGGCGCAGCCTGAGGGCCAGCGTGCCGCCAATCGTGCTTTTTCCGGTGCCGGGCATCCCGATCAGCACAAGGTTTCGCATGGCGAATCTCCTTAACCGCGCGGTACAGGGATCAGTAAGACAGGGCGTGCGGCCTGGGCTTCTCGTGCATCCTGGACGAGCGCGGCCGAAGCCCGTCCGCCGACCGCCGCGGTGGTTCGCCGGGCGGACAGATACCCTTTCTCCGTTGCCTTTGCCATTGTACCATGATTCGGGCCTTTGCTCAAGGTACCGTCCCGTTTATCGAGGCTTCCGCCGGCTTTAATCGCCGGGCGCAGATAAAAGCGGGAGAGGCAATGCCCCTTATTGGGCAGCTTTGCCTCTCCCGCTTGGGTGGTCCGGCTTACCGCTTGAGCGATTCCCGCACCGCGGCGATGTCGTTGTCCATCATCTGCCGCATCGTCCGCTGAAAATGCCACATGTCGTTGCCGCAAATCACCATGGTGTATCCGCGCTCGATCATCCGTTTCAGGTTGGTTTCCGTCGGCGGCACCACGGGGCCCAGCACGCCTTTGCCCTTCTGGCGGCATTTGGTTACCAGCGTGTCGAAGGCATCCTCGGTTTCCTTCCCCATGCCGTAGCCCACCGGCAGGTTGCGGGAGATCGCGTAGTCGATGGGCCCGAAGTTGATCGCGTCCACGCCGGGCACGTCCAGGATTTCGTCGATCTGGTCGGTAAACTCGTAATCCTCGTCCATGGGGATTACCAGCGTATCCTCGTTCTGCCGCTTGATGTAGGCTGCCCAGTCAAAACCCCGGTAGCCGTAGCCGGCGGCGCGCACGTTGCTTTCGCCGCCCCGGCGTCCCAGCGGCGCAAACTTGGCCGCTTCCACGCACCGGCGCGTGATTTCGGCTGTCTTGCAATGCGGGATGATCACGCCGTCCGCTCCCCACTCCAGCACCTTGCGGATGGCGACCTCCTCGTCGCTGGCCATGCGCACCAGCACCGCGATATCGTGCAATCGCGCCGCCATGATCTGCTTTTCGAAGGGCTCGTCCAGCATCCACGCGGTGTGCTCCAGATCCAGGTAGATGAAGTCCAGCCCGGATTGCGCGATGCTTTCGATCACGCAGGTTGCGCCGGTAAAGCAAGCCATCCCAAACACGGGGCCTTGCGCCATTTTCTGCTTGAGCGTCATGGCGTATCCCTCCCTTATCCGTTTTCCGGTTTTCGCAGCCTTGTTCGCTTACCGATATCCAAGCAGGCCGGGCAGCCACAGCGTGAGGGGCGACCAGAGGCTGATGGCGATCAGCACGAGCACGTTGCACAGCACAAAGGGCACCGCCGCGCGGAAGATATCCATAACCGGCATGTGGTTAATCTTGTTGCAGGCGTTCAGGCACATGCCCACCGGCGGCGTCACCAGCCCGATGGCCATGCCTGTGATCATCATGGCGCCGAATTGCAGCACCGATACGCCGTAGCTCTGCATCACCGGCAGCAGGATGGGCGTCAATAGCAATATCGCGGGGCTCACGTCGATAAACGTACCGATGAACAGGATGAGCACGTCAAACAGCAGCACGATCCCCCATACCGGCATGTTCATGTTGATGAAGAACGCGGCGATGATCTGCGGAATCCGCTGCATGGTCAGAATCCAGGTGAAAATCGTCGTGAAGCCGATGATCAGCATCACCGCGGAAGACGAGATCAGCGCCTTTTTCAGCGACTGCCACACCTGTTTCCAGCTCAGTTCCCGGTACACCAGAAAGCCGACCACCAAAGCGTACAGCACGGCCATGCCGGCGCTTTCGGAAGCGGTGCAGACCCCGAAGGAGACCGTAAGGATGATGAACACCGGCATCAGCAGCGCGGGAACGCCCCAAAGAATATCATGCCAGAACGTCTTGGGGTCAAACTTCGACCGTTTGGGATGCCAGCCGTGCCGCTGGCTCATCACATACACCAAGATCAATTGGGTTATGCCGATCAGCAGCCCCGGCAGCGCGCCCGCCAGAAACAGCGCGCCTACCGAGCCGCCGGAGATCATGGCGAACACGATCATCGGCGTGGAAGGCGGGATGATCATCCCCATGGTGGACGATGCCACCGTAACGCCGGCGGCTACGCTGGAGGGATAGCCTTCTTTTTCCATGGCGGGAATCTCGATGGAACCCAGCGCCGAGGTATCGGCCACCGAAGAACCGGAGATGCCGCCAAAAATCATGGAAGCCAGCACGTTGATTTCCCCCATGCCGCCGTTGACAGGGCGCAGAATCTGGCGACAGAAGTTGATAATGCGCTGCGTAATGCCGCCGCAGTTCATCAGTTCGCCCGCCAGCATGAAAAGCGGCATGGCGATCATCAGCTCGCTGAAAACGCCGTTCCACACGCGCTGGGGCAGCATGGGCAGGTAGTTGGGCGCCTGGGCGATCATATACGAGATGCTGGAGGCGCCGATGGAAAACGCCAGTGGAATGCCCAAGAGCGCAAAGGCCAGCAGCGCGACCAGCAGATAGACCATAGCCATTATGAATTCTCCTCCTTTGTGGCGCAAGAGGTGTTCTGCGGCAGGAACGCCTCCACAGGCGCAGTGATGAACCCGATGATCTTCAGGAGGATACAGACGGCGCAAAGGACACCCGACAGCGGCATGATGCCGTACATGAAGCGCATGGGGATTTCCATGCCCATGCTCAGCTGCATGCCCGCCCGTTGCACGTAAATCGCGCCGTAATACGTAAACAGCAGATCAACCGCCAGCACGACCAGATAGTTGAATACGGCCAGCCAGCGTTTGACGGCGGGCTTGACGCGATCATACAGAATATCGATGACCACGTGTTCGTTCCGAAGCACGTTGATGCCCATGCCCCAGAACGTGGTGAACGCGAACAGCGTAATGTTGAATTCGGACAGTTCTTTCCAGTTCAGCGAGAAAAAATACCGCATGATCACCGTGAAAATGACGCTGGCCGCCAGGATGCCCATGGCGACGACGCCTATTCCGAAATAAAGGGTGTCGATGGTTTTGATGAGCTTCTTCATAGCGGGTTTCGCCCCTTTGTTACAGCATGGGGAGCCCGGAGGTGACCCCGCGGGCGAGCATGGGGAACCCGTCGGGCGGATTGCCCGGGGGAGCAGTCAGCGCCTTTTAGACCCGATGCCCCGCCCGCAGAACCCGCCCGGCCGGCGCGACGCGCCAGACAAGCGCGAGACCGGGCGGGGGAGGGTACTCCCCCGTCCGGCAAGCCGGGGTTACTGGCCGCGTACGGCGGCGACGATAGCAAGCATCTCGTCCATTTCTTCCTGCGTGCAGATGCCTTCCTGCACCATCTGCTGGTACACGGGCTGGCAGGCCGTCTGGAAGGCGGCGAGTTCTTCGGCGGTCGGCACGTACACTTCGCAGCCGGCGTCGATGATCACCTGCTTGGCGGCGTCGCTGTTTTCGTCGATCAGGCGATCGTTATAGTCGCCCATCGTGCTGGCGCATTCGGACAGGATTGCCTGGAACTCGGCGGGCAGGCCGTTCCACCAGGCCGCGTTCACATAGAAGGGATCGGGATGGAACTGGTAGTTCACTTCGGTGAAATACTTCTGCACTTCGTAGAACTTCATGCCGGCCACGTTCACCCAGGGATTTTCCTGGCCGTCAGCGACGCCGGTCTTGAGGCCCATGTACAGATCCGCGTACGGGATGGACGTGGTGGTCGCGCCCAAAGCCTTGAAGGTCAGGTCGATGGTCTTCATGCCGTTGGTGCGCATCTTGAGCCCCGCCAGATCCGCGGGCTGGTGGATGGCGTGCACGTTGTTGGAGTACTGCCGGTAGCCGCCCGCATCGCTCAGGCTGATGATCACGGTGCCGGTCGCCGATTCGGCTTCCATGCAAACCTTCTTAGCCAGATCGCTCTTGAGCAGCGCGGTCACTTCCGCGCGGGTGTTGGTCAGGAACGGCGCGGTGAACATCAGCAGGCGCGGGCTGAAATCGAACTGCCCTCCGCGCATGCCCTGAATGGTGCCGTACACGACCTGCTCCAGCATTTCCTTCTCGGTGCCCAGCTGGCCGTTGCCAAAGATCGTAACCGTCACGTGGCCGTTGGTCTTTTCGGCGACGTCCTTGGCGAATTGCATCAGGGAAACGTTACGCGGGTTGGTGTCCGGCTGCGCGTGACCTACCACCATTTCGAAGTTGCCCAGCGCCGCGTAGGGATCGTCCGCCGCCAGCGCGGTCACAACCGTCAGGGTCAGAACCAGCGCCGCCAGGAGTGCCAGATACTTCTTCATAAGGTAACCTCCCGATTCAGTTTTTGTGGAGAAGCACCCGGCGATTAGGATATCCGGCGTGCCGCTCAACTTGTATTCACATTTTAGCATAACGTATACAAGTTTGCAATAGGGATTTTACAGCATTTCATGATTCTTTTCTTAGAAGTATTTACATGGCTTCATTACTATGTATACAAGTTCAGGCGTTTTCGTCGTTTTTGCTTGACATTTCACCGTTTCGTCACTATGATGGATACAATGACAGCGAATAAAGGGGATACCAATGGATAACGCACGAAGCACAGACGATATTTACGCCATCCTGAAAAACGAAATCATCTCCCTGGCGATCAACCCCGGGGAGGAGTTGAGCGAGAACTCCCTGTGCAAGCGTTTTGGCGTATCGCGGACGCCTATCCGCACGGTGCTGCAGCGTTTGGAGAACAAAGGCTATGTGACGATCACGCCCTATAAGGGCAGTTTTGTGACGCTGTTGGATTATCATGTGGTGGATCAGAACATCTACGCCCGCGTCGCCATCGAAAGCATGGTGCTGCGGGATTTCATTCATCAGCATACGCCGGCGGAGCGGGAGGCGGTCTGCTTCGCGCTGGCGCGAATGGAGGCCGAGGCCCAAAAGCAGCTCGCCCATTCCAGCGATTTTAACGTGTACCGCTTTTTGGACAGCGATCTTGCGATGCACAACGTGTGCTTCCGCGCCATCAACAAAGAAGCGCTGGGCACCACGCTGGATCGGATGGATGCCAGTTACGCACGGTTTCTCACGCTGGATATCAACGCCGGCAACAATGTGCCCGATGTGCTCGCCGATCACCGGGAAATGCTGGACATCATCGATACCGGCGCCGTCGAGCGGATCGAGCCGCTGATGCGCCGCCACCTCTACGGCAATGTCCGCCGATTGGGGCCGCGCCTGTTTACCGATTTTCGCAGCTATTTTGTGGAGAACACGCTTCCTCTCTAGGCTCAAAGCGCCCCGGACAACGGAACGGTAGCCCGCGACCCTCGCACGGCGGTCCGGCATCCTGCAGCGGCCGTTTTTTTACGCATCGTTTTTCTGGTATCCGGCTGCCCGGTAAAACCGTTTCGGAAATGCGGGCCTGATTCTTGGCGACTGCCGATTCCCTTGGGCAGGAATCCAGAATGGTCAAACCGAATAGTATCTGTCGGGCATGCTGTGGTAAACGCCATAATCCCATGGCTGCCGATACTTTAAGGAAAAGACCGTTTTCTCCCATTACATGCGGCTGTCGCAAGCCCTCCTGCACAGGCGTGCCGCACCGGCCGGCACGCCTGCGGACAACCAACCGGAAGCAAAGGAGTGAATCCCGTGAAGCTGGTGTTGTTGCGACACGGCGAAAGCGAATGGAATCTGGAAAACCGTTTTACCGGCTGGACGGACGTGGGCCTTTCCGACAACGGCCGGCTGGAAGCTGCGCAGGCGGGACGGCTGATGCGGGATGCCGGGTTGGATTTTGACTGCTGCTTTACCTCCTACCTGAAACGCGCCATCCACACGCTGAACCTCGCCTTGGAAGCGATGGATCGGGAGTGGCTGCCGGTTGAAAAGAGCTGGCGGCTCAACGAGCGGCATTACGGCGCGCTGCAGGGGCTAAACAAAGCGGAAACCGCCGCGCGTTTCGGCGAGGAACAGGTGCTGATCTGGCGCCGCTCTTTCGACGTGTCCCCGCCTCCGCTGGACGCGGCCGACGAACGCAACCCGGCGGGGCTGCCGGCGTATCGGGGCGTGCCGGCTGCCGAGTTGCCGCTTTCGGAAAGCCTGAAGGATACGATCGACCGCGTGCTGCCCTATTTCCGCGACACAATCTGGCCGCAGCTGACGGTCGGCCGCCGCGTGCTGATCGCCGCGCACGGCAATTCCCTGCGCGCGCTGGTGATGTATCTGGAAAAGCTCACTCCGGAAGCCATTATGCAACTGAACCTGCCTACCGGCATCCCCCGGGAGTACGAACTGGGCGAGGACGGCGCCGTGCTTTCCGCCCGCTACCTGGGCGACGCGGACGCCATCGCGCTGAAGATGCAGCAGGTAGCCGCGCAGGGTAAAGCCAAGGGATAACGCGGCGCAAGAACACGGCGCCATTTGCGCGAAAAAGTCCGGATCACGCAAGGTAACGATCAATTATCGACAGACAGGAGCGTGCAGGCCCCATGAATATGCTCTGGACAATCGCCGTCGGTTTGGCGATCCCGCTGGTTGGAACCACCCTGGGCGCGGCGATGGTCTTCTTCATGAAACGGGAAATGGGCACCAATCTACAAAAAGTGCTGCTTGGCTTCGCCTCCGGCGTGATGATCGCCGCCTCCGTCTGGTCGCTGCTGATCCCGGCGATTGAAATGGCGGAAAAAGCCGGCGCCATCCCATGGATACCCGCCACGGTCGGCTTTCTGGGGGGAATCGCGTTTCTGCTGGCATTGGATATGCTGATCCCCCACCTCCACCTGAACACCAACCAGCCGGAAGGGTTGCACGCCAAGGTGCGCAAATCCTTCATGCTGGTGTTCGCGGTCACGCTGCACAACCTGCCCGAGGGCATGGCGGTAGGGGTGGTGTTTGCGGGCGTGCTGAGCGGCAACGCAGCCGTGACGGTCGCGGGTGCGTTTGCGCTGGCCATCGGCATCGCCATCCAGAATTTTCCCGAGGGCGCCATCATCTCCATGCCGCTGGTAAGCGCGGGCATGAGCCGGCGTAAGGCCTTTACCGCTGGCTTCCTGTCGGGCGTGGTGGAGCCGGTCGGCGCGGTGCTCACCATCCTGCTCACTTCTGCGATCGCTTCCGCGCTGCCCTTCGTGCTTTCCTTCGCGGCGGGCGCGATGATCTATGTGGTGGTGGAGGAACTGATCCCCGAAGCGCAGCAGGAACCGCACAGCAACATCGGCACCATCGGCACGGCGCTTGGGTTTGCCGTCATGATGCTATTGGACGTGGCGCTGGGGTAAGCGGCTTGGCTTTTCGGCAGACAAGGGTTTCACCCTTGACCCCATTCCTTTGCGGCGGGGGTTTACAGGCAGTCTGAACGGTCCGTCCCGCGATTCTTCGCCGGGACGGACCGTTTGACGTTGAAGCGCTATGCGATCCTCTTCGGTTGCGCCGGAGGGCTGTTCTGCCCTGGCATTATTTGAAAACACAGATTGCCGCGGGCGCAAGGGGCCTTCCGTCCGTTTCGGCCAAGAAAATGCCCGGCCTGCGAAGGGCAGGGCGATAAACGAAGGAACCATGGCGGTTGACCGCTCCCGCGGCCTCCGGGGGCATGCGCCCGTTCGTCCAGAATAGCTGAAGCCGTTGATTGGAATCCGCGGGTGATCCCCGCGTCATCGCGGTCTGCGCGGACGGACCACGCGCGTCGCATGGCGACGCAGTCCCGCCCGCGCTTCCCTCGTAACGAAGGCTCACCCTTGTTCCGACGCGCGTTTTGCCAGCGCCAGCGCGGCGTAATCGCCGATGTGATCGCCCAGCGCCGCGGGCAGAATGCGCACCCCTGCCGCGGCACGGGGCAGCGCCTCCCGCAGAAGCGCGCGACGCATGGAGGGTTCCAGCAGGTCGCCGGCGCGCGCGTAGATGGAGCCCAACACGATGCACGCCGGGTTGAGCAGATCGACGATCAACGCCAGGCCGCGTCCCAGCGCCTCGCCGCACAGTTCAAACACCTCGAAGGCCGCCCGGTCGCCACGGCGCGCCGTTTCCGCCACGGTTTTCACATCGATGGCGCCGTCGTTCCAGTAAGCGGGAGTCTCGCCGTTTTGCCGGTA
>JAAYUF010000034.1 GCA_012517815.1 Clostridiales bacterium
GGCGCGTCGGCCAGCGACAGGGCGGTATCGTCGCCGTGGACGTAGTCCAGGCTGGCGCCGGGGTGATCCGGCAGCCAATCGTCCAAGAATGCCTGCAGGGTTCCCACCGCGAGCGGGAAGGGCGAACCGCCCACCGACAGGACAGCCGCTTTGCCCCCGAACGCCACGCGGATGGGCTGCCCACCGTCCGAAGTGGCAAGCGTCCAGCCTTTGCGCCGCGCGTAAGCCGCCATCTCCGCAAGCAGAACGTCGCCGTCCGCGCCGCACAGCACGCGGTGGATGGGCTCAAACACCAGCGCGCCGTCGTGGATGTTTTCCAGCTCCACCATGGCCAGGCGCGCGGGGTGGTCCGCCTGCCCGGCCGGGCTGAGCGAAGGTCTGATCTCCTCCCAGAAGGCTTTGGCCGCGGCGAGGCTATGGTTGCCGTCGCCCACGGCGAACAGCAGGCCGTCGCTCTGGCGTTCCTTCAACGCCCGCAGCGCGGCAAACACCCCTTCCACATCGGCGGGGTCGGTCACGGCATAGCCGCGCAGGTGGCCGCCGCCCATCATCAGCGGAAAATCGTACAAAAGGGTCAGGCGGTCGCGCCGCGCGTACAGGGGTTCTACCACGCGCATCAGCGGATCATCCATCAGCAGCAGCACATGGCTCAGTTCCAGCGCCGCGCCGCGCCGCACCGCCACCCGGGGCGGGATGCGCTCCACAATGGTGCCTTCCGTGGCCCGGACCAGCGTTTGGCTGCCCGCGCGGTAATCGTAGCCGTCCAGGTCCATCAGCGCCACGATCCCCAGGCGTTTGCCGGCATCGGTCGCGCGTTCGGTTAAGATGAAGCCGTCTTTCACGCCCGGGGTCAGCGTGCCCTGCGCCAGCGCGTCCCGCATGGCGCGGTGAATGTCCGGGATGCGCGTGCCGGCTTCGTCCAGCATGGCCTCCGGCAGGATCAGTTGCAGGGCGCTGGGCCGGTCGCCGACCAGCGCCGCCGCCTCCCGCCAGTATTGAGGCTGGGATGTGTACTGATCGCAGGCGACGCACGCCCACGCCGTGGGATCAACCCCGGCCGAAGGCAGCAGCAGCTCGCCCGTACGGATGAATAGATCCTGCATACGTTCTCCTCCTGTTTGCGCCCGGCGCGGCCGTTCAGGCCGGACGCGGGCGGATCTCCTCGCCATGTCCCCGCAACCGGCGGAAACCGCGCATTCCCGCGCCCCTCTCCCGCCAGCGTGAATCCGGCCCCCGGCCACGCCTTGCCCTCCGCGGCCCGCACGGCCGTGCGGCCCGGCGACGGGGTTGCGCGAAAAACCCGGTTTCGGTTTTCCTTCCGGACCGATCCGTCGGCCGGATCGGTCCGGAGAAAAAACGAGGGCCCGCTGCGCGCTTCCTCCCCGTAACGGTCCGCAAATCCTTTCGGGTCGGTCGCAAGCGAGGGTCGGCGCTTCGGTTCACGCGTCACCCATTCGCCGGGCGGGGCGCGGAATCCTCCCCCGCGGGGCGGGCGTTCAGTTGCGCTGGATGTTGCCGTTGGTTTCGCCGTTTCGCAGCATGCGGCAGAGGATCACCCAGTTGGCGGTGCCGCTGCCCTCGGTAAGCGTCGCCAGCGTCAGCAGCCGGTCCGTAGCTTTCACGCTGACGTTGATGGGATACACGCTGCGCGCGCGGGCCGCCTCCACGTAGCGCATCATCTGCGCGTCGCTCTGGAACGTTGGGTAGCCGGCGTAGTTGAAGTAGCCCTCGGCGTCGGTGCGGCTGTCGGCGAGGATCACGGCGAAGATCACGTAGCGCGCCTGTTCGTAAATCGTATCGCAGGTGATGATGCCGTGGCTGCGGATGAAATCCGCGCCCGCCTCGCCGTATTGCAGCAGCGGCTCGAACAGCCGCCCGGGCTTGCTGGTCTGCCCCCGTAAAAGCAGGTTCTCGGGCGGTTTTTTCAGCACCACGCTTTCGTCCACAAACACCGCGCCGATGCTGCCGAACACCCCGCGGGCGTTATGGGTGAGGTAGAAGGTATTGTTGCGCTGCACGATGGTTTCATCCAGCACGCCGTCGATGGTCAGCCGCCCCACCACGTCCGGGTTTTCCTGCCTCAGGCTTGTGAAGGCCTCGCTGATGCTCAGAAGCGCGTTGTCCGGATACTTGTTCAGGCGGGTGCGCGTCGCCGGGGTGGGCGTGGGCAGCGCCGCCTGAAAGGATGCGCTCGCGCCGCCGCCGTCCATCACGCCGATGAGCGGATCGTTCTGCGGGATGCGCGGGGTGGGCGTGGGCGTGTTCTGCGGTACGGGCGTTGCCGTGGGGGTGTAGGTTTGCCCCGCGGGAAGCAGTTCCACGCCGCCCCCCTGCCGGTCGGGGTCCAC
>JAAYUF010000035.1 GCA_012517815.1 Clostridiales bacterium
CTGCGCGCCCGCCCTGCCCTGCGCGCCCGCCCTGCCCTGCGCGCCCGCCCTGCCCTGCGCGCCCGCCGCCCAAAACGCGGTCAACCGAGGGGCCGGCCGACGCGTCCTCGCCGTCGGCCGGCCCCTCGGTTGATTTCCGCAACCCTGCGTTGCGGCACCCTCCCTATATCCTCTCGTCGGCCGCGCACAGCCGCGTTACTTCCTTGTGTTCTTGCGGCTTAGCCTCAGGCTTTTCAGGGAAACGCCCAGCACGCCCCGGTTCTTCGTCCACTCCAGCCCGGCCCACCGCGCGACGTCCCGCCGGAAGGCGTCCCGGTCCGCCGGATGAAGCGTCGCCAGCGCGACCATGTACCCGGCATGGTTGCGGAGGAACAGGTACGCGTACTCGTCCTCCGATACCAGCCGGACAATCTCCCGGTAGGCGACCGTTTCGCTCCGTTGCCCGTTTTGCACCTTCATGCCTTCCGCCGTGAAAACAAAATCGTTGGTCGGGTAGCTTCCCGCCAGCTGCCTGAGCGCGCTTTCCGCCATCTGCCGGGCCGGCTGGTTCAGCGCCGCCAGCGGCAGGCAGCCCAGCGCCAGCAACAGGATGGTGATCCCCCGCGAAAAGCCGCCAAACAGCGCCAGCATCAAAAGCAAGCAGCACAACGACATCACGGCGAAGCGCACGCCCGCGGAAAAAGCCAGATACTGCGCCTTGGCCAGCCGGGTGACGGTCTTTTCCGTATGCACGGTTTGCGCGGTGTACGTTGGCATAAGCCCTCCCCTCAGCGCATCAGCATGCCGCCGTTAACGTCGATGGTCGCGCCGGTCAGGTAGCCCGCTTCCTCCGAAGCCAGATACACGGCCGCGTAGCCGATATCCTCACAGGTGCCGATCTTTCCCATGGGGATGCGCTCCACGGTGGCGTCCATCCGGTTCGGGTCGGAGGCGACCAGAATCTCATTGAGGGTTTCGGTCATGTGCACGCCGGGCGCGATACAGTTGACGGTGATGCCTTCCGTAGCGACCGTCCGAGCCAGCGTTTTGGCAAACGCAAGCTGCGCGCCCTTGGTGGCGGCGTAATGGAGCTGCCCAAACAGCGCGCCCTGCTCCCCCACCATGGAGCTGATGAGGATGACGCGCCCGTAGCCGTTGCGCCGCATGACGGGCAGGGCGTGCTTGCTGCACAGGAAACAGCCCGTGATGTTCACATCCTGAATGCGCTGCCACTCCGCGAGGGTGAGCGTATCGATGGTAAAGTTGCTGTTGATGCCCGCGTTGTTGCACAGGATATCCAGCCGCCCGAAGGCCTTGTCCACCTCGGCGATCATGGCCTGCACGTCGTCCTCCCTGGCCACGTCGCCGCGAAGGACGATCGCCTTTCCGCCCCTGGCGCGGATCTCCGAGGCCACCTGCTCCGCGCTTTCCTTGGAGCGTTCGGATACGTAGTTTACCGCCACCGCCGCGCCGGCCTCGCCAAGGCAGCGGGCGACCGCCGCGCCGATGCCCCGGGCCGAGCCCGTTACCAGCGCCGTCCTGCCGGTCAGGTCAAACATGCTTCATCCTCCTTGCGTTACCAGTCCGCGAGGCTGCCGTCCTCAAAATACAGCCGGGGCGTATCCCAGTCCCCCGCGAAGCGCAGGTCGTCCAGCCGGTTTTCGTCAACCTCTATGCCAAGCCCGGCCCCCTGCGGAATTTCGATGCAGCCGCGCGTGATCTCAAAGGGTTTTTTCAAAATGCCGACGCCCAAATCCTGCCTGTCCTCCATGCCCGGGTGCTCCTGCGCCAGAAAATTGGGGATGCAGGCATCCAGCTGCAGGCAGGCCGCCAGCGAGATCGGCCCCAGCGGATTGTGCGGCGCAACCTGGATATAATGGGTTTCGGCCATCGCCGCCACCTTGCGCGCCTCAAAAATGCCGCCGCAATGGCAAAGGTCCGGCTGCACGACGGCTACGGCCTCTTTCTCGATCAGCTCGCGGTAGCCCCACTTGGTAAACAGCCGCTCCCCCGCCGCGATGGGGATGGTCGTGCTTCGGGCGACGCGCGCCATGGTATCCGCGTTCTCCGGCAGCACGGGCTCTTCCACAAACAGCGGATAATACGGCTCCAACGCCTGAAACAGCCGCACCGACATGGCCGGGTTTACCCTGCCGTGAAAATCGATGGCGATATCCACCTTGCTGCCCACGTGCCCGCGGATGGCGGCAAAGCGATCCCGCACCGCGTCCACAATCGCCAGGCTGTCGATCGCGCGGATGGGCGGAATGATGGAATACTTGAGCAGCGTAAAGCCGTCGGCGATATGCCGGTCCGCGATTCTGAGCATCTCCTCCACGGGGAAATCCCCAGGCGTGCCGGTGGGTTTCAGGTGCCCGTACATGCGGGCCCGATCCCGGCACAGCCCGCCCAGCATCTCGTAAACGGGCATATGGTAGAACTTGCCCTTGATATCCCACAGCGCCATTTCGATGCCGGAGATGGCGCTCATCAGAATCGGGCCGCCCCGGTAGAACGTGCCGCGGTACATCACCTGCCACAGGTGCTCGATCCGCAGGGGATCGGCGCCGATGAGCACGGGCTTTAGCTCCTCAACCGCCGTTTCCACGGTGCGCGCGCGCCCTTCCAGCACGGGTTCGCCCCAGCCGGTGATGCCTTCGTCCGTCGATATTTTCAGGAACATCCAGCGCGGCTTAACGTGTATGGTTTCCAGCGCCGTAATTTTCATGCCGCTTCACTCAATTCCTTTAAAATAATAGGCGGTGCCGCCGGCGGGGCGGATGTCGGTAAGCGTCCCCTGATAGTGGCGCAAATCCACCGGCTGGAAGGGGTACTGGCCGCACGCCTCCTCGTGGAGCGTCAGCCCCAGACCCGGCCCGTCCGGGATTTTGATGTGGCCGTCCCGGTACTCCACGCACTCGTCGGTCAGTTCGCCGCGCCAGCTCACGTCCGTCAGCATGATTTCCAGAATGGCGAAATTAGTGAGGCTGCCCGCCAGCTGCAGGGTGGCCGCGTTGGCGACCGGCCCGCTGGGGTTGTGCGGGGCGACGGACACGTACTTGCCCTCCGCCATGGCCGCCATTTTTTTCAACGCCAGAATCCCGCCGCAGTGGCTCACATCCGGCTGGGCGAAATCGGCGCACCCGCGGGTCAGAAACTCGCTGAACTGCGGGAGGCTGTACACCCGCTCGCCCGCCGCGATGGGCACCGGCGAGTGCCTGCGCACCTCCGCAAGCGCTTCCAGGCTGTCCGGCGGGGTCGGCTCCTCAAAAAACATCGGCTCAAACGGGCTCAGGCTCCGCGCCACGCGGATGCCGGTGGCTACGTCAAAGCGGCCGTGGCCCTCGATCAGCAGCTCGATATCCCCGCCTACCTCGCCGCGCACCGCCTCCACGCATTCCATCGCGCGGTGCAGGGCCTTGTTGTCCATGTGCAGACAGGCGCTGCCGAACGGATCCCACTTGAGCGCGCGGACGCCCTTTGCTACGGCGGCCTTCGCCGCGCAGGCAAATTCCGCGGGGGTTTTCGCGCCCGCGAACCAGCCGTTGGCATACAGCAAAATCTCGTCGCGCACCTTGCCGCCCAAAAGCTCGTAGACCGGCACGCCGTACCGCTTGCCCTTGATATCCCACAGCGCGATTTCCAGCGCGCTCAGGGCGGATTGCAGCACCGCGCCGGAGCGCCAGTAGGAGTCCCGGTACAGCTCGTGCGTCAGGGCTTCGATCTGCATGGGATCGCGCCCGATCACGCGCCGGCGGAGATCCTCCACCGCGCCCAGAAGCGCGTTTTCCTTGTATTCCAGCGTGCCTTCCCCGACGCCCGAAACGCCTTCGTCCGTTTCCACCTTCACAAAGACGAAATTGGTCCGGTACGCGTGGACCACATAGGTTTTCACCGCGGTAATTTTCAAGGGCAAGCCTCCATCGTCAGCGGTTATGGATCATCTCAAATTCCTCGTAATGCCGGGGAATGAGGATGCGAATGTCAGGGGCGTCCGCCATTTCGTCGGTAAAATCGCGGGGGTCGCAGCCGTAAGCCTTGAACAGGTCCCAGTGCATCGGCAGCGCAGTCCGGGGCTTGACGGCTTTCACAAGGCGCGCCGCGTCCGCGCCGTTCATGTTGTTGCCTTTGCCGTTGATGGGGAAAATCATCGCGTCCGGCCTTGTGTCGATCCAGCCGGGCAAATCCCTGCGGTAGAGCGTGTCCCCCGTATGGTACAGAAGCGTCGGCCCGTCCGCCACTACCACGCCCACGGCGCGCTCGTCGCTGTGGGCGGCGGGTACGCTGCGAAACCGGACGCCCCGCACCGTCACCTCAATGCCCGGGTCGAACATCACATAGTTATGCGCCCCGCCGCAACGGGCGCGCACGGCCCGCCACACGTTCAGCGGCGCCAGCACGGTTTGCGCCGGCCCATGGGCCAGCAGCGCGTCCAGCGTGGCAAAATCCATATGGTCCGCGTGCTCGTGCGTAATGGCCAGCACGTCGGGCGGTTCCAGAAGCAGCGAGGGCCGCAGGGGAACCTCCCGGTGAAAGGAGGCTCCCTGCGTTTCCTCAAGGCTGTTGGACAGATAGGGGTCGATCAGGATGCGCAGGCCGTTCTCACATACGACGGCATACCCGGCCTGCCCCAGCCATGTCAGCTTCATCCCGATCCCTCCCCCGAATCCTTGCGTGCCGTTCCGAACGGTTACTTATTCACGATGCCCATGATGGTCGCCAGCAGATCGGTCGCGCTGGCCTTCTCGGCCGCCTGCGTCCAGTAATCGGTAAACAGGGCCACGACCTCGTCGCGGTTTTCAAACTGGGTGATATTGCAGCCCGCGTCCGCGAGTTTCTGCTGGTAGCCGTCCTCGTTGCCGATGACTTTCTCGTTTAGTTCCGCCTGGCAAACGGCCCAGGTGTCCTTCATCAGCTGCTGGGTATCGGCGGAAAGCCCGCCCCACACCTTGGCGCTGATCACGGGACCGATGATGGACAGCATGTGGCGGGACAGGCAGATGTTATTGCCCAGCGTGTAGAAGCCCTGCGTGTAGAACGCCTCCAGGCCGGATTCCACGCCCTCCACGATGCCCGACTGCATGGCGGTGTACGCCTCGCTCCAGGAGATCACGTTGGGGGACATGCCCAGGGTGTTGAAGGTATCCAGATAGATGTCCGCGCCGGGGCTGCGGATTTTGAGGCCCTTGCAGTCCGCCACGCTGGTGATGGGCTTGGTGGTGCACATGTTGCGGAAGCCGTTCCACGTCCAGCCCAGCGCCACGGCGCCCACGGTGTCCGCCATGATCTGGTCAATCTGCCGGCCGACCTCGCCGTACACGATCTGGGCGGCGGTATCGTAGCTGTTAATCAGGAAAGGCAGGGAGAACAGCGCGTACGCGGGCACGTTGCTGCTCATGAGCGACGTATCGCCAAGGCACATATCCAGCGTGCCCATGAGCACGGCATCCTGCGCGTCGCCGGAGGAGTACAGGGAAGCGGCGGGGTAGATGTCGATGGTGACCGCGCCGCCGGACTGTTCGCTGAGCATCGCCGCCCACTTCGTCAGCGCTTCGTGAATGGGCTGATCCACGGCGTTATGGTGGGACAGCTGCAGGGTCACGGTGTCGTAGGCGGGGGCGCTTGCGGCCTGCGCAAGGCCGAAGCTGAGCAGCAAAGCCAGGGACAGCATCAGGGAAATGACCTTTTTCATTGGGTTTGCCTCCTTTTATTTCTTAGAGCCTGAAAGCTCCTAGATCCGTTGAGTCAGTTGACGATCAGCCCGGCCAGCGCGGGCAGCGCCCCGATGATCTGGGGGATGAAGATCGCGAGGATCACGATGGCGTAGTTGACCACGATGAACCACCAGATGTTTTTGACCACGGTGTTGAGCGGCGTGTTCGTGCAGCCCGCGGCGATGTACATAAGCAGCCCCACCGGCGGGGACATGCCGCCCATGACCAGGGTCAGGATGCACACCATGGCGAAGTGCAGCTTGTCAAAGCCGTACAGGGCGATCAGCGGGGTAAACACCGGAATCAGCATGAGCATGGCGGCGTTGGAATCGATGAACATGCCGGCCACGAACAGGACCACGCTGATGAGCAGGAGCACGATCTGCTGGCTGCTGGTAAAGGAGGTCATGATCGCCAGAATCATCTTGGAGAAGTTGTAGTTGGTCACCAGATAGCCAAACAGCGCCGCGAACGCGATGATGATCATGGGGTTGGTGGTCGCCGCGACCGCGTTGGTGATGCACTCGTAGAGCTTCTTACCGTTGAGGCTTCTGGCCAGCAGGCCGTACACCATGCTGTACAGGCACGCGAGCACGCCCGCCTCGGTGGCCGTGACCACGCCCGACAGGATGCCGCCGATGATCACAAACGGCATGCCCAGCGCCGGGATGGCGTGCAGGAAGGAGGTGAAGATGTTCTTCCACCCCACAAACTTGGTGCGCGGGATGCCGTGCTTCTTGGCGTAAAAATAGTTGACCACCATGTAGCCAAGGCCGATGAGCAGGCCGGGGATAAAGCCGGCCATGAACAGCGCGGCGATGGAAATGGAGGTGACCCCCGCGTAGATGACCATCATGATGCTGGGCGGGATCACCGGCCCCAGCGCGCCGCAGCCGGAGATCATCGCGCAGGAGTAGCCGGGATCGTACCCCTCCTCCTTGAGCGCGGGCACCATGATGCTGGCGATGGCGGAGGTATCCGCGTTGGCGGAGCCGGAAACGCCCGCCATCAGCACGCCGGTGATGATGGTCGCGTGCCCCAGCCCGCCGGTGAAATGCCCCACCAGCGTATTGGCGAAATGGACCAGCCGCCGGGTGATGCCGCTTTGCTCCATCAGGCTTCCCGCCAGCATAAAGAAGGGGATCGCCATCAGGGAAAACGAGTCCATCGCCGTAAACAGCTTCTGGGCGATCACCAGCCCCGGCAGCACGTTATCCGCCAGCAGCACCGCGACGGAGGAGATGGCCATGGCGTAGGCGATCGGCATGCCGATAAACAGCAGGACGAAGAACGCCGCGAACAGCAGAATGATCATACGGCGCTCCCCTCCTTGCCCGGCTCTCGGTTCATGGTACGAATGTGATGGATGATCAGTTCTACCGTGAACAGGAACAAAAGCCCCGCCCCGACGATTTGCGACGCGTACACCCAGGGCGCCGCGATGCCGATGCCCACCATGACCTTGCCGGCGAACCGCACGCAAAGTTGCGTGCTGTAAACGCAGTACAGGAGCCCAAACGCCGCGATGAGCACCTCACAGGCCAGCGTGAGCGCTTCCTGCGCCATTTTGGGCAGCTTGCGCGTGAGCAGGTCGAAGGACATGTTGCCCTTGTCCCGCATGATAACCGGCATGTAGAGCATCAGCATCCACACAAAGAGGTAGCGCGACGTCTGCTCGCTCCAGGACAACGGGCTGCCAAACGCATACCGCATGACCACCTGCAAAAGCGTCAGCACGGAAAAAGCGATCATCAGCGCCGCCGTCGTCACCTTGAGCACTTTCTCCACCCCGTCGAAAATTTCCCCGACTTTCTTCAACATGCTCCCTCCAATTTTGATATTTGATATTCTATAAGCCGGATGTTCCTCTTTTCATCCCATTCAGGCCGACCTGTGCCCGCGTATCGGGATTCATTTTCGCCCCTGGCTTTGCCCAGCGATTCGTCCTGCCGCCCGAGGAAATCCACCATGGCGGATTCGCTGTACAGGTCCGCCGGTTTGAGCCTGCCCGCGCCCGCGAGACGCCAGGCCTACTCGCCTCTGGCTTTGCCCGGCGATTCGTCCTGCCGCCCGAGGAAATCCACCATGGCGGATTCGCTGTACAGGTCCGCCGGTTTGAGCCTGCCCGCGCCCGCGAGACGCCAGGCCTACTCGCCTCTGGCTTTGCCCAGCGATTCGTCATACTGCCCGAGGAAATCCACCATGGCGGATTCGATGTGCCGGTCCACCGCCAGTTTAAGCATGTAGGTATCCTTTTCCTCCAAAGCGTTCAGGATGCCGTCGTGCTCCCTGACGCCCTTGCGGATGCGTTGGATTCGGGGAATATAGCTGCGGCGCAGGGTGCGCACCAGCATGTGGTAGTAGTGGTACAGCCCCACGGCCTTGCTGTTGGTCGCCCGCTTCATGATCTCGTCGTGAAACAGGGTGTTCAGGTTGATGTACTTCATGCGGTCTTCCTGGGTATCTTCCAGCGCGCGAATCTGATCGTTCATCTGCCGCAGGCGCGCGAGGAAGGCCTCGTCGACGTCCCTGAGCGCGCTTTCATAGATGCAGAGCTCCAGCGCCTTGAGCAGGTTATACACATCCCGCACGAACATCTCGTCGATGGTCAGCACGGTGGCGCCCTTATAGGCGTTGATCTCGAGGAGTTTTTCCCCCTCCAGCGTGCGGAAGGCCTCGCGCACGGGCATGCTGCTCACGTTGTACCGTTCCGCGATTTCCTTTATGGTAATCCGGCTGCCGGTTTCAATGCGTTTGCTGATAATATCCTCGCGCAATCTTTCGATCACGCGGGACGTTACCGTTGCGCTGTCGATAAAGAACTCAGCCATTTTTTCGAACCTCATCATTTTCTCGTTGACAGTTTAGCAAAGGCGGGATAGAATGTCAACAGAAAAATATGATATTTGATATTTTGTTCCGGGCTCAGGACGGCAAGGAGGTTTTCATGATATCCACACCGGTGATCCTGCGCAATGCGCAGCTGGAAGTCAGGCTGCTGTTGCCGGGTTGCGGCTACCACCGCTCCCGGTACGATTTCGGGGGCGTGGCGGAGCAGGTGCTTTATCAGGGGCACCGCTACCTGTCCCGCGAGACAATCGGCGACGGCGACGGGCTGGGCGGGGTCGGCATCGTCAGCGTGATCGAGTGGGAGGATTCCGCCTTCTACGATGAAACGCCCGTGGCCGACCTGTTCCCCCAGCCGGGCGTGGGGTTATTGCGCCGCACCGGCACGGCCCCCTACCAGTTTAACGCCGAGTATCCGGTGATCACGCCCTTTGAGCGGGTGATCACCAGCCGCGCGGACAGCCTGACCGTGCGCACGCTGCCTCACCTGTGCGCCGGCGTGGCCGTCGATCAGCAAAAGACGCTCGCGCTTACGCAAAACGCGCTGGAGATTCGCTATTCCTTCCGCAATGCGGGCAACCGCGCGCTGCGGGCGACCGAGTTTTGCCACAACTTCTTCCGGCTGGACGATCTTCCCGTGGACGGCCGCTACCGGCTGCAGCTCCCCTACGCGCTCCAGCCCAAAGTGAGGCGCGGCCAGCTTTTGCTGGAGCGCGACGCGTACCGGCTGGGCGCCCTGGACGGGCCCACCGCCTCCAGCGCCTTCTGGGTGGAAGGGTACGAAGGGCTTCAGGCCCACTGGATGCGCCTGACCCACGACGATACGCCCGCCGCCATCCGCGTGGAGGACGAGTTCCCGGTGTGCCGCTTCTACGGCTGGAACAACGCCGCGGCGTTCTGCCCGGAGGTGTTCGCGCCCATCCGTTTGCAGCCCGGCGAAGAGGTGAGCTACCTGCGGCGGTACGTATTCACCGCATGATCATGAAATTTGATCAAATATCAATTTAGAAAGGCAGAATAGACCATGGCAAAGAACATTCTGGTTACCGGCGCGGGCCACGGCATCGGCAAAAGCATCGCGCTGGAGTTGGGCAAGGCGGGGTATGACGTGGGCATCAGCTACTGCGGGAGCGAGGCGCAGGCGATGGATACCCGGGATCAGCTCCTCGCCATGGGCCGCAAGTCCGTCGCCATCCGCGCGGACTTGTCCCAGCTGGATTCGATCCCTCCGCTGTTCGACACGTTTTTCGCCGACATAGGGCCCATCTTCGCGCTGATCAACAACGCGGGAATCACCAAGTTCAAGCCCTTTCTGGACGTGGACCCGGAGCTGTTTGAAACCATCACCAACGTGGACTGGCGCGGCACCTTCTTCTGCTCCCAATACGCAGCCCGAAACATGGTGGCCAACGGCACGAAGGGCAGCATCGTCAACATCTGCAGCAACCACCGGCTTACCAACTTCCCCATCGCCAGCGTCTACGGGCCCAGCAAAACGGCCGTGTACAAGTTTACCCAACACCTCGCGCTGGAGCTCGCGCCTTACGGCATCCGCGCCAACAGCATCTCGCCGGGCTACATCAAGGTGACCGACCCCGCCGTGGTAACCGATCGGGAAAGGATGATGGTTTCCCGCATCCCGCTTGGGCGGATCGGCCAGCCCGCGGAGATCGCCGGGCTGGTACGCTACCTGATCTCGGACGAGGCGGCCTTCATCACGGGCTCGGACTTCATCGCCGACGGCGGCGCGCTGCTGCCCGCCCTGATGGATAACACCTTTGTGAAGTAAGGCGACGCCCGCGCGGTATTGGGCCGCGTCCCGCGCCCCCAGACTGTCAATAAACCCCCGCCGCAGCGTTACCGGGTCAAGGGCAACGCCCTTGCGGGGTTTGGGGCAGCGCCTCAAAGCCTTATGCCGCAGCATTTTTCCAAAGCGAGCGAACAGCCCGAAGGGCTATGAGGCGAGCGACGCTGCACATTGTAAAGGTTCCTAGACAAGCAGGGGCCGCGTCCTGCGGCGCGCCTTCTCTGGCCCGCGTAGCTTAGTGCGAGCGTCTGCCGGGTTTCCTGCATCGCGCGCACGTGATGTCCGATACATCCCGCCCCGGCCAATGCGTGCGTATACCGGGTTTTCCCGTGTCGCGCACGCGTTACGCCCGCAACGTCCAGCGTCGCAAAAGCGCGCATATGCGGGGTTGTCCTGCGTCGCGCATAGGTTACGCTCAATCGGCCCGCGCAGCCATGCGCCGCACCGTCCCGCACGCTCTTCCACTCTCGCCGCCGCGCGCATAGGCGCCGATCCCCTGCGCGCCTATCCCTTTGGGTGCCATGGCCCATGCCGCCGTATCCGAGGCATCCCCTTGCTTCGGCGCCAGTCGCGCCGACACCTTATCCACAAGAAACGGAGCGTGTTCATCCATGACAAGCGATACGATGTCCTTCATCCGCGAGCATAAAATCATCACGATTGTGCGCAGCCTGAACCCGGAAGCCATGGAAGCCCTGGCCGACGCCCTGCTGGCGGGCGGCGTCCGGCTGATGGAGGTAACGTTCGACCAGGCCCGGCCGGAAACCTGGCGGGAGACGGCGGACGCCATCCGGCGCATCGGCCGCCGCCACGAGGGGCGGATGCTGATAGGCGCGGGCACCGTGCTGACCCCGGACCAGCTGCACATGGCGGCGGACGCGGGCGCGCGCTACATCATTTCCCCCAACGCGGACGTGTCGGTCATTCAGGAAACCAAACGGCTCGGGCTGGTCTCCCTGCCCGGCGCGCTGACCCCCACGGAGATCATGGCCGCCTGGCAGGCGGGCGCGGACGCGGTGAAGATATTCCCGGCGGACAACCTCGGCCTTGCCTACATCAAAGCCGTGCGCGCGCCGCTTGCCCATGTGCCGATGCTGGCCGTCGGCGGGGTGGATGAGAAGAACTGCGCCGCCTTCCTCGCGGCGGGCTGCTCCGGCGTGGGCGTGGGCGGCAGCCTGGTAAACAAGCAGTTGATCGCAAACGGCGAGTTCGAAAAAATCGAGACGCTGGCGCGCACGTTCGTGCAGGCGCTGGCGCAGTAAGGAGCCAACCATGGCAAAAATCATCACGTTTGGCGAAATCATGTTGCGGCTGAACCCCGCCGGATACCTGCGCTTTGTGCAGGCGGAACGCTTCGAGGCCAGCTACGCGGGCGGCGAGGCCAACGTGGCGGTGTCCCTGGCCAACTACGGGCATCACGCGCGCTTTGTGACCAAGGTGCCCGATACGGACATCGGCCAGTGCGCGGTCAACGCCCTGCGCCGCTACGGCGTGGATACCGCCGGCATGGCGCGCGGCGGCCCGCGGCTGGGGATTTACTTCGTGGAAAAAGGCGCCTCCCAGCGCGGCAGCAAGGTCGTTTACGACCGCGCGGGTTCCTCCATCGCGCTGTCCAAACGCGAGGATTTCGACTGGAACGCCATTCTGGACGGCGCGGACTGGTTTCACTTTACCGGCATCACGCCCGCGCTGGGCGGCGAGCTGCCGGATATTTGCCTGGACGCGCTGACCGCCTGCCGCGAAAAGGGCATTGCGACCTCCTGCGACCTCAATTACCGCGGCAAGCTGTGGAGCCGTGAAAAGGCCGGCGAGGTCATGGCGACGCTAATGCCCCGCGTAAGCGTCTGCATCGCCAACGAGGAGGACGCCGCGGACGTTTTCGGCATTCGCGCCGCCAACACCAACGTGCAAAGCGGCAGGCTGGATCACGCGGGCTATGTGGACGTGGCGCGCCAGCTGACGGAGCGCTTCGGTTTCAGCGGGGTCGCCGTCACCCTGCGCGGGAGCCTCTCCGCCACCGACAACGATTGGGCGGGCATGCTCTATCAGGGCGGCGAGGCGTACTTCTCCCCCACGTACCGCATCCACATTGTGGACCGCGTGGGCGGCGGCGACAGCTTCGGCGGCGGGCTGATCCACGCGCTGGTCAGCGGGTTTGGGCCGCAGGCCGCCATTGATTTCGCCGTGGCGGCCAGCTGCCTGAAGCACTCCGTCGAGCAGGATTTCAACCACGTTTCCGAAAAGGAAGTGCTGGCGCTTGCCGGCGGCAACGCCTCCGGCAGGGTGCAGCGGTAGCGGCAGCCCGGCGGCAGGGCTGCCGGATCATGCGAACGTTTCTCCGTCAATCCGTCCGGTATGGCTCCGCACCATACCCCGCGCCAGGCGGCGGCCGCACATACGGTGCGGCCGCCGCCTGGCTGCGTTTACCCTGATAGGCGCTCACGCTTTGCGCCGAAAGCCCGTCGCCCGCGACATCCCGCGACCCACCCCCGCCCCCCGCGCCGCTTTCCCGCGCGGCGGCTTGCAACAGCCGCGAAATCGGGTATAATGCCTGTGGACGACCCGGTGCGCCGCTTCGCGCACGCCAAACATCGCGGCGGGATATCCCGCGGGAGAAAGATGATGAGCAAAACCTACCGCCTCTATCAGGTCGACGCGTTCACCAGGGAGAAATTCACGGGCAACCCGGCCGGAGTCATTACCAACGCCGACGGGCTGACCGACGGGCAGATGCAGCGGATCGCCCGCGAACTCCGGCACTCGGAAACCGCCTTTCTGTTCGAACCTCCGGACGATACCTGCGACGTGCGGATCCGCTTTTTTACGCCCACCCGGGAAGTGCCCATCTGCGGGCACGCCACCGTCGCCGCGCATTACGCGCGGGCGCGGGAGAACGCGCTGGCGGCGACGCGCGTATGGCAAAAGACCGGCGCGGGCATTCTTCCGGTGGATATCGCCCCGGTCGGCGGCGATTACCGGATCACCATGACGCAGGGGACGCCCGCTATCGAGGGCGTGCTCCCGGAAGGCGCGCAGGAAACGCTCGCGGCCGCCCTGGGCGTCGCGCGGCGGGACATCCCGGAGCGCTTTCCCGTCGCGATCGCCACGACGGGGCATTCCAAAGTGATGGTCGCCCTGCGCGACCCGGCCCTGCTGCACGGCCTCAGGCCCGATATGGCCCGGCTGGCGGCGCTCAGCGGAGAAATCGGCTGCAACGGCTTCTACGCGTTCACCCTGCATCCGGGAGAAACGCCGCTGATCCACGGCCGGATGTTCGCGCCGGCCATCGGCATCGACGAGGACCCCGTGACGGGCAACGCCAACGGGCCGCTGGGCGCCTATCTGGTGCATTACGGGCTTGCGGAACACGACGGCGCGCTGTTTGCCTTTCAGGCGATGCAGGGAGAAGCCCTCGGGCGGACGGGCACCATGGACGTCCGCGTTCACGTGCGGGAGGGTCGGCCGCGGGAGGTTCAGATTGTCGGCGACGCGGTGATCGTGTACTCCGCGGAGCTTACGCTGTAGGAAAGCGCCGCCTTTCAGGGGCGGCGTCCAGGCCGTTGGCAAACGCATACGGGCGGCTACCGCCGCTCGCCTCGTAACCCTTCGGGCCGTTCGCCCGCCCGGGTAAAATGCTTCGGCATAAGCCTTTGGGGCGCTTCCGGTCGGTTTCATCGTCGGACTGGGCACTGCCGTGCCCGGCCCTCGTGAAACCTCTCACCTTCGGTTCGCTTTCGGCTTCGCCGAAGCGGCCGCCGGCCGCGCGCTCGCCTCCGGTGCCCCAACCCCCGCAGGGGTTTCACCCTTGACCCCCTTCCGCTGCGGCGGGGGTTCTTCAAAAGCCGAAACGCCGCCTTTCAGGGGCGGCGTTTCTCATATGAGCGGCGTTTCCGGCGAGCGACGTCGCGCTTGCGCAGCCTCGGCTCCCCCGCGTGCGTCGCTTCCCACCCGCGCGGCGTGTCGCCTTCGCCGTTGCGCGGCCGCCGTGAGGCCGCTCGCGCGGACGTCCGTCCAAGGCCCTCGGATATCAGGTAACGTTCATTTCAGCGCCATCGCCACGGGGTACGCCAGCCCGGCGATCATCAGCAGGGTGATGAAGGGCCGGTTGATGTTCTGCCAACGGTAATTTTTGTTTTTAATCGCGTCGGCCGCGTGGTTGATGCCCGAAAAGAAGAAGAAAAAGCAGAACGCAAACAGGATGGTCAGCTCCGCGTACAGGCCCCAGCCGGCGAAGGTCACCAGCAGGGCGACGGCGGTGTAGCTCAGCAGGGCGATGGCCGTCTGCCTCTGATAGTTGCCGTCGCTTTGAAACCCTTTCGCGGCGCTGGCCTTTTCCGGAAACAGCAGGCCTTCCAGCCCGGAAATTCCCGCGACGGCGGATACCAGGATGGGGATCATGAAATGCAGCTGAGCCACCGGGTCATACCCGTTTTGGAACCCGATCTGATAGCCGAAGAAGAAAGCCGCGCAGACCGCGAGGATACGGACGACGTCCAGCAGGTTGGATAA
>JAAYUF010000036.1 GCA_012517815.1 Clostridiales bacterium
AAGTTGGAGGAGGTCAGGAACTGCACGTTGGAGAGATACGCCGGGTTCGCGCGGCGTTCCCACTCGACGTAGTTTTGCAGGCCCACGGTGATCGAATCCCCCAGGAACACCGTGCCGGCGGGGAAGGCGTCGGCCCCGTCGACCGCCGCGGCCGCGTCGGTACCGGTTGCCGAAGCGGCGGTCGCGGCCGTGCCGTCCGCGACGTAGGCGCCGCTTCCGGGCGCGGGGGTCGCATCGCTTCCCCCAGCGGCCGTGTCCGCCGGGGCCGCGTCTGCCGCCGTGCCGCCGATCGTCGCCTCCCGCACGGCTTCCTGGCCCAGCGGCACGCTGGTCACGGGCAGCGCGTAGGCTTCGGGGTCCAGCATTTGCAGGGTCATCTCGCTCAGGGCCTCGGGGTTGTCAAACAGGGTGATGCGCTCCGCCTGCAGCGCCTCGGGGCTTAACACCACATAGCCCTCGGCCTCCAGCGCGGCCAGCAGCCACATGACCACGTTGGTGATGTTGCTGTACGTATCCGCGATCAGGTGCTCCATATCGTCGGAGAGAAATGGCGGCGGATCGATTGCCAGATAATCCATGTTGTAGGTGGTTCCGCCGTACTCCTCGGGATCGAGCACCTGCCCCAGCTTAATGGAGATGATGGAGCCGCGCGTCAGGCGCTGCACAAACAGAAGCGCGTCCTCATACTTTTGAAAGCTCGTATGGTTCAGGAAAATATTGGGCTTAACGCCGGCTTCCAGCCCCGCGTGGGCGGCGGCCTGCAAAAGCTCGCTGGTGTATACGCTGCCGTTGCACCGGAAAAGCCGCGGCAGACTCCCGGTCGCTTCCAGGATCAGCTCCTGCCCGCGCTGGAACTGATGCACGTTGGTGAGCACATCGTTATCCTGCATGTCCTTTTCGCCGTTGAGGCCGTAGTTGCCAAGCGCAAAGCCTTCCTGCACGATCGACTGGACGGTTTCGGGGTGTTCGTTGGCGACGATGCCGCTGACGAAAAAGACGGCGGGGACGCTCTGCTGCTTGAAGGTGTACAGGGTGGTGCTCATGCTGCCGTCGTCGGTGAAGCCCTCCAGAATCAGGCTGACCACGGATTGGCTGGTCAGCACATTGGTATAAACGACGGCGGGCTCGTCCAGGAGCGTGGGCGCGGGCGTAACGGATGCGCGCGGGCGCGCGGGCGTCTGCGTGGCCGCCTCCGGGATCAGCGTGCCTTCGCAGCCGCCGAGGGTCAGCGTCAGCGCAATCAGCAGCGCCACCGGCGCGCCGCGCCTGCGGAAGGGATGCAAGTCGATCTTCTTCATGATACCACCGTATCCTGCGTCTGCGCGCCTTCGTCCGGTTTCCCGGGGGCGACCGGTTCGCTTGCGTCGGCGGTATGGCTGAGCGAAAGGCGCGTGTTGTCCATCAGTTGCAGCACGTCGATGGAGGCGTCCAGCTCCTTTTCCATGTTGCGGAACTGCTCGGCGAGATCCTGCTTGAACTGCAGGGCGCTGTAATAGGCGGCGCGGCACGCGGCGATGAGCCGGCCGCGCTGCTCGGTCGCCTGCAGCATGATGCGGTCGCTGTCCGCTACGGCCTTGCGGATGATCTCATCCGCCTTGTGCAGCGCTTCGTGTACGACTTCCTCGGGATTCTGGCTTTCCAGCATCGACACCTGTTCCAGCAGCCGGTCGACGCGCGATTGCAGGCGGCTGATCTGCATCGTCTGCTGCGCGATGCGCTCGTTCTGGGCTACGTTCTCGTTGCGGTAGGCGGACAGTTGGTCGCCCAGCGCCTCGATTTCGCGGACCTGTTCGGCGGTGTAGGTTTCCTGCGCGGAAGCCTTCTCCCGGAAGGCCGCGATGATGCCGGCCTGCTGCTGGTTTGCCTTGATCAGTTCCTGATGGGCCTGCCAGAACTCCTGATTGGCCTGCGCGAAATTCTGCTTTTCCTTGTACAGGGCCTGATACTGCGATTCCAGCGTTTCATAGCTGCTTTGCAGCCGCTGGTTATCCTCCGCGAGGTCCGCGTTGGCCTGTTCCAGATCGAGGTTTGTCTGTTTGTGATCCCTTCCGGATTCTTCCAGCGCCCGGATGCTCTGCGAGAGAATCCGGTTATCGGCTTCCAGTTCCCGGTTGCGGGCTTCCAGCGCGCTCAGACGCTCCGCGCTGTCCTGCGCGGCTGCGGAAACGCGAAGAAGATGGCGCTGCACCTCATCGGAATCATAATAGCGATTCCGCACCAGCGTCAGGCGCGGGTTCCCGATTTCGTCGTGGGTCATACTCACGAGGCGTCCAACCTCCTTCCCGTGATGCTAGAAGAACTTCGGCAACAGTCCGAGGGTATACAGCAGGTATCCGACAGCGCCGATGCTGCCGACCGCCAACAAGCCGTTGACGATGCTGAGCATCCGGGAGGGCCTTACCACCTTTTCCTCCACCCAGTCGCGAACCGGCGGATCATCCGCGATCGGCGCGCTTCTCACTTCCCGGTCGGGCGCCCAGTACTCCGTGTCCTCAGGGTTAAAAATCGCCACAAGCGGCGAAGTGCCCGTCGCTTTGGCCCTGGCGCCGGGGGCCCCGGCAGGTTCGGCGGGGGCGGCGACTTCCGACGGTCCGGCGGCTTCGGTCGCCCCGGCGGTTTCGGCTGTGGGCGTCTTTCGGGCAGGCGCTGCCGATGCGGTTACGGGGTCCGTTTTGACGGCTGCGGGTGCGGGCGGTTCCGGGAGGCCCAGCGCCATGGCCGGCGTGTATTCTTCCGCCGGTTCCGCTTCGCCGTCGGCCTCGTCCGCGCCGAAGGGTTCCTCCGTTGCGGCGGCGACCTTGGCTTCCGATGCCGCGTCCGACGCGCCCGGGGGGGGCGCTGTAGCGGCCGGCTCCGGCCGGGCCGCGGTTTCGGGGGCCGTCAGGCCCGCGTGCGCGCTTGCGGCGGTGTGCGCCGGTCGCCCCTCCTCGGTCGGCAGGGTGTGCGCCGCGGGTTGGGCGACGGCCCGGTCGGGCGTTGTTTCCGGATGGCGCGCCGTTTCCTGCTGCGTCGCCTGCGGCGCGTAGGCCCCGGCCGACGTCGGCTGACCGGCCGCGGCTGTCGCGCGCGCGGCTTGCGCCGGTTGGGACGGCTGAACCGAACGGGCCGCGGCCGGCTGCGCCGCGTGCGCGCCGACGGGTTCGTTCGGGGTAAAGTATTGCTGTGCCGGCACGTTGGCTGTTGTTACGGCATCGCGCTGCGCCGCGGCGGTCTGTGCAGCCGTCGCCCCCGCGAAAGCCGCGGGCTGTCCGTACCCGTCCACCGGCTGCGCGCAGGGCATGCCGTTCCCGCCCGGCGGATACGCGCCGGGCGGCGGCCACGCCGCGCCGGGCGTCTGTGGGATGCCGCGGCCGAAGGTCTGCGGCTGCCCATAGGCTTGCGCCGGCTGCGCGTAGCCCGGATTGGGCTGCGCGTAGGCTTGCGCCGGCGGCGCATAGCCCGGATTGGGCTGTGCGTAGGCTTGCGCCGGCTGCGCGTAGCCCAGTGTCGGCTGCGCGTAGGCTTGCGCCGG
>JAAYUF010000037.1 GCA_012517815.1 Clostridiales bacterium
GTATGCTCTTGATTCCTCCGTCCCCGCTCGCCTCTCGGCTCCCGGGAACGGTCAAGCACATCTACTCAAATTATTGACTGCGCTTTGCGTTTCGCTTTCCTCTGTATCATTTTCAAGGTTCGTCGCCCTCAAGCGAGCTTTGTTATAGTATCACTCCGTCGCCCCCTTGTCAACTGCTTTTTTGGGTTTTCCCGAAGTTTTTTGCGCCTTTGCCGTTCTGAATGAACGCTTCCTCTTTATACGCCGATTCGGTCCCCGCGCATGGTCCCGGAGGCGCGCGGGCCTGTCTGCGAACGGTCAAATCCCTCCTGCGCTTGACTTTTCAGCCGCGGATGTGTATGCTGGGGTGTGCCCGTTATCCGGTTGCCGACGGCGCGGCGGGGACGCTCGCGCCGCTTTTTTCCGGCTCTGCCCGGCCCGTTGCGGAAAGGAGACCGTCCATGCGACATCTGCGTAAAGCCATGCCGTGGCTGTTGGGAATTCTGGCCGCGACGCTTCTGTTTTCAGCGCTGCTTGCGTTTGCCAACCTTCAGTACATCGGCAGCGACGATACGCCCATCCTGCGCTCCTTTATGGGCTATGAGGGCGGCGAGCCCGCGACGTTCCACCTCTACCTGCACACGGCGCTGGCGTGGCTCCTGTGGGGGCTGGCAAAGCTCTTTCCGGGCGTCGCCTGGTTTTCCATCCTGCAACTGACGTTTCTGTGGTTTTCGCAGGCGGTTGTGGTCAAGAGCCTCGCGCAGCTTTCGCGGCGGCGCGGCATTGGCGTCTGGCCCGGCGCGCTGGCGGGCGTGCTGTTCCTGGTCGGGTTTACGGTCTACGTAACCGCCCGCGTCAGCTACACCACAACCTCGGCGCTTTTGGGCGCGGCGGCGGTGGCGCAGCTGGCGAGCGTTGATTTTACCGCCGCGCGCGGGCGCGCCGTCACCGGCCCGGTGATCGGCAGCGCGCTCCTGCTGCTGGCCGCCTATAGCCTGAGGCAGATTTCGGTGCTGCCGCCGCTGTGTTTTTGGCTGTTGCTGTTTGCAGGCAAGCTGCTGACTGCTCACGGCCCCGGCAAACGCCCCTGGCGGCTGGCCCGCCCGGCGATGCTCGGCGCGCTGGCAGCCGCGCTGCTTTTCGGCCTTTTCGCCGGGGTGCGCGCGCTCGACATCCGCCTCAACCGAGCGGAGGAATTTCTCCGCTGGCAGAACGAACGGATCAAGCTGCTCGACTATACCGACTACGACAGCACCACCACGCCGGAAACGCTGGCGGCGCTGGGCTGGAGCGAGAACGAGTTTACGCTGTTCACCTACTGGTATTTCATGGACGATAACATCTCCACCGCCGCGCTGGAAACGCTCAACACCCAGCAGACGGCCGACGACGCAGGCCTGACGACCGGCGACCGGCTGCGGGCGACCGGCGACACGGTCCTTGCCTCCCTGCGGGATAACCCCGCCCTGCGCCAGGCCCTGTGGGCGGCGCTGGCGATGGCCGCCGCGGCTTTGTGCGCCGCCGCGTACCGGCGGGAGCGCGACCCCTGGGGCCCGCTCTGCATCCTGTGCGCGGTTTTGGGCGGCGCGTTGCTGACGGCCTACCTGGGCTATACCGGCCGCCTGCCGATGCGCGCGCTGGCGAGCGTGCTGTTCCCGATGGCGGCGTACCTGTTCGCGTCGGTTTTCGCCCCCGGGCTCCCGCCCCGGCAGAACGAAGCCCCGGCAGCGCAAACCGTTCATCCGGCTGTCGCCCCGGCCATTAAGCCGTTGACCGAAACGTCCGGCGACCCCCCGGCTGCGCCGGCCGGCAACCCGTCGGCCGCAGCGTCCGACGATCCCCCGGCTACACGCGCCGGTGATCCGCCCGCCGCGCCAGCGAACGCGCCACTGCCCACGCCGCCCGCCGCGCCCCAAGCCGCGCGCGTCTGGCTGATCCCGCTGGCGCTGGGCGTCGCGGTCGCCCTGTGGATGACGGTCGCCGCCGTAACCACCACGGCGGTCGCCCTGCGACCCACGCTCAACGTGATGGGCGAGGACGCGCTGACCTCCGCTGACGAAACGCTGACCGATCTGGACGCCTACGCCGCGCAGCATCCCGAAACGCTGTTCATCACCGATCTGTCGCTGGTGTCCGACCATCGGCTGTTCCCGGATACGTCCCAGGGGGTTCCCGGCAACGTGATGTTCTGGGGCGGCTACCCCGCCCGTTCGCCCAGTTGGTACCGCATGCTTGCCCAATACGGCATCACGGAGCTCAACGCCGGGATCTTCCTGCGGGACAACGTGCGCGTCGCCAGCACCGATCCGGAGCCGTGGCCCAGCCTCATGGCGTATGTGGCCGAATACGGCGGCGACACCGTGGATTGGGAGTATGACGACTCGGTGGGGTATGTGAACTTCTTCCGCCTGTATCCATAATCCGGGCCTCGCCGGTCCGGCCCGAACGGGCCCGGCCGACGCCTCCCGGTTTCCGCCCCGCGCGCGCAGCGCCCGGGGACGCCCTATGCCTGCCGGCGGTTCGCACCGAATCGCCCGGGCCGGCGCGGGCACGACGAATTGAGGATGAAAATGGAAAACGCAAAGAATCCATCTGTTTTCGCGCGCCTCGGCGCGTTTTTACGAAGCTGCTATCGCTGGGACGCACCGTTTGTCCGCTGGGTGGCCGTCATCGTCCTGCCGCTGATCCTGCAGGATCTGGTGGGCGCTTCCCTGCACATCGTGGACAGCCTGATGGTTTCCGGTCTGGGGGACGCCGCCTATTCCGCCGTGACGCAGGCCAACCGCTACAGCTTCCTGTTCCAGCTGTTCTGCTTTGGCACGGCCAGCGGCGGCGCGATCTTCATGAGCCAGTACTGGGGCGCCGGCGACATCCGCGGCATGCGGCAAAGCATGGGCATCTCGCTGGTGGCGGTGCTGGTTATCTCGGTGCTGTTCACCGCACCGGCCCTGTTCGCGCCGCAGGTGATCGCCGCGTGGTTCCTGCCGCCGACCGGGCAAAGCCACGGGCTCGCCGTTACCTACCTGGCGGCCGTCGCGCCCAGCTATGTGTTGATCGGCATCAGCACGGTCTATTCCATGTGCCTGAAGGCCGGGGAAAAGACCTACATCCCGCTGATCGCGGGCGTTGTGAGCATCGCGGTGAACACCGTGCTCAACTACGCCATGATCTACGGCCATTTCGGCTTCCCGGCGATGGGGGTGTACGGCGCGGCCGTCGCCACCGATATCGCCGCCGTGGTACAGCTGGCCGTCAACCTCGCCTTCGCCTACGGCAAGCGCCTGCCCGCCGGGGCCACCTTCCGGCAGATGCGGGTGCGCGACCGCGCCTTTGTCCGCCGCTTTGCCAAAATGGTGACGCCCGTGATCTTCAACGAAGGGCTTTGGGCGCTGGGCACCACGATGTACGGGGTGTATTACGGCCGCATGGGCGACGTGGCCGTGGCGGCCACGGGCATCTGCTCCACCATCGACAGCCTGGTGTGGGTGTTCATCTTCGGCATGATGCACGCCACCGCTATCATCATCGGCAAAACACTGGGCGCCGGCCGGAAGGAAGAAGCCTACCTTTACGCGAAAAGAATGATCGCGGGCGCGATGCTGGCCGGCGCGGCGCTGGGCGCGGTGATGATCATGATCCGCCAGCCGATGCTCTCGCTGTACGGAGGGCTCTCCCCCGAGGTGATCGACAAGGCAAGGATCATCCTGCTGTTTGGCGCGCTGACAATGTGGTTTCGCGCGTTTAACTGCATCAACGTCGTGGGCGTGCTGCGAAGCGGCGGGGATACGGTGTTCAGCCTGTTGCTGGACGTGGGCAGCATGTGGACCATCGGCGTGCCGCTGTGCGCGCTGGCCACGTTCGTGTTCCGCCTGCCGGTGGAATATGTGTACCTGTGCACCTTCTCGGAGGAAATCGTGAAAGTCGCCATCGGCGTGCCGCATTTCATCGGCCGCAAATGGCTGAAAAACCTGACGGAACGGAAAGGGGAGCCCACCCTTGAAAACGATTGACCTGGTCGTCAAAATCGGGAGCATGGCGCTGGTCCAGCGCGAGGACGGCGCCATCGACCACAACATTTTTCAGCGCCTGGGGGACGATCTGCGCCCCGGCATGGCGCTGGTCACCAGCGGCGCGACCGAAATCGGCCGCCTGGACTACATCCGCCGCACCGGGCGCGAGCTGGCCGGCGACCTGGAGCAGGATAAGACCGATTACGCCGCGCAGGGGCAGATCATCCTGATGGACAATTACCGGCGCTTTGTGCACCCGGAATTCGGCGTGCGGCAGGTGCTGGTGGAGCACACCCACTTCAACGACCCCGTCAAGCGCGACCATATCCTGAGGCTTCTGCTGCGCGCGGCCCAGCAGGACTGCATCCCCATCATCAACTACAACGACCCCGTCAGCGACGTGGAAAACCGCAAGATGGAACTCGCCAGCCGCCGGCTGGAGGGCGAAACCGTGGTGGAGTGCGTGGACAACGATGAAACCGCCGCGGTGATCGCCTCGCTGGTGGGCGCGAAAACCCTGATCCTGCTGACCAGCACCGAAGGCATCTACCTGGACCGTCACGACCCTTCCACACTGGTGCGCCGCATGGTTGAGCCGAATATCGGCCGTCTGCGCGCGCGGGTGGAGGAGCTGATGACCCACTGCGACGGCGCCAGCCGCGCGGGGGCCAACGGCGCGCGCGCCAAGCTCGCCTATGCCCTGCGCGCCGCCGAAAACGGCAGCCGCGTGATCATCGGCCACGCGCGCCACCACATCGCCGCGCTGATGGACGGCAGCGTCCCCTGCACGCTCATCGGCGTGGAAACCCCGGACGACTGAACGCGCAGCGCCTCTCGCCCCGACCGCCGACCGCAAGGAGGGATCAGCCCATGACCTGGCTTCAATCCGTCGCCACCCTGGTCTGCGCCGCAGGCTTGGCCGTGTTCTATTACCTGATGGAACTGCATCCCCAAAGCCCCAAAAAAATTCCAACCGAGGGCAAGGAGTTCCGCATGCCGGACAGCCGGTTCCACTACACGCCCGACGCGCTGTACGGCCTGCTGGATCAGGCGGGGGATCACCTGCCCCGGCTGCGCCGTTACTGGCTTTTGGACTTTGGCCTGATCGTGTGCTTCTGGGGCGTAATGATCGCCATCGGGCTCAATGTGGCGGGGCGGGGCACGGCGCTGTTCCTGCCCATGGGCATCCTGGCCACGGCGCGCGCGCTGCTGGACATCGCCGAAAACCTGCTGCTGCTGCGCCTGTGCCGCCGCTATCCCCAGCGCGGCGACAGGCTGGCGGCGCTGGCGGGGCTTGCGACCGCGGCGAAATTCGTATGCCTGTACGCGTGGGTGGCGCTCCTGTTTGTGAAGCTGTTCGCGGCGGCCTTCGGCATCGTGGGGCTGTCCTGAGCCGAGGCGGGGGGAAGATAAGCCTCGCAGGGGAACCGCGGGCGCTCGCGGGCTGAATGGGCGCGCGCGAACCCATGCGCACGGTTGAGCCCGCTCGCCTCACAGCGCCCGCGGCGCGGTTCGTTCGCCGCTGGGTATTGGGACGGGCGGGAAACGTCCGGGCGCCGCTTCAAACCCCGCAAGGGCTATTCGTCCCTGGCCCGGTGCCGCTGAGGCGGGGGGAAGAACGCTGCCCAAACGCGGCGCGGGTTCACGCGCCGCGTTTGGGCTGCGGCGGTTCCCGCGCTCCCCCGCCATCCTCTCCGCCCGGTTCGCCTGCCAGCGTCCGCCGGTGCGCCTCCCACGCCGCCTCAAAGCGCAGGCCCGCTTCCCGCAGGCCCCGCATCGCCGCACGGCGCGCGGCTTCCTCCGCCCCGTCCTCCGCCGCGCCCGCCTGCGCCTTGCCCCGCAACGCGTTGCGAAAGCGCTTGTCAAACCGTTCTTCCTCGCTGAACACACAGCCGCAGTATTTCTGCATGTACAGCCCCAGCGCGCGGGCCTCCTCCTGCCCCCGGCGGAATGCCGGGCGGAAGTCCCGGTACAGGAACGCAACCCCGAATTCCTCCGCCGCCTGTTCCGCCGCGGCGCGAAGCAGCTCGTGGCGCTGGTAGGGGCTGATGAACAGCGTGCTCGTAACATGCGTAAAGCCGTGCTCCGCCGCGTAGCGCGCGGTCCGGCGCATGCGCGCGGCGTAGCACACGGGGCAGCGCCCGCCGATGTCGCCCGCCACCGCGTCCACAAAGGGCCGAAGCCCGTAATCGTCCTCCAAAAGCAGCGCCATGCCGATGCTTTGGGCGTAGGAAACCAGCGTATCGCGCCGGGCGCGGTACTCCGTATAGGGGTGTATGTTGGGGTTAAACCAGTAAGCCGTGGGCTGGATGCCTTCGGCGCGCAGGGTCTGCACGCACGCGACCGAGCAGGGCGCGCAGCAGGTGTGCATGAGGAGCTTCATATTGCCATCGCCTCCGCCGCCATTGTACCACACGCGGCGCGCGGGGGGTAGCGGAATTCGCGGGGCTGCGCTTCCCCGGCCCGGGGTCCCCTTTGCGGCCGTGGGCGAAGGTTGGCGAACATCCGGCGGCTTCCGCCGGCAAAGGTTATTCCCATTCGCCCGCCGGTATGGTATACTGGGTGCGTCGCAAAGGAGATGAATCGCATGACCGCACCGCGCAAGGCGCTGCGAACCCTGCTGGCGGCCGCGCTTACCCTCGTGATGGGCACGGCGCTGGCCGGCGAGAAAGACGAACTGTTCAACCAGGCGCTGGGCGCGCTGCAAACCCCCGCCGAGGAAGCGCTGGCAACCGGCGTCTATTCGCTTCGTCTGGGCGATTCGGCGTACATGCCCGCGGTCGCACCGGCCATTACCCCGTATGACGAGCTTGCCGCCCGCGTGATGCCCGCCGTAAACGGCACGTTTGAAAGCGACGACCCCGCGGTGGTCGCCGTGGACGCGACGGGGCTGATGCAAGGCCTTGCGGAAGGCACGGCCACCGTCACCTATCGCGCGGCCGACGGGGACGTGACCTGCGCCGTGACCGTTTCCGGGGACGCGATGCCGGAACTCGCCAAGGCGATGGTCTACGTCGCGCGGCGCGAGTTTTACATCGTCCGGCGCGCGAAGCTGCCCAAGTATAATAAGTATGCCAAATGGTACTACGGCAAGAAAAAAGAGGTCGGCTGGTGCTCGGTGTTCACCATCTGGTGCGCCAACGCCAGCGGCAACCAACCCATTCAGGAGGAAGCCGCCCAAACCGTGGCCCCGCAGAGCGTGGTCTACTTTCGGGAAGGGCAGGTCGGCAACCAGTACGACGGCTTCTTCAGTCTCGGGCGCTTCACCGGCATCCCCCGGCCCGGTTATCCGGTGATCTATGCCGATCTAAGCAACGGCTACCGCACCACGCACATCGGCATCGTGGTGGACGCCGTGGACCAGGGCGGCGGCCTCTACCGCGTCACCACGGTGGAAGGCAACATGAGCAACACCGTCAAAAGCTACTGCTACCTGTACGACAGCAACGCCGACAACCACACCGTGGGCGTGGAAAAAGGCCGCAGGCTCCAAAGCAACATGATCGTGCTGCCCGAAAGCGACCAGACCGATCCGCTGTTGCAGTATAAGCTCCATACCGACCACTGGGCCGTGTTCGGCTTCGGCGCAAGTTGGGAATAGCCCGGCCGCAGCCAAGAAGCCGCGCGGGCATTACCCCCGGCGCGGGCGGCGGCGCCCGGAAGACCACGCCGCCCCCCGCTCTCCCCACCCTGCCGCCCCCGAATGCCGCGCCGCCCCGGGTCACCACCCCGCAGCCATCGAACGCCGGCCGCTCCGCCCGGCCCGGCTAACCCGCGAAAACGCGCCCCGCGGCGCGCGACGCGCGATGAGAGAAACCATAAGGAGGAACACAACATGAAAGAACTCAAGGGCACCAAAACCGAAGCGAACCTGCAGGCCGCATTCGCCGGCGAGAGCATGGCCCGCAACAAGTACACCTACTACGCCTCCAAAGCCCGCAAGGACGGCTACGTGCAGATCGCCAACCTGTTTGAGGAAACCGCCAACAACGAGAAGGAGCACGCCAAGATCTGGTTCAAGCTCCTGCACGGCGGCGACGTCGCCGGCACCGAGGCTAACCTGCTGGACGCGGCCGAGGGCGAAAACTACGAGTGGACCGATATGTACGTCCGCATGTCCGAGGAGGCGCGCGCCGAGGGGTTCGACGTCATCGCCGAGCAGTTCAGCCGCGTGGCGAAAATCGAAAAAACGCACGAGGAGCGCTACCGCAAGCTGCTTGCCAACATCAAGGACGGCCTCGTGTTCAGCCGCGACGGCGATAAAATCTGGGAATGCTCCAACTGCGGCCACATCGTGGTGGGCAAAGCCGCGCCCGAACTGTGCCCCGTGTGCAAGCATCCCAAGGCCTTCTTCCAGCTCCGGGCCGAGAACTACTGAGGGTTTCGGCCCCGTCGCGTATCCGTGGAGGACGGTCCGCCCGCGCGCGGGCCGTTTTTTCCATACGCGGCAGCAGGCCGCGCGGGCCCGCGGCAAACGCCGTCCGGCCCCGACCATCACCACCGGGAGGTGCCGACCATGCGCGTGGCGCACATCAACGTCGTGTCCGGGCTGAGCACCGGCCGCGTCGCCACGGATATCTGCGAAGTGCTTGAAGAACTGGGCCACCGGGCGCTTCTGTGCTACGGGCGGGGCTTTCCGCCCCAGGGCGTGCCCAGCCTGCGCGTGGGCAGCGGCGCGGACGTGCTCCTGCATGCCGCCGGGGCGCGGCTTTTCGACCGCGCGGGCTTTTACAGCCGGGGCGCCACGCGCCGTCTGGTGCGCCAGCTTGCGCTGTTTAAGCCCGATATCGTGCACCTGCACAACCTGCACGGTTATTACCTGGATGTGCGCACCCTGTTTGCCTGGCTGCGGGAAGCCGGGGTGCCCGTGGTGTGGACCCTGCACGACAGCTGGGCCTACACCGGCCACTGCGCCTACTACGCCATGGCCAAGTGCGACCGCTGGCGCGCCGGCTGCGGCCGTTGCCCCCAGCGCCGCGCCTACCCCGCGAGCCTCTGGCTGGACCAGAGCGCCCGCAACTGGCAGGAAAAGCGCCGGGCGTTTCTCTCCCTGCCCAATCTGACGCTGGCGACCCCCTCCCTGTGGCTGGGCGCGGAAGTGCGGCATTCCTTCCTGGGCAAGCGCCCGGTGCGCGTCATCCCCAACGGGGTGGATCTGGAGCGCTTTCGCCCCTGCGACGAGCCGGACCTGATCGCCGACGTAGTCAAGCGCTACGGGCTGGGCGCGCTGGACGGCAAGCGGATGCTGCTGAGCGTCGCCAGCACCTGGGAGGAGCGCAAGGGGTTGAAGGACCTGCTCGCCCTGTCCGGGCTGCTGCGGGAGGATCTGGCGATTGTCATGGTGGGGCTTTCCGAGCGGGCCTGCGCCGCCCTGCCGGAGGGGATGCTGGGCATCCCGCGCACCAACAGCATCCGGGAACTCCGCGCGCTGTACACCGCCGCGGACGTGTGCCTGAGCCTGAGCCACGAGGAAACCCAGGGCATGACCCTGCTGGAGGCGCTGGCCTGCGGCACGCAGGTGCTCTGCTATGACGCGACCGCCCTGCCCGAGACCGTTACCCCGGAGGTGGGGCTGACCGTGCCGGAAGGCGACCTGCAGCGCGCGGCCAACGCCTGCGCCGCCCTGTGCGACCGGCCGCGTTCGCCGCAAGCCTGCCGCGCGCGCGCGCAGCAGTACGAGAAGCGCGCGCAGTTCGCGCGGTATGTGGGGCTGTATGAGGAACTGTACCGACCCTGACGCCCCGCGAAGGTTCGGGCCCAGAAAATCCCGGCTTTCGCTTTTGGCGCAGGATCGCCGATTACGGCACTCATCAAGCCGGCCGGTTCATTCCGGCTCAGGTGCCTATCCATGAATGCCGAAGCGCAGAAAACCGGAGCACAAAGCCTGCTCCGGTTTTTCCTATCGTCCCGGTATAAGAAAAAACCGAGGCATATGCCATGCCCCGGTTTTACCGTTTCAGCATCCGCGCGTCCGGCGCCATCACTTTGCGCTCTCGACGATCCGGGTGAAAGCCTCCGGGTCGTTCACGGCGATGTCGGCGAGCATCTTGCGGTTGATGGTGATGTTGTGCTTCTTCAGCCCGTTCATCAGCACCGAGTAGCTCATGTCGTTGAGCCGGGCGGCGGCGTTGATGCGGGTGATCCACAGGCGGCGGAAGTCGCGCTTGCGAAGCTTGCGGCCTTCGTAGGCGTAGCGCAGGCTGCGGGCAACCTGCTCGCTCGCGGCGCGGTACTGCCGGGATTTGGCGCCGAAATAACCCTTGGCAAGTTTGAGCACCTTGCGGCGCTTCTTGTGGGCGTTCACAGCCCCCTTAATGCGTGCCATGTCTTTATCCTCCTTGAAAAATCAGCAAAACGGCTTATTTGTAGGGCAGCAGCTTGCGGATGGTGCGGGCTTCGGCCGCGTTGTCCACAATGCCGTCCGCGCGCAGGTGACGGGTGCGCTTGGTGGTTTTGAGGTGCACCTGATGGTTGGCGTTCATCTGCTTATGCTTTACCTTGCCATTTTTCGTGAAGGAGAAACGCTTGGCAGCTCCGCGATGGGTCTTTTGCTTTGGCATGGGGGTTGTCCTCCTCTCCGTATGGGTTCCCCGGCAGGGCGTGCCCTCCGGGGAAGGATCCGGGCAAGCCGCTGGCGCGGCGCGCGCGGGTCCGTTCGGTCATAACATGTTTTCGCTTTCGCGCTTGACCTTCTTTTTGGGTTGATCCTTGGGCGCTTCGACCTTGTCCTCGGCTTGGGCGTCGCCCGTTTCCACCCGGGCCTTGCGCTCCTGCGATTTTTCGGCGAAGCTCTTCTTTTCCGCCTTCGGGGCAAGGATCATGATCATGTGGCGGCCTTCCAGCAGGGGGCGGCGTTCGATGTTGCCCACCTCCTCCATGCGCTTGGCAAAGTCCAGCATGATCTGCATGCCGATGTTCGCGTGGGCGATCTGCCGGCCGCGGAAGCGGATGCTCACCTTCACTTTGTCGCCATCTTCCAGGAACTTCACGGCGTTCTTCTGCTTGGTCAGAAGGTCGTTTTCCTCAATGGTGGCGGAAAGCTGCACTTCCTTGAGCACCACGATGCGCTGGTTTTTCCGCAGCTCACGCTCGCGTTTGGACTGCTCGAAGCGATGCTTGTCGTAGTCCATCAGCTTGCATACGGGCGGCTGGGCGCCGGGGACGATCTTGACCAGATCCAGCCCGGCTTCCTCGGCCTTGAGCATCGCAGCGCGCGCGGGCATCACGCCCAGCTGTTCGCCGTCGCGGCCAATCAGGCGCACTTCGCGATCGTTAATCTCTTCGTTAATCATCGGCTCGTTGTTGATATCCATACACCTCCGTCAGGTTTGGGCGGGCTTGTAGCCCAGTGGCGCGGGCCCGGGCTTGCCTGCCCGCGGGGAAAAACAAAAGCGCCGGGTACACGACCCGCCGCACTCACACCGACGCGGACTTTCGTGCCGCGACCAGCGCAAAACTTGATTCGCGCGGTGAGAAGCGGGCGGCTTCTGCTTACCGGGGCATCATACCACGGTTCGGCGGCTCTGTCAAGCGCGATTCTGCCGCGCGGGTGAAAACCGGGCGCAACCACCGGCCAGGGCGCGCTCCGGCGGCGCTCCTCGCCCCAGCGGGCCGTCGGCTTGGGGAAAAACGACCTGTGCCTTGCATTTCCGCCCTTTGTTCAGTATAATTATAAAAAATCATTTTTGTTCCGCTGGCACGCCGCAGCAACCACCCCCACACCGTCCGCATCATCCGGCAGGCGAAACCGCGCGGCCGTCTGATATCGGCATGGAGAGGCGCACATGAACTACCGCAAATGGATGATCCCGGCAGCCGTCACCGCGCTGGCCCTTCTCATCATCTAGCTGTTTACCTCCGATCAGTCGCCGGCGTACATCGGGCTGCGCGGCAATCCCATGACAGCGTTGGCCGGCTGGCAGGCCGAAGCGCGGGACGGAACCGCTCGCGCCGTTTCGACCCCGGTCCGTTTGCGCGCCGGGGAAGCCTTCCTCGTCAGCACGCTGCCCGCCTCCGTCTCGGCCGGGGATATGCTCTACCTGAAAACCGACCAGCAGCGGCTCACGGTGTGGATCGGCGGAGAACCGGCGGCGGTCCGGGGCGTTGCGGACGCCTGGAGCGAGGTAAGCGGCTGCGATCTGCCCTGGACGGCCGTTGCCCTTACGCCGGATATGGCGGGCCGCTCCGTGCGCGTCGCCTTCAGCGGCAGGGGCAGCAAGCCGTATGTGGACGTATATGCCGCTCTTCTGGGACAGGAGGGGGCCGTGCGGCTTTCGCTGCTGGCGGGTGCGATGCCCTCGCTGCTGCTCAGCCTGCTGATCGTGCTGTTCGCGCTGGCGCTGTTCGCGTTTGCCTTGCTGGAGGCGCGCCGCTACCACGAGCGCCTGCCCAACGGATACCTGTACCTCCTGCTGTTTGTGCTGCTGGCCGGCGGCTGGTTTTGTTCCGAAACCGATCTCTCCGGTGTGGCGTATCTGGGCAGCGGCGCCTATCTGCTGTTCTGGTTCTTTGGCCGCCTGCTCCTGCCCGTGCCGTTTTTGCTGTTCCTCAGTTCCATGCAGCCAGCCTTCCGGCCGCTCACGCGCTGGCTGAACACCTTTCTACTGCTCAACTGCCTGTTGCAGGCCGTCCTGCTGGTCACGGGCCGGATGCTGCTGTGGATGGGCCTGATGCTCTGCCACGGCGCGGTCGGCCTGGGGCTCCTGGCGGTGCTGTATCTGGTGGGCTCCAAAAAGCATCCGCGCCATACCCTGCGCGGGGAATTGACGGTCGGGGTGTGCGTCACCGCGGGCGCTACGCTCCTGTCCATGGTGCTGTTTCACTTTTTTCCCCTCACGGACAGCGCGGCGGTGCTGCGCTACGGGGTATTGGCGCTGGTAATCGCCATGACGGCCACGGTGCTGCGCGCCAATGTGGATATCCTCATGCAGTCCCACCAGTTTGAGGAGCTGCGCATCCACGAGGAGGAGTACCGCATCGCCGCGCGCCAGAGCGACAAGCATGTCGTCCGTTTGGACGTGGTCACGCGCGAAATGTCCCAAAGCGACGACCCGGCCCCGCTGTTCGGGCCGGAGCGCGATATCGCGGACATGCCCGAAACCGCCATCGCCCGGAAATTGGTAGCCGAGGAAAGCGTGGCGGAGTTCCGCGCGTTTTTCCAGCGCATGTTCGCGGGCCAGCCCTCGGGCACGCTCTCGGCCTCCCTGCGCGGCCCGCTGGGCGTTTTCGCCTGGTACCGCGCCGATTATACCCTGATTTACGACGGCCGGGGCCGCCCGCTGCACGCGATCATCTCCTTTTACGACATCACCGAGCAGCGCGAAAAGGAGCTCGCCTACCAGAAATGGAAGCAGCTCTACGCCGAGATGCCCGCCTCGGGGATGAACTACTTCGAGTATAACCTGACCCGCGACGCCCTGACCGGCGAGGCGGGCGAAATGCTGCCCAGGCTGCCCGCCGAGGCGCGGGGCCGGCTCGACCAGTTGGTGGATTACCTGGCCGGGCAGTGGGTCGCGCCGGCCGACGAAGCGCGGTTCCGCGTGTTTTTCAGGCGGGCCCGCCTCCTGGAGGCGTTCGCCCACGGCGTGCGCAGCGATCAGCTGGAGTTTCGCAGGCTCGGGGAGGACAACCGCCAGCTGTGGACGGACGCCGGCGTGCAGCTGATTTCCGATCCCTATTCCAGCGACGTGCAATCCTTCCTCCTGCTTAAGGACGTGGATGAGGAAAAGCGCAATGAAATGACCGTGCGCGCCCGCTCCGACAGCGATCCCCTGACGGGGCTGCTCAACCGCTCCGCCTTTGAGGAGCAGCTGACCGCCCTGCTCAGCACCGGCGCCCCCGAAGGGGTGCACGCGCTGCTGATGATCGACGTGGACGGCTTCAAGCGCGTCAACGATTCGTTCGGCCATCAGTTTGGCGACCGCGTGCTCATCGACATCGCGGGGAACCTGCGCGCCATGATGCGCAGCGACGACCTCATCGGCCGCATCGGCGGCGACGAGTATATGGTGTGCCTCAAAAACGTGCCGGAACGCTCCGGCTTTCTGGAACGGCGTTCCGCCTACATCTGCCAGGCGCTCAACAAGCAGTTCGGCAGCGACGTCGCCATCTCCGGAAGCGTCGGCCTGGCGCTGTACCCCCGCGACGGGCGCACGTTTGACACGCTCTACCGCAAGGCGGACAAAGCCCTCTACTTCGCCAAGCACCACGGCAAGAACCGTTTCGTGTTCTACAACGACGATCTGCTCAAGGGCGATACCAACGCGCCCTCGGCCCAGGGCGCGCTGCTGGCCCCCGCCGACCCCGCGGTGGTGGCCGACGCCCAGCGCGAAGCCGTGCGCACCCTGCTGATCGTGGACGACGTGGAAATGAACCGCGACATGCTCAGCGAGGTTTTCCGCGACGACTACCGCCTGCTGACAGCCGCCGGCGGGGAGGAATGCCTGGAACTCATGCAGCGCAGCGAAAGCATGGTGTCCGCGGTGCTGCTGGACCTGATCATGCCCGGCATGGACGGGCTGGAGGTGCTCCGCCGCATGCAGGGGGACGTCTACATGTCCTCCATCCCCGTGATCGTCATCTCCGCGGCGGAGGAAACGGAGTACAGCCTCAAGGCCGTGGAGCTGGGCGCGACCGATTACGTCAGCAAGCCCATCAACCCCCGGCTGGTCCGCCTGCGGGTGCAAAACGCCATCCACAAGCGCGAAACCGAGGAGCTGCGCGCGCAAAACCGCTACCTGCTGGTGCAGAAAAGCGAGGAAAGCCGCCACCAGAACGAGCTGCGCTACATCGCCGAGCACGATCCGCTCACCAACATCTGCAACAAGGCCGCCTTCTACCACAAGACCCGCCAGATGCTGGATAAGGAGCCGCAGACCACCTTCGTGATGATCGCCTTCGACATCGAAAAGTTCCGCGTCATCAACGATATCTTCGGCCACGAGCAGGGCGACCGGCTGCTGCGCTACATCGCCCAGCGGATGCAGACCCTCTACACCCACCACGCCACCTACAGCCGCATCAACGCGGACAACTTCGCCCTGTGCGTGCCCTTCCACCGGGAGCAGCTGGAAAAGCGCATGGCGGAAACCGAGGCCGAGCTGAGGGATTACGACCTGCCCTTCGAGCTGGTGCTGGTTTACGGCCTCTACATCATCGACGACCGCACCCTGCCGGTGAGTATCATGCACGACCGCGCGGAGATGGCCAAGCGCACCGTAAAGGGCAACTACGTGCTCCGCTTCGCCTTTTACGACGCCAGGATCCGCGAGTCGCTGCTGAGCGAGCTGGAGATCGTCAACTCCATGAACGCCGCGCTGCTGAACAGGCAGTTTGAAATCTACCTGCAACCCAAGTGCCTGCTGGCGACGGGCGAAATCGTGGGGGCGGAGGCGCTGGTGCGCTGGAACCACCCCACGCGCGGCCTGCTGACGCCCGGCGCGTTCGTGCCCATTTTTGAGAAAAACGGCTTCATCCTGAAGCTGGACGCCTGCGTATGGGAGCAGGTGTGCGCGCTGCTGCGCAAGTGGATGGACGCCCACGGCGGCCGTCTGCCGATCCCCGTGAGCATGAACGTGTCCCGCGTGAACATTTACAACCCCGCGCTGGTGTCCACGCTGGTGAGCCTCGCGGACCGCTACGGCGTGCCGCACCGCATGCTGGAGCTGGAAATCACCGAAAGCGCCTACGCGCAGGACCCCCGGCAGCTTTCCGACCTGATCTCGGAGCTGCGCGGCAAGGGTTTCCCCGTGGAGATGGACGATTTCGGCAACGCCTATTCGAGCCTGAACATGCTCAAGGAGATATCGGTGGACCTGCTCAAGCTGGACATGCGCTTCCTGTTTGGCAACGATCAGGACGGCCGGGGCGGCACCATCCTCAGCAGCATCGTGCGCATGGCGCGCTACCTTTCGCTGCCCATCGTGGCCGAGGGCGTGGAAAGCGTCGAGCAGGCGCGGTTCCTCCTTTCCATCGGCTGCACGGTGGGGCAGGGCTTCTACTACTACAAGCCCATGCCTGTGGCGGATTTTGAGCGCCTGCTGGAATCCCACCCGCTCAAAACCGTGTTCGACGTCGCCGACGCCTATCCCGAACCCGCCGTGCGGCGCGTGTGGAGCATCGACGGCGATTTCAGCCTGATGCTCAACTCCATCCCCTGCGCGGCGTCGCTGTGCGAGCTGTGCGGCGATACGCTGGAGGTGCTGCGCATCAACGACGAGTACCTTTCCATGACCGGCGACAGCATTGAGCGGCTGTACCGCGCCGGCAAGGACGTGCGCGCGCTGACCACCGAGGAAAACTACCGCAAGCTGCTTTCGATGTTCCGGGAGGCGTACGAGTCCCAGGGCGTGGCCGAAGGCGAGTACCGGCGGCTCAGCGAAGCCGGGGTATTCATGGACTTTCACGTGAAGATCCGCTTTATTTCCGGCGATCAGGTCCGCTCGCTGTTCTTCATCACCTATCAGCCGATACCGGAAGGAGGGGATCGGGCATGACGGGCGAAAAGCACGGTCAGGCCGTCGCGGGCTGGACGGGCGCGAAGCCTCGTCCGGGCAAACTGGGGCCGCCGGTTCCCAACCGGAGGGCGGACGCATGGCGCCGGTGCCTCGCGCTCCTTTTTGCCGCGGCGCTGACCCTGACGGGCCAGGCCGTAGCGGCTCCGGCCGCTGCGCCTGGGTCCGGGGCCGACGCGGCCGGCGCGGGCATGACGATCCGGGTGGGCTGGTTTGAACTGCCCGGCTACATGGAAACCGACGCCCAGGGGCAACGGGGCGGCTATGTGTACGAGTACCTGCAGGACATCGCGCGGCAGACGGGGTGGCAGTACGCCTTCGTCCCGGGCGAGGAAGCCGAGCTGCGCGAAAAGCTGCTCCGGGGTGAGATCGACCTGCTGAGCCCGATGTTCGCCGCGGACGGCGAGGACGGGGTTCTCCTGAGCAAACGGTACGTGGGCGTACAGCATACCGCGCTGTACACGCGGGTCGACAGCCCCCTGGGCGAAGCCGACTACGGCGCGCTCAACGGCACCCGCATCGGCGTCAAGCGGTCGTCCGCTGCCGAGGCCGAGTTGTTGGCGTTGGCCGGGCGCAAGGAGTTTACGCCGCGGATATCCTGCTATGACACGGAGGAGGCGCTTGTCGCGGCCGTGCGCGGCGGCGAGGTCGACGCGGGCGCGACCGACGGCTATCAGAGGGCCGACGATCTGCGCGCGCTGGCGGTCTTCGCGCCGCGCTTCTTCTACTTCGGCATCGCCGCGCAAAAGCCCGACGTCGCGCGGCTGATTGATGACGCCAGCTACGCGCTGCAGGTTGCCGACCCCTATTTTCACGACCGGCTCTCCGACAAGTACCTGAGCGACAGCGTAGTCTACTTTACGCTGACGGCCGCGGAGAACGCCTACCTGCTGGAGCACCCCACCCTGACCGTCGCCTACGGGCCGGATTGGGAGCCTTTGCTGCATACCTCCTCCGACGGCCCGCCGTCCGGCGTGGCGGCGCTGCATCTGGATCACCTGGCCGATCTGACGGGCGTATCGATCGTCTACGTGCCCAAGGATAACGCCCGGCAGTTCGATATCCTCTGCTGCGTGCCCCAGGACGGCGCCCTGGCCGAGCAAACGGCCGTGCGGCTTTCCAACCCGTTCCTGAGCCTTTCCCTGTCGCTGATCTCCCGGGACGGAACGGCCCAGGCCGACCGGGCCGCGGCGGACGAGGCCCAGCGCACGGACAGCCCGATACGCAACGCGCCTGCGGAGCTGGTTTATTACCCCGGCGCGCGCCTGTGCCTGGATGCGGTGCTCCGGGGCGATCAGCCAGCGGCGCTGCTCAACAGCTACGCGGCGGACAGCCTCCTGCTGGACAAGCGCTACGCCGGGCTGCTGTCCCACCGGGTTCAGGGGGCAGTCATCAGCGCCTGCTTTGCCGTGCCCAAGGCGAGCGATCCCCGGATGCTGAGCATCCTCAACAAGCTTATCAGCCATATCAGCGCTTCGGAGCTCAACGATTACGTCATCACCTCCATCCTGAGCAGCCAGCCGATCAGCCTGACCACCATCGCCGCCCGGATGCCCGACGACGTGCTACTGCTGCTGGCGTCCATCCTGATCCTGCTGACGGTGCTGGCCATCCTCACGGTTGCGCACGTCATCCGCAGCCGGCGGGAACGCGCGCACACGGCGGAAATCGCCGCGCTTCTGGACTATGCCAACCGCGCCAACGACGACGTGTGGGAGCTGGACATCGCCACGCACGAGCGCTGGAGACTGCGCATGGAGCGCGGCCGGGTGGTTCGCCTGCCCATCCAGCCGCTGAGCGGCGAGGTGATCCGGCAGTTTGTCCATCCGGATGATCTGCCGGCGGTCAACGAGCGCGCCCGGGCGATCCTCACCGACGCGTTTGTGGAAACCCAGGGGCAGGAGCACATCGAATGCCGCCTGCTGCTGGAGCCGGGCGCCTACCGGTGGGTGCGCATCGCGTTTCAGAGCATGCAGCCAAGCCCTGAGCACCCCCATTGCGCGATGGTCTACATCACCAACGTGGACGAGGCCGTGCGCGCCGAGGAGCAGAAAAACCGGCAGCTTCAGGACGCGCTGGCCCTCGCGCGCGCCGCCGCCGAAGCCAAGGACGCCTTCACCGCCTACATCAGCCACGAAATCCGTTCCCCGCTCAACGCGGTGCTGGGGTATCTGGCGCTGTCCAAGGCCAGCGTGAACGATCCCGAGCGGCTGACGGACTTTTTCATTAAAACCGAATACGCCGCCAACCACCTGCTGGCGCTTGTCGGCGACGTGCTGGACATGGGCTCCATCAACAGCGGCCGGCTCCAGATCGCGCACGAAAGCTTCGACCTGTGCCTGCTGATGGAGACGGTCGCCTCCATTTACGCCGCGCAGGCGAGAAACCGCGGACTTACGTATCAGGTGGAAACGGCGGGTTTTGCCGAGCGCTACCTGATCGGCGACGATCTGCGCGTCAAGCAGGTGATCGTCAACCTGCTGTCCAACGCCATCAAGTTCACGCCGGAGGGCGGGCGGGTGACGCTCGCGGCCGAGCAGACCGCCGCGGAGCCGGGGACGGTGCGCGTGGTGTTCCGCGTGAGCGACAACGGCATCGGAATGTCGGAAGAATTCCAGCGGCATCTGTTTAGCGCCTACGTCCAGCAGGATCCGGGCGTCGCCGGGCGCTTCGGCGGCAGCGGGCTGGGCTTAAGCATCGCCAAGCGGCTGATCGACCTGATGGGCGGCAACATCGCGGTGGTTTCCGCCCCCGGGAGCGGCTCCACCTTCACGGTCACGCTGGACTTCCCCATCGACGAAAGCAAGAAAAACCTCGTGCACGCCCACCCGGACAGCCGCAACCGTTTCGCGGGGCAGCGGATCCTGCTGGTGGAGGACAACGATATGAACATGGAAATCGCCACCGAGCTGCTCAAGCTGGAAGGCGGCTTCCTCATCGAAAGCGCGAACAACGGCCGGCAGGCGGTGGAGCGCTTCCTAGCCGGCGCGGAAGGTTACTTCGACGCCATCCTCATGGATGTGCGCATGCCCGAGATGGACGGCTACGAGGCCACGCGGGCCATCCGCCGCAGCGATCACCCGGACGCGCAGACCATCCCCATCCTCGCCATGACGGCCGACGCCTTCGCCGAGGACATCCGGCAGGCGACCGAGGCGGGCATGAACGGGCACATCTCCAAGCCGATCGACATCCACCGCCTGCTGATGACGCTGGCGGAATGGCTGCCCCGGCGCAAAGGCTGAGCGCGCGGGCAGCCGTTGTGCCGGCCTGCGAAGGGCCATGCGCCCCAGAAGCCCGGCCGCTTGGCCGGGCTTTTCGCTTGGCCCGCCTGCGCCCGTGCCTCCAACCAGACGCCTGCCCCGGCGCAAAGGCTGAACGCGCGGGAACCGGGTGGCGGAGCGCGGACCGGAGCGCGGAGCGGGAAACGAGGGAGGATACGCGTCGGTTTCCGCTCCGTTTGGTGAACCTCCGGCATGCCTTTGCGCCTCCCAAAAATGCCGGTTGCGCGGCGTGAGGCTTGAATGCGGCCCGGCAATCTGGTACTATGGTGCGGGCGGTTTTTCCCGCGCCGGGGGCGCGGCGGCCGCGCCCGTCCCCCCATTCCCATTTGCGCCAAGGAGGTTCCCATGGCCGACCATTCTTCCTACGTCAGCCCCTTTTCCACCCGCTACGCCAGCGCGGAAATGCAGTTCATCTTTTCCGAGGACAACAAGTTCCGCACCTGGCGCAGGCTCTGGATCAGCCTGGCGCGCGCGGAGCAAAAGCAGGGCCTGCCCATCACCGACGAGCAGATCGCCCAGATGGAAGCCCACCGGGACGATATCAATTACGACGTCGCCACGCGGCGCGAGCGCGAGGTGCGCCACGATGTGATGAGCCACGTGTTTGCCTTTGGCGAGCAGTGCCCTTCCGCGCGCGGGATCATCCACCTGGGCGCCACCAGCTGCTACGTGGGCGACAATACCGATGTGCTCGTCATGAAACAGGGGCTGGAGCTGCTGCGGGGCAAGGTTCTGACCGTGCTGGCCGAGCTGCGCGATTTCGCCGTGCGCTACAAGGCCCTGCCCGCGCTGGCCTACACCCACCTGCAGCCCGCGCAGCTGACCACCGTGGGCAAGCGCGCCACCCTGTGGATGAACGAGCTGCTGATGGATTACGAGGAGATCGGGCATCGGCTTTCGACCCTCGCCCTGCTGGGCAGCAAGGGCACCACGGGCACGCAGGCCAGCTTTGTGGAGCTGCTGGGCGGGGACAGCCGCAAGATCAAGCAGATCGAGGCGGATATCGCCGGGGAGATGGGCCTCTCGCGCGTGGTGCCCGTCAGCGGCCAGACCTACAGCCGCAAGATGGATTATCAGGTGGTCAGCGCCCTGTCCGGCATCGCGCAGAGCGCCAGCAAGTTCAGCTACGACCTGCGGCTTTTGCAGAGCTTCAAGGAGATGGAGGAGCCCTTCGAAAACAGCCAGATCGGCTCCTCCGCCATGCCCTACAAGCGCAACCCCATGCGCAGCGAACGCATCAGCGGACTTGCGCGCTATGTGATGGTGGACGCGCTCAACGCCGCGATCACCGCGGGCACCCAATGGTTTGAACGGACGCTGGACGACAGCGCCAACCGCCGCATCGCCGTGAGCGAGGCCTTCCTCGCGGCGGACGCGATCCTCAACCTGATGATGAACGTCTGCGACGGGCTGGTGGTGTACGAGAAGGTGGTGCGCGCGCGCGTGATGGCGGAACTGCCCTTCATGGCCACCGAGAACATCATGATGGATGCGGTCAAGCGCGGCGGCGACCGGCAGGAACTGCACGAGAAGCTGCGCGTGCACAGCCAGGCGGCCGCGCGCCGGGTCAAGGAGGAAGGCTGCGCCAACGATCTGGTGGAGCGCATCGCGGGCGACCCGGCCTTCCGCGTGACAAGGGAAGAGATCGAGGCGATCCTGGAACCCGCCCGGTTCATCGGCCGCAGCGTGGAGCAGGTGGAGGAGTTTGTGGCCGAGTGCATCGATCCGGTGCTGGCGGCCCATGCCGGCGAGCAAGCCGCGCGCATGGAGCTGCAGGTCTGACGCCCCGGACGCCCCGCAAAGGAAACCGTCCGGGGAAGCGCGGGCAGCCGCGGCCGCCTCTTTCCACTGAATGCGCCGTGGGGAGTTCGGCGCACGGTCGCGGGCGGCA
>JAAYUF010000006.1 GCA_012517815.1 Clostridiales bacterium
AGCGCAGCCAATCCGCTTTGATCAGGGCGGCATTCCCATCCGACAATTTGGGATGTCTGCAGCATTAACATCAGGATTTCGCGGGATTGTGCGATACGCAGAACGCTTCGGCGGCCCAAACGCTTTTATTGGCCGCGGCGGCCCGGCGCCCTTTACGACGAACGCCCGTTTCTTGATCGATGGGCGGCCATTGACGCAGGCCTTCTTCTCCTGATACAATTCCATACGTGACAGCCCGTTTGCTTGCGATATTCTCGATCTTGACGCATCCGGCCGATCCCTTGCGCTTGGGGTTGCCCCTTTGTCAAGACCTCGATCATTGGGACGTCGTCCCAACCAAAACAGGAGGGCTCATGGAAACAGTAACGGCGCAGAACGGAACGCGATTGCTAACGGAAGCTCGGGTTGCGGAAATGTGGTCCAAAACCTACAACACAAACGGGAAACCTGATTGGTCGCACCTGTTCCCTTACTACCATGAGGATATCGTGTTTCAGGACAGCATCCAGCGCATAGAGGGAAAGGAAGCCTTTATGGGGCTATGCAACCGCTTGACCAGTCGGTGCAAGCAGCTTCATATGGACATTAGAACCATTGCCGGCACAGAAAGGGAAATCCTGTTTGACTGGACGATGACCATGATGTTTGAGCGTTACCCGAGTACGCCGGTTTATGGGTGTACCAGGCTCACGCTGCACGAAGATGGCCGCATCATTCGGCAAAGGGACTATTATGACCTTTGGGGCGATATCTTCAACGGGATTCCCTGGTTTAAAAAACCTTACAGGCGGTTCATGCGCCGGAAATTCGGTTGAGGTGACCCATGAAATATACAAAGGAAGATCTGGCGTTTTTCAAGAACAAGCGCGCGCTTCAGCATACCACGGCGCAGTCCGTGCAAGGCAAGCTGTGCGTCATCTCCGGCGCCACTTCCGGCGTGGGTCTGGAGGCGGCTCAAGTGCTGGCCAAAGGCGGAGCGGATCTTGTGCTGGTCGCCCGCAACCGGGAAAAGGCCGCACAACTCAAGGCGCGGCTGGAACACGAGCATCATGTGGCCATCAGCACCGTGATCGCCGATTTCTGCAGGCTGGAGGACGTACGGGAAGCCGCGCTGAACATCCGGGATCGTCATCCGGTCATCGATGTGCTGATCAATTCGGCAGGGTTGTACTGCACACAGCGACATCTGACTGCGGATGGCAACGAACTGGTTTTTCAGGTCAATCATCTCGCGAGTTTTCTGTTGACGTGCCTGCTGACGGACAACCTGATCCGCAGTCCCCAGGGGCGCATCATTCAGGTGAATTCGGAAGGGCATCGCTTCGGGGGGTTGCGTATCGATGACCTGGACTGGCGAAAGCGCATCTATATCGGGCTTCGGGCATACGGCGCATCCAAAACGGCCCAGCTGATGACCGTACGGACGTTGGTCGAGCGTCTGGCGGGAACGGCGGTTACGATCAACGCCATGCATCCCGGCGGGGTGCGTACCGGTATCGGCAGTAACAACGGCATCCTGTACCGCGCGTGGCAGCGCGCAGTCATCTGGCCGTTTCTCAAGGACGCGGCAATTTCCGGCAACGCGCTTTACTACCTCGCGGCCGCGCCGGAGCTGCGCGGCGCGACAGGCCGATATTTTAACCTGACGATTGATGAAAAACCGATGCCTCATGTGCTGGATGATGCCCTGCGTGATGCGGTCTGGCAAAGAAGCCTGGAACTCGCCGGTTTACCGGAGTCTTTTTAGAACGGCATCCGCCGCCATTTTGCCGGTTAAGATGGCGATCGGAAAACCGGAAGGGCTGTATGTCCATTGTCCCGCTTGCCATACGTTCGGGATCGGCGTTTCGACCGACTTCGCAATCCGCGACATTTTGGACACCGCCGGCATCCGCGGATTTTCAAACGACCATCCGGTGATCGCGCCTTCCGTGTTTCCCGTGCGGCGCTCAAGCGTGAGTGGCGTTGAGACAAAGCCTTCGGACCTTCCGTTTCGAAGCGCGGGGTAGACGGTGTCTGTGAGCGTTTCTACCATCACGTCCCGGCAGAGCGTTTTCAATGCCTCATACCAGCCCTGTGCCTCCATATGCTTCACCAGCGAATAATCCAGCAGGGTACTGATGATCAGGCCCGTATGACCCGGCGGCGCCAGGCTTTGATCCCGCAGAACGGGCACCGAAATTTCATACGTGGTCAGGCGAAGGTATTCCGTCAGCCAGGCGGTCAGGCGGGCGCGGTCCGTGGGATAGGCGCCGTCCGGCGTCTGAATGTGATGAAGCGGTATGGCGCTCAACCCGGTTTTAGAAGGGGTAAAGAAAAAGTGAGGGCTATGAATGCCCGCAAAATAGGCGGGGTCCAGATCCGTACTCAGGTAAAGCGTCAAAACTGAATCGCCTCCGTGCAGGTCGGCGATGTTGTCCCTGTTCTTCCGGATCGCCCGACGCGCTGATGCCGGCAGTGAATCCGACTGTTGGACGGAGGCATACAGCGCCTTCATATCCGCGGCCCAAATGATCGTTTGAGCGTCAAACTCCGTGCCATCCGCGGCGGTTACCCTGCGCCCGGAAGGATCAACCGACCGGACCCGTGTCCTTTTCCTGATTTCCCCGTCATGCCGGACGATGTAGGCTTCGAGGGCTTGCACCAACGCGCCCGTACCGCCTCGCGGGTAGCTGTAATCCAGGTACAGGCTGAAATACGAAAGCGCGAAAAAAGCAGGGGTCGCGCGGAAGAAATGCTGAGCGATGACGTCGCGCAGCGACCGGTTTTCAATGATCCCTTTCAGGTATTCTTCGACCGGCCGGTTGAGCTTTTTGATCTTGCCGATTGTGAAGATATACCTTAGCAGCCATGGCAGCAGTGTTTTGATCAGGTACTCGCGATCCTCCTTCAGGTTCTTGAAGAGAGGGTTCTCAATTCCGTAGAGCACATCCATGTACCGCATGGTTTGCCTCACAACCGCGATCAGCGCGTCGATGTCCCCGACGTCGTCGGGGAAACAGGACCTCAGCGCATCCCGATACTGCTCAAGGCTGCCTTCGGATTGCAGACGAACGACTTCCTTTTCGATTCCGATGGATACGTCGTTGGGCAAGAATTCCACCTGCAGGTTCAGGCATTTGAGCATCGGGAACAGGACGCCCGAGTTTTCCAGCGCGCGTATCCCGGCGTCAAAGGTAAAGCCATTCACGGAAAACGAGCCGACCAGCCCTCCGACCTGCTCCTCTTTTTCACACAGAAGCACCCGGCGGCCATCCTTGCACAGGAACGCCGCTGCCGTTAACCCGGCGATTCCACCGCCGACGATGATCGTATCATACTTCATAAATACCCCGTGTTTTTCGTTCATGGCAGAGTTGCGGCGTGTGCCGCAACCATCGTGGAATTTGTTTCAGGGGGGTCAAACCTGACGGGAATCAGGGTTTTCAGGTATGGATGATTTCAGTATAGGGGCCTTATGGGTTGCTGTCAACGGGGTTCCCGCGACATCTTTGCGCATGATCCGGGGCGTTTGCCGCTTCCCTGGCGGGACAGGTTGCCTCGGCGCCCGCCCGATATCCGGATCAGGTCGGGAAACGAACTCCGCAAAGATCAGGCGCAGGGATCCGGCCTCACGGGTTCCGGTTTTCGGTGCTCCTCCGCGGCGCTCGGCCGGAGGGATTGCCCCCGCCGCGCCTGCGCCCTCGCAAAGCCGTTGCCGCGCGTCGGGCCATTCGCGGGTTGAAAGCGCCTCCCCGTTTCGGTGGGCGGTCTGGAGCCCGCGTTACGCTAAGGATGTCCGTTGTGATTGCGTGCTGAAACCTGTCCATCCAACCCGGGCGGGCGGGCCGCCTCCTGCCATGCCCCTGAAGACGGGCAATGCGCCGGAGGAGGCGCAAGCGTATTCGCCGGCGGGCGAACGCCGCGCGGAACGCAGGCCACGCAGGAGCGAACCGGCGTTGTTGCGGCGCGGCCGCGCGGCTTGATAAGGCCGGGAGACAGGTATACCCGTGGCGACGGGCTGCAAAATAGTTGGATTTGTTCAAGCGTCCAACTTTGCGCACGGCGATGCTGTCTTGATGAGCGGGCCTTAAACCGATATAATAAAAATGTTATGCGTCCTGCGCCACTTGGCGCGCGCGGGCGAAGGATACATGAGATATGAATGTGATATGCCCTTGCCCGACGCGGCGCGCCGTACGGCGCGCCATCCTCGGGAAGCGCATACGGTCAGGAGGGTGAAACATGACGGAGATTCTGCAACAGCAATGCGCCTTTCACCTGCGAAACGCGAACATCAGCTATGTCATGCGGCTGGTGAACGGCGAAACGCTGATGCATGCGTACTTTGGCAAACGGCTGGGCGAGGTGCGTGGCGATGTGCTGCGCCGCTTTGCCGCCGTGCCGGAGGAAGCGTTTGACCGCAACGAGTTCCGGCTGGACAGGCTCCCCCAGGAATACCCCGCAAGCGGCTACGGCGACCTGCGGGCGGGCGCGCTTGCCGTGCGCGGCGAGGACGGCGTGGACGCGCTGGCCCTTCGATATGTGCGCCACGCGGTGCGGGACGGCAAGCCCGCGCTTAACGGTTTGCCCGCTACGCACGATGAAACGGGCCGCTGCAAAACGCTGTGCGTGACCCTTGAAGACAGGCGCCTCGCGTTGGAATGTGACCTGTACTATACCGTATTTGACGATTGCGACGCCATCGCCCGTCATGTGGTGCTGCGCAACACGGGGCGGCAAATACTCAGCGTGGACCGGGTCATGAGCGCGTGCGTGGATTTTCATTCGGCGCGGGGCCAACTGTTAACCCTCTCGGGCGCGTGGGCGCGGGAACGGCGCATGGACTGGAGACCGCTTGCGCAGGGCAGGCAGGGCGTGGATTCTGTGCGCGGGGCCAGCAGCGCGCAAAGCAGTCCCTTCATGCTGCTGGCGGAGCACGGCGCCGCAGAAGACGTTGGAGAGGTATATGCCTTTGCGCTGGCGTACAGCGGCAATTTTACCGCCAATGTGACGGTGGACCAGTACGGCGGGGCGCGCGCGATGATCGGCCTGAACGACGCGCAATTCGATTGGCAGCTATTGCCCGGGGAAAGCTTCACCACGCCGGAGGCGGTGCTGGTGTATGCCGCGGATGGGCTGGGCGGCATGAGCCGCGCCTGGCACACGCTGTGCCACCGCCATGTGACGAGGGGTCGGTACGCCGGGGCGCAGAGGCCCATCCTGCTTAACAACTGGGAAGCCACCTATTTTGATTTTACCGAGGAAAAGCTGCTGGCGCTGGCGGGCAAGGCCGCACAAATCGGCGTGGAACTGTTTGTGCTGGACGACGGCTGGTTTGGCCGCCGTGATACGGATACCGCTTCCCTTGGCGACTGGGTGGAGGATCCACGCAAGCTGCCCGAGGGATTGGCGGGGTTCAGCGAGCGCATCCGCGCGCTGGGGTTGCGCTTTGGCCTGTGGATGGAACCCGAGATGGTCTCTCCGGACAGCGACCTGTACCGCGCGCACCCCGACTGGTGTTTGCACGCGCCCGGAATGCCGCGCCTTACGGGGCGCAACCAGCTGGTGCTGGACATGGGTCGCGCGGATGTGCAGGCGTTTGTGTATGAGGCCGTGGCCGGCGCGCTGACCCGCGCCAAGGCTGATTATCTGAAGTGGGACATGAACAGGAATTTTTCGCCCGCGGCTACGGCGGCGCTGCCGCCCGCGCGTCAGCGGGAGACGGCGCATCGCTACATGCTGGGCCTGTACGCGGTGCTGGAGCGCCTTAACAAGGCGTTTCCGGATGTGCTGTTTGAAAGCTGCGCCTCGGGCGGAGGTCGTTTTGACCTGGGAATGCTCTATTACATGCCGCAAACCTGGTGCTCCGACAATACCGACGCGCATGACCGCTGCCTGATCCAGTACGGCACCTCGCTTGTGTTCCCGCCCAGCGCCATGGGCGCGCACATCAGCGCTGTGCCAAACCACCAAACCGGGCGCGTTACGGCGCTGGAAACGCGCTCCGCCGTAGCCATGGGCGGCACATACGGCTTTGAGCTGGATTTGACCCGGATGGACGAGGCGGAGCTTGACCGGATGCGGGCGCTGCTTGCGCAGGTGAAAAGCGTCCGCGATACGCTGCTGTACGGGCAGTACATTCGCCTGTGGAATCCGTTTGAGGGGCGCGGCGCGGCATGGATGAGCGTATCCGCGTGCGGGGCGCAAGCAGTGGTCACGGCGGTGCGTTTCCGCGCCGCGGTAAACGGCGGGCCGGAGGTGCTTCGCCTGCGCGGGCTGGAGAGCGACGCGCTCTATGCTGTGCGTGGTACGGACCTGATCGTTGGCGGTGACGAGCTGATGAATCTGGGGCTGCCATTGCATTTCGCCGCCGGCGATGACACGGCGTTTACGGCGGTTTTGGAGCGGGTGGGAGGCTGACGGAAGGAGAACGCGACGAGGCGCAAGGGCCGGTTGCCTTGCGGGTTGCGGGGGGTTGCCCCTGCCCGTCCGGTACTGTGATAAATCAAGAACGCCTCCATCTCACGGCGCTTTCCTCTCGGGGCTTCGTCGGAAAAGCCTGACGTAGCGCCGCCGCGCCGTCGCCTCCGCTCCTCGCCCCGGAAGAAAACCGCTCGTGAGCCTTGATGCATTCGTGAATGGAAATCGAATAACGCCATTTTGCGGCCCAAAGAGAAAGCGCCGCGAGCGCCGATGGGCGCGTTGGGGCGCGGCAGCGGGAGACCGGCGATGAGCCGCCCGCAAGCATGGAGCCTGCGATATCGGTCAAGGGTACCGTACCCCTTCCCAACGGGTTTCCCGCCCGGCGGGCAGACCGCCCGAAGGGCACGCAAGCGCGCGGCGCTCGCAGAGAACCTGTTCCCGTCACAGCCCTGCCCGCGGCGCGCTACGCGCGGTCCCCGCTCTCCCGCGACATCTGCTTGCGGTACTCCGTTGGAGAAACCCCCACGGCCTGTGTAAACAGCTGCACAAAATACTGCCGGTTGATGATGCCTACGCGATACGCCACCTCCTGCACGGACGCGCCGCTGCCAAGCAGCAGTTCCCGCGCGCGCTGGATGCGGATGGCCTGCAGGCGGCTGTTGACGGTGCCGTGCGTGTGCTGTTTGAAAAGCTGCCCCAGCACCGAGAGCGAAACCCCCGCCTCCGCGGCGATCATCGCGTTGGTCAGCGGTTGGGCATAGCGGCTTTCCATCAGCGAAAGCGCGCGCTCCACAGGCCCCGGCAGCAGCGAATCGGTCTGCACGACAGGCGGCTGCAGATTTTGCGCCATCAGGAACAAAAGCTGCATGCACAGCGCGGAGCAAAACTTCTCCTCGTCCGCCCAGCCGCTGGCGGCTACCTGGTTGATGAGCTTCAGCAGGTGCAACACGGCGCCGGAGCCGTCGCCCAGCAAGTGGTAGGGCTTGCCGCACCCAAGCATGCGGCGGAAGCACGGCGAGACCGCCGCCAGCTCCCGCGTGGTGGAACAGCAGCGGGAAATGGGCTCAAACTGATACTCGATGTTGAGCATGCTCAGCGGCGGGCGCTCGGGCATGAAAAGGCTGTGCTTGGTCATCGCGTCCAGCCAGATGTACTGCCCGGGGCCCAGCGTGAAGGGCGTTCCGTCCGCAATGATGCTCACCTGCCCCTCGACGACGTACATGATCTCGTGCAGGGAATGGGTTTGCGTGGTTTCGGCGGGCGTGGTGCTCAGCATGTCCGCGCGGTCATAGTAGTAATAGACCACGGGAGTGAAATCCATCTCCCGCAATAAAGGGCTGTACAGGGAGATCATTCGCTCACCTCCCGCCCGATGTGCTTCTCGTAATTGCCGTAATCACAGGTCATGTCATAACTGTGGCGGTACTCCAGCGGGGTGAGCCCCGTTTCGCGCTGAAACACGCGCGTGAAGTACGGGTGGCTTGAAAACCCGCACCGCGTTGCGATGGTCTGGACAGGCAGGCACGTGCGCGCCAGCTGGGTCTTTGCGCGGTCTATGCGCATGCGCGTGAGGTACGTGCGGATGTGCATGCCCTGCTCGCCGGAAAACAGCCGCGCCAGGTACACCGGGTGCACGCCCGCCGCCTGCGCCGCGCCTTCCACGGTGGCGTTCTGGGTGCAGTTTTCATGCAGGTAGCGAAGCGCTTTGCGCACATGCGGGTTTTTGCCGAAGGTGGGGTTGCAGTTCTCTTCGCGGATGCGCATGGCCGAGGCCAGCAGAACGCTGACCAGGTTGCCGGAAACCAGCCTGCGCTCCTCCGCGGGCATGGCGGGCAGGCTTACCAGAATGCGCACGATGTTCAGGGCAAAGCCGGTCTGATCCCTGAGAACGGTCACCGGTTCGCCGGATTGCTCCAGCGCCGCGCAGGTGGCATACGCCTGGGTGAGCTGCTGCAGGGTCATCAGCCCGGCCACGGCGCGGCTCCGCGTAATATCGATGCAGGCCAGCGCCGTGCTGCCCTCCAGCGGCGCCAGGCGGTAACGCACCGGCCCGCGCAAAATCAGCATACGGTCGTTGGGCAGGGCTTCGGACGTGCCCGCGAACAGAAGGCGGCACTGCCCATCGGTGATGTATAAAAGCCGAAGCAACCCCTGGGCCACCTCGTACTCCGTTTCGTGCTGTACCGTCCACAGGGACGCGGATTGCATTTCGTAACACAGGTCGGGGCCTGTTTTCTCGGTTGGCATGGCGGTTTGCACTCCTTCCCATCCCATAGTATATAGCAAATCGTCCCGATGCACCACGGAAGGGCGGAAAAAAGTTTGAAAATTATAAGTTGAATATTGGAATGCTACTAGGCAGCGCAGCATCGCCCTCCTATAATGACAGTACGAGTTACCGAAATCAACAAAAACAGGAGGCCGTGGCTATGTTACGTAAACTGATCTGTTTGGCGATGACCGTTCTTATGGCCGTTTCCCTGATGGCGGGCGCGGTGGCTGAGGAAAAGACCGTATTGAAGATCTACGCCCAGTATGCCGACGAGGATACCCAGGTGCCCTATGACTACGCCGTTGCCAAGCTGGCGGAAGCCTACCCCAACGTGACGCTGGAGCTGATTCCGCAGGCGCAGGATGACGGCGCTACCCTGCTGGCGCTGGCCGCGGCCGGAACCCTGCCCGACATTTTCCAGACCGGCAGCGGTATCATCAGCACGCTTCGGCAAAGCAATCAGATCATGGCGCTGGAAGAAGTGGCCGCTTCCACGGGCTTCCTTTCCAAGGTGTACCCCAGCTGCGAAAGCTTCCTGTATGCGGATGACGGCCATATGTACGCCTTCCCCTATGCAGGTCAGGAGTATGTGCTGCTGTATGTGAACAAGGCGCTTTTCGCCGCCAACGGTTTGGAGATCCCCACCACCTATGAGGAGCTCAAGCACTGCATCGACGTGTTCAAGGCCGCGGACATCATCCCATTGGCGCTGTTCGGCCAGGAGGGCTGGATCACGGCCTCCATGTTCGACGTGGTCGCCACGCGCTATAACGCAGGCGGCATCAAGGCGCTGGATCGCGGCGAGGCCAAGATAACGGACGAGGCCTACGTGACCGCCGCGGGCGTGCTGGCGGATCTGACCCAGGCGGGCCTCTTCCAGCAGGGCGTGACCACCACCAACTACGACCAGGCGTCCGAGCTGTTCAAAACCGGCAAGGCCGCCATGTTCCTCAACGGCCAGTGGTACATTGAGGACGCGTATAAAGCCTTGGGCGACGACGTGGCCTGGGTGTACTACCCCTCCTACGACGCGGCCAGCTACGAAGCGGGCAAAGCGGCCTTCGCGGGCGGCGGCTCGGTATCCGGCTACGCGGTGAACCCCGATTCCGCCAACGCGGCGCTGGCGGCCGAAGTGGCGGCCTTCCTGTCCGAAAAGTATTGCGAGGCGAAGATCACCCTGCGCTCCAATCCCCTGGTGGCGCTGGACGTGGGCATGGTCAACGACGCGCTGACCCCGCTGATGAAGGATCTGGTCGCGGCCATCCCGCAGATGACCTCTACCACCGCCTTCACCTGGG
>JAAYUF010000038.1 GCA_012517815.1 Clostridiales bacterium
CCGGTTATCAGGATCTGGTCGGCGTCGCAGATGGGCTTGGTCACGCCGTCCCAGCGCCAGAGGATTTTACCGTCCTCCACGCAGGCGCCGCGGCTGACGCTTTGCGTGCGTGAGAAAAACGCGACGTTGGGCTTCAGCTTGTCCGCCATTTTGAAGAGCACGGGGTCGTCCATGTTCAGCACGGCGACATCTTCCGCGTTCTGGTTTTCAAAAATCCTCTGTTTCAGGCGGATATACTGCTCCATCGTGCCGTGGCGGTTCAGGTGATCCTCCGTGATGTTGAGCAGCGCCGCCACGCAGGGATGGAAGGTGCGGATGCTTTCCAGCTGAAAGCTGGAAACCTCGGCGACGACCACGTCGGTTTTCCGGCTGGTCAGCGCCACGGCGGAGAGCGGGTATCCGATGTTGCCGGCCACATGCGTGATGCGGCCCGCGTTTTCAAACATCTTCCCCACCAGCGTCGTGGTGGTGGTTTTTCCGTTCGTGCCCGAGATCGCCAGCAGTTCGCCCTGCATCAGCGAGTATGCCAGCTCCAGTTCGCCAATAAGCGGTATGCCCTTTTCGCGTGCCGCTCTCACAACAGGGGCGTCGATGGGTACGCCGGGGCTGATGACCACCGCGTCGCAGCCGTCCAGCAGCTGGATCGGGTCCTCGCCCAGGTGAAATTCACTCGCCGTTTTCCGCAGCGCAAGCAGCTCGCCCCCCAGCGCTTCGGCCGGTTTCGCGTCGCTGAGCACCGGAACCGCTCCGTGGTTGAGCAGAAGTCTGGCGGCCGCGATTCCGCTTCGCGCCATGCCCACCACCAGAACCCGCTTCTTCTCGTACCTCATGTGCAACCGCCTCCCAAGCATACTCTATCGCCGCCGTTCAGCCGACCGGCCAGAGCGATAGCGCCGCGATGACCGACAGCACGCCCGTTACGGCCGCGTACATCGCCACGATCTGGGGCTCCGTCATGCCGCTGAGCTCAAAATGGTGGTGAATCGGCGACATCTTGAAAATACGGCGGCCGTGCGTGAGCTTGTAATACACGCGCTGCATCATCACGGAAAGGGAGCTCAGGATCATCGTGCAGGCAATGAGCAAAAGCAGCAGGGGTTGCCGAAGCAGCAGCGCAAGGCCCACGGTGGCGCCGCCGATGAACATGCTGCCGGTATCTCCCATAAACACCCTGGCCGGGTGAAAGTTAAACCACAGATATCCCAGGCACGCTCCGCTCAGCGCGAGCGAAAACACGGCGAGGTTTTGGTATTGCGCGCCTGCGCCAATAGCCAAACCGGCGACCGCGCCGCCCGAAATCAACGCGACAGCCGCCCAGGCCACGCCGCCCACGCCGGCCACGCTGGCCAGAAGCCCGTCCAGGCCGTCCTGGAGGTTTGCGCTGTTGATCATGAACATGATAACCAGCGTCATCAGGGGCACATACCAGATTCCCAGATCCCATTCCATTGCGGTAAACGGAATGATAATGCGGCTGCCGACCAGCGGATGCCGGTAGCAGTACAGCGAAAACACCAGACCGACGGCAACCTGTCCCACAACCTTCTGCCACCAGACCAAACCGAGGCTGCGCTTGCGCACCACCTTGATGTAATCGTCCAGAAAGCCGATCGCCATGCTGACAAGCGAGAAAACCAGGAGGATCAGCCCGAAATCTTCCAGACCGAACCAGGCGCCATGCAGCAGCGGCAGGGCAACCGCGACCACGCCCGCCAAAATCAGCCCGCCCATGGTCGGCGTGCCCTGCTTGGCCTGATGGCTCTCCGGCCCCAGTTTGTAAATCGTCTGCCCGAATTTGAGCCGGCGAAGCACCGGCAGCACGCGCGGCGTCACAGCCAGCACCGCGCTCAGCGGCAGCACAAGCGAAAGGATCAGCCTGAGCATCGGAAACCACTCCCCGATCAGCAATGGTGGAGGCGCGCTTTCAGCATTGCCCGCGCATCTCCTCTAGCAGTTCGTTCACGACCACCTTTTCGTCAAACGGCCGTTTCACGCCCATCACGTCCTGATAGGTTTCGTGCCCCTTGCCGGCCAGGATGATCACGTCGCCCTCGCGCCCCATGGCCAGCGCGTACCGGATGGCCTCGCGCCGGTTTTCGATGATGGTGTACTTGCCCTTGGTCAGCTTCATGCCTTCCTCGATGGCGTCCAGGATCGCCTCCGGGTTTTCGGTGCGGGGGTTGTCGCTGGTCAGAATGGAGAAATCCGCCAGCCTGCCGCCGATTTCGCCCATCAGGGGGCGCTTGCCGTGGTCGCGGTCGCCGCCGCAGCCGAACAGTACGATCACCCGTTTTTTGGTAAACATGCGCACCGTGGTCAGGATGTTCTCCAGCGCGTCGGGAGAGTGCGAGTAGTCTAGAATCACCTTAAAGGGCGTTCCGGTATCCAGCATCTCGATGCGGCCGGGCACGGCCTTCACGCTGCGCAGACCCTCGCGGATCGCTTCCTTGTCCACGCCCACGATCATCGCCAGCGACGCCGCCGCCAGCGCGTTGTAGACGTTGAACATGCCCGTCATCTGCATGTGCACTTCCATCTCTTCCACGCCGCGAAGCTGGATGGAGAAATCCACGCCGTTCTCGCTGATCTCAATCTCGCGGGCGAACAGATCCGCGTTTTCGCTGATGCCGTAGGTCAGGTAGGGAATCTTGAGGTCCTCCAGAATGGAGGCGGTCGTTTCCTCGTCGGCGTTCAGCGCGGCGTTGAGCACCTGCCCGTGCATAAAGAAGCTCTTCTTGGTTTCAAAGTAGTTTTCCATCGTGTGGAAGTAATCCAGATGATCCTGCGACAGGTTCGTATAGCAGGCGGCCTCATAGGTCAGGCCGTCCAGCCGGTGCATGTCGATGGCGTGCGCGCTGACTTCCATGCTCACCGCCTGAACGCCCGCGTCCGCCATTTGCCGGAAGCAGCGGTGCAGGTCGATGGGATCGGGCGTGGTCAGGTTGCTTTTCACATGCTCATTGCCGATCATGTTGCCGGTGGTGCCGATAAGGCCCACTTTGAAGCCGGCTTTTTCCAGTATGGCTTTGAGCAGGTAGCTGGTTGTCGTTTTGCCCTTCGTGCCCGAAACGCCCATCAGGCGCAACTGGCGATCCGCGTGCCCGAAAAAGGCGCCCGCGATATACGCCATGGCCGAGCGGACGTTTTCCGCCTGCACCTGCGGCACGGGGACGTGATCCAGAAAGCGCGACACCACCAGCGCCACGCAGCCGTTCTCGACAGCCTGCGGGGCGAAATCGTGCGCGTCGTACTTGGCGCCGGGGATGCAGAAAAACAGGCCGCGCGCGGCCTTCTCGCGGCTGTTGATGGACAGTGTGCCGATGTCGGTTTCCTGATTTCCCCGTACCTCGACGATTCCGGGAACCTCCAGCAAAAGCTCCTTGAGCAACATACAGCCAGCCTCCACACAGCATGAATCAGGTTCCGCCGGGCATCCGACCTGCGCGCTCTCCGGCGGCACGCGCTCAGAACCATCCGCACGGTGGGTCGCGGATCGGTTTTGGAACGCAACGCTTGTCCAACGTCAAAGCCGGCCCCGCTGCCACGGCGGCGCACAGGGCGGCCCCATGGAGATAGCCCCGCACAATCAGGGAAGCGACGGATGGACAGGCCTGCAACCGAACCCCTTCGGGCCGGCGGCCGGATTCCTTCGGCACTCCCCTTTTGTGGCTTCGCCTGCGGCGTATATAAAGTAGCACATCCGTCCTGATTTGTCCAGTCGGGGATTGACCGCTTCCTTCCTTTCAGGCTGCGCCTGCCGCGTTCGGTACCCCCGATTAAGGCGCGGAAGCGGTTTGCGCGGTGTCCGCGGCCTCCGAGGGATCCGTCTGCGAAGACTGCCCGTCCGTGGAAGCGCTTACGTAGGCGGCGGGGCCTGCCGGGCGGGTATCCATGGCGGTCAGGTGAATCGCCTGCGCGGACGCGGCGGGCACCATGCCCAGGTCGCGGGCGGCGGCGTAGCAGATTGTTGCGGCGTCGGACGCCTCGTCGATCTGCTTTTGCAGTTGCACATTCTCGGCGCGAATCTGCTCGATGCGCTGAGTCTGGTTCTTCAGGCCGCGCTGACGCTGCGCCAGCGTGCCGCGCTGCATCAGCAGCACGATGCCGAAAATGAACAAGAACAGCAGTACCAGAAGAGCGGCCCGGCTCAGCGGCATGCGAAAACCGCGCTCGGTTTGCCGCGTCTGCAGCGCCGCGTCCAGCTTGGCATACTCCTCGTCCAGCCGGTTGGCTTCCATCCGAAGGGCCTGCGTGCGTCCCCGCCTGCGCTGATCTTCCCGGAGCATGCCGGTGCGCAGATCCACATCGCTGCTGGGCAGAAAAACGGAGGAGCGCACACGGAAGCGGTCGTTGGGCTGGTACCCCTCCGCCTCATATTCATGGTATGAATCGTACATGCGAACGGACTGTGACATCGGCTCATTCCTCCTGTTCCCAAGCTGTTCAGATCAGGCTGAGATCTCCCATCTGCTCCATGATTTCAACTCTGCGGTCGTCAAAGTCCCGATCGGCCGCGGCGGCCTTCTCGGCGTCGATCATGCGGACGTGGTTGGAGATGCCGCTGATCTCCAGCTCCCGCGCCTCCCCCAGCAACCGCTGGCGCAGTTTGGGCGGCAGCAGAATCCTTCCCTGCCCGTCGGTTTGCATGTCGCGGTAGCTGAGCTTGAAGAACTGCGTCAGATAGTCCTGCACAAAAGGTTTGCGCTGGTTCATGGCGTTGAGTTCATCCCGAATCTGGTTGAACACGGGGTCGGGGTACAGGGCGATCGCCTTGAAATCCCGCGTGGGCCCGACCGTGAAAACGGTTCCGAGCGCCTGACGGTAGGCGTTTGGGATGATCACCCGACCCTTGATGTCAATCGCGTGCGAGTAAGATCCGCAAAACTCAAACGCTTTCTCCGTCCGGCTTTGCTCTGTCGGCGGCGTCTCCCCGCCCTGATCGTCC
>JAAYUF010000039.1 GCA_012517815.1 Clostridiales bacterium
CCGAGGCGGAGCGCGAGGGCGCGCGCGTGCGCGAGCTGGAGGCCTGGCAAAAGAGCGCCGACGCGCTCACGCTGGAGGAAAAACGCCTGCAAGCGGCGCGGGATACCTACCTTGCCGCCGCGGACGCCGCCCGGCAGACCCGACAGACCTACGAAACGCAGCACCGGCTGTTTTTGGACGAGCAGGCGGGCGTGCTGGCGCAAACGCTCGCGGCGGGGGAACCCTGCCCCGTGTGCGGCTCGCGGGAGCATCCCGCGCCCGCGCCGCTTTCCGCGCACGCGCCGGACCGCGCCGCGCTGGACGCCCTGCGCCTTCGCGCCGAGCGGCTGGAAGGCGAAGCCGCCGAAAAGAGCGCGCGGGCGGCGACGCTGGCGGGCGCGGTGGAGGAAGCCCGCCGCGGCGTGGAGGATCAGGCGGCGCGCCTGTTTCCCGGGGAACAGCCGGCCGGGCAAGCCCTCCCGATGCGGGCGGCGGATCTGCTTGCCGTCGCGCGCGGACGGAACGCCGCCCTCACGGCGGACGCGGCCAAAGCCCGGGCCGACGCGCAGCGCGCGCGCGACATTCGGGAGGGCATCCCCCGGGCCGAAGCGAAGCTGACCGAGCAGGAGACCATCCGGCGGGCGGCGGAAGCGCTGGCCGTGCAAAAGACAACCGAGGCGGAAGCGCTGGCCGCCCAGTGCGCGCAGGAGCGGGCGCTGCTTTTATACGACGGGCGCGCGGCGGCGGAGGCGGCGCTTCGCGCGCTGGAAGCCCGCCGGGACGCGTGGGACAAAGCCCTGACCGACGCGCAGGCCGCGTTTGACGAGGCGCGCGAAGGGGTGCGCCAGCGGCAGGCCGCGCTGGAAACGCTGCGCGGGCAGCTTACGGAGGCCCCCGCGGCGGAACTGCCGGCGCTAACGGCGCAAAAGGCCGAAGGGGAGGCCGCGCGCGCCGCGCTGCTGAGCGACCGGCAAACGGTGGCCGAACGCCGCAACGGAAACCAAAGCGCCATGGAGGCGCTGAGCGATCACGACCGGAAGGCCGGCCAGCTGGAGAAGCGGCGCGCGTGGCTATCGACCCTGGCCCAGACGGTCAACGGGGAGCTGCGGGGCCGCGAGCGCATCCTGCTGGAAACCTATGTGCAGACCACCTACCTGGATCGGGTGCTGGCGCGGGCCAACACCCGCCTGATGCGCATGAGCGGCGGCCAGTACGAGCTGACCCGCCGCGCCGCGCCCGGCGACCTGCGAAGCAGGAGCGGGCTGGAGTTGGATGTGATCGACCACTACAACGGCAGCGAGCGGGATGTGAAAACCCTCTCGGGCGGCGAGCAGTTCAAGGCGTCTCTGGCGCTGGCGCTGGGCATGAGCGACGAGGTGCAGAGCTCCGCCGGCGGCGTGCGGCTGGATACCCTGCTGATTGACGAGGGCTTCGGCACGCTGGACGAGGACTCGCTGACCGCCGCCATCGACGTGCTGGCTTCCCTGAGCGAGGGCAACCGGCTGGTGGGGGTCATCTCCCATGTGCAGCAGCTCAAGGATCGCATCGACCGACAGATTGTGGTTACCAAGACGCGCGCCGGCGGAAGCCGTGTGGAGATCAGGGTGTAACCGGCGCGGCGCGAAAGGGTACGCCGTTCGGCGGTCTCCGCGCCGGAAAGCGAGGCCGGGCATTGGCGGCGATATCCGCACGAGAGTACGACGCCGGAGGCGGCCGGCAATCGCCGCGCCGGAAAGCGGGGCCGGGCATTGGCGGCGATATCCGCACGAGAGTACGACGCCGGAGGCGGCCGGCAATCTCCGCGCCGGAAAGCGAGGCCGGGCATTGGCGGTGATATCCGCACGAGAGTACGACGCCGGAGGCGGCCGGCAATCGCCGCGCCGGAAAGCGAGGCCGGGCATTGGCGGCGATATCCGCACGAGAGTACGACGCCGGAGGCGGCCGGCAATCTCCGCGCCGGAAAGCGAGGCCGGGCATTGGCGGCGATATCCGCACGAGAGTACGACGCCGGACACTGGCCGGCGATACCCGCGCCGGAAAGCGGGGCCGTACGCCGAGAACCCGCTGCCCGTGCCTCACGATGCGCGCGGGCAACGAAACACCGCAGCTAGGCGCGCTGCGAATCCTAAGGATTTGCCCGCGCCCCCGGGAAGCCCATCCCGACCCGCGACCCGGCGCCGCAGCGGGAGCGGCCTTGCGCTCCACCCCTGCACCGCGCGGATCCCGCGCGCGGCAACCGGGCGTCTCGCCCGGCCCGACGCCCTGTTGCATGATCAGCCCGGATGCTGTATCCTAAGGATGAAGAGGGAAATTGTTCCAGAGGCGGAGGAGGAGAACCTGTTCATGCCCAACCTGCAGCATTACGTTCTCGAACTGGGCCATGAGTCCTTTGAGGATCGCACTTTCGGCGAGGCGGACAGCCTCGCGCTGACGCAAATTGTGTATATGCCCATGGAGGGGCACGCCGACGGCGGCGAGGCCACCACCGTGGGCAACCTGTGGGCCTTCCTGCGCGAGCGCTATCCCGAGGGGTTTGGCGATCCCTTCCAGCACAAGCGCTACCACCTGACCGAGGCGTGCGCCCAGGCGGGCCGGTTCTTCGCCTTGCCCGTGCTGGACTACGTCAACCATGTGGATGCCCGCAAGGAAACGCAATTTTGCGCCTGCACCTTCGCCCTGCCGGGCGGCGCGCGCTATGTCGCCTTCCGCGGCACCGACCTGACCTTGGCCGGCTGGAAGGAAGACTTGAACATGTCCTTCATGCGCGTGCCCGCGCAGGCGCGCGCGGTCGCCTACCTTAAGCGTGCAGCGGAGGCGTTTGACGGCCCGCTGCTGCTGGGCGGGCACAGCAAGGGCGGGCACCTGTCGCTGTACGCGGCGGCGCACGCGCCCCGCGCCGTGCAGGCGCGCATCCGCAGCGTGTACAGCTTCGACGGTCAGGGCGTGGATGAGCAGACCTTGCGCAGCCCCGGCTACGCGCGGATCAGCGGCCGGGTGGAAAGCTTCATCCCGCAAAGCTCCGTGGTGGGGATGCTCCTTTGCTACCATCCGACGTACCATGTGGTGCGCAGCTCCGCCCTGGGGCTTTGGCAGCACGACGCGCTTACCTGGCAGATTCGGGACGCGCGCTTTGAGCGGCTGGAAGGGCTGGACCTGGGCACGCGCCTGACGGACGAGGCCCTGCGCCAGTGGATCGACGGCCTGTCGCTGTCCGAACGCCGGATGCTCACGGACACGGTGTTCCGGCTGATCGCCGCGGTGGACCCGGAAACGGTCGACCCGCTGGTGCAGAACTTGCCCGGCAGCACGGTCAAGCTGATCGCGGCCTTCCGAAAGCTGGAACCCGAAGCCCGCAGCGAACTGCGGCGGTTGCTGGGCGAGCTGTTTGCCTCCGGCGCGAACGAAGCCGCGCGGATGCTGCTGCCGGCCGCTTTCCGCCGGCTTGTGGAAGCGCCGCGTTCGCACGGCGGGCACGGGACGGCTTCGGAACACGCGCCGGAGGCGCCCAAGGGCGCGTAACCCGTGCGGGCGCAGACGGCCGAAGCAGGCACGGCGGCTCGCCCGACGCTCCGCGCCGGGAGGCGGAAACGCACGCGGGCGTGGCCGTCGACAACCGGTTTGCTGCGGGGGTACCGACGGCTTGCGGGCCTGCGGATTTACTATTTCACGCCTCTTGTGCGACATCAGCCGCGCCGGTCGCACGACTATCCGGGCCTGAAAAAGCGGAGGCCGAAGCCTCCGCAAGGGAAACCGTACCCAACGCCGCGGCGGAACCGGGACCGGGGCAATGCCCTTGTCCGGCGCGGGGGCGAAACCCCTGTCCGGCGCGGGGTCGTGCCTCCGCCTGAAAACCCGGCCCTACCGCGGCGGCGGAACCGGGACCGGAGCAATGCCCTTGTCCGGCGCGGGGCCGTGCCAACGCCTGAAAACCCAGCCTCCCGCAGTGGCGGAACCGGGACCGGGGCAACGCCCTTGCCGGGCGCGGGGGCGAAACCCGGTATCGAAACCCCTTTACCTATCCGTGTCCGCGGCTTCGCCGGCGTGGCGCGCCAGCCAGTCCACGCCGAAATCCACCAGCGGGCGAACCCGCACGACTACGCAATCCGCCTGACCCAACCTGCCGTGCAACGCCTCGCCTCCGGCCTGCTCATAGGCTTCGCCGATGCGGGGGAAACGGTCGCTGTCCATCTCGATCTCCCGCCAGGCGGCCCAGCGCCGCCGCCCGCGCACGCGCACGGCCGCGCCCACCGGCTCGGTCGGGGTGCCGGGGTACAGCGCCTCGGCCAGGTGCAGGGCGGTGCAGTTGCCGTAGCCCACGCCCAGCAGCAGGATTTTCGCGTTGCGGCGGTACAGCCGCCCCAGCGGTGATTTTAGCCCGAAACAGGGGCGGCCGAACCGGTGCCCGCGAAGCAGCCACGCGGCCATGGGTCCGCGCGCGCACCAGCTCACATGCGGGTGTGCCGAGCGGCGGGCGCCGGGCCAGGTGCGAAAGCACTCCGCCACGCGCCCCATGCAGCGGGTGGGCGTCACGCGGCGGCGGTAGGCGGGCATTTCCCGGCGGATGGTTTCGTGCCAGCTTTGCGGTACGGGCGGGTTGCTCCAGTCGGCGGGCTCGCTGTTATCCCCGGAATGCGCCGGCATCACCAGCGTGCCCAGCGGGCCCACGGCGCGTAGCAGCGCTGCGACCACCGTCGCCTCCCGCCCGCACACCCAGCCCATGGCGCTCATGGCGCAGTGGACGATCAGCGTATCCCCGCGCGCGATGCCCAAGGCGCGAAGCCCACGGAGCAGGCTGTCCCGCGTGACCGGTTCCCGCGAGGCCGCGATAGCGGCCAATTCGGTGCTCATGAGGCCAAACCCTCCAAAAAGCGTTCAAAATTACGGTGCGCGATGTTTTCGCGCTCGGCTTCGGTCAGGGGCAGGGCGTCAAAGCGCGCCCGCTCCTCCACGGGGTCCCACATGGGGTAATCGGTGCCGAAGAACACGCGCGCGCCGTCGTAATGGCGGATGATCGCCGCGGCTTCCTCAGGGGTGAGCGCGTACAGGCTGGAACACGTATCCACCCAGACGTTGGGCAGGTCGGCCAGCTGTTTCCACGCGTCGTCCCATACCGACCAGCCGCCCAGGTGGGCGCAGATGGCCTTCGCCTCCGGCACGGCCTTGAGGGCGCGCGCCATGCGCGCCGGCTCGCTGTAAGGGTAGCGGCTGTCCCCGGTGTGCGCCAGCAGCGGCAGGCCCTCCTCCGCCAGGGCGCGCAGCATCGCAAGCGCCGCGTCCGAGTCCAGGCAGAAACGCTGGAAATCCGGGTGCACCTTGACGCCGCGCAGCCCGCCCGCCCGGATGCGCCCAATCTCCGCGCGCATGTTCGCCATATCGGGGTGCAGGGTGCCAAAGCCCACCAGCCGGTCGGGATGGGCGGCGGCGGTGCGCATCAGGTAATCGTTGATGCCGGGCACGCGATCGGGCGTGATGCCCACGCTGTGCACCAGATGCCGGACGATGCCGGCCTGCTGCCCGCGCGCGAGCAGCGTTTCCAGCCGCCCATCCTCCTTTACGGGGATGTGGTAAAAATCGGCGATGGACTGCGACGCCTTCAGGGCGATGGCGTCGGGATAGATGTGCGCGTGCGTGTCGATATAGTCCAAGGCAAACGCTCCTTTTGCGGCCGGAAGGGGCCTGTGCGAACCGCTCGGACGGGCGGCCGCCGGCCCGGCGGCGAACGGGCGCGGCATGCGCCCAGCCCCGGCCGCCTTACGGCTCCCCATTATATAGCATCCCTTTTCCCAGGTTGTCAAGCCGGCGAAAGGTTTTATTCGATTTCCAATCCCTGGTGCGCCATAGATCGCGAGCGATTTTGCGCGATGGCAAGGAGCGGAAGCCAAGGCGTAGCGGGGATAGGTCAAGCTTTCGCGACGAAGCCAGAGAGCAGAAGCGCCGCGAGATAGAAGCGTAGAAGGTTTTGAAACAGTTTTCTCCCGAAGAAAGGGAACAAAACCCTGCGCCCGCTCGTCTATGTAATATCCCCATCCCGAAAGGAGGCGCGCGCGTGAGCGGCATCTTCACCGGCCCGGCTTGTCGCGGCGACGCGGACGCGTTCGTCGCGCTTTGCGCGCCTTTGGAGGGAATGGTGTACCGCCATTGCCTGTCCGTGCTTAAAAATCCGGCGGACGCGCAGGACGCGGCGCAGGAAACGATGCTCAAGGCCTTCCGCGCCATGTCGCGCTTCCGGGCGGAAAGCCAGGTGGCCACGTGGCTGTTCCGCATCGCGCACAACGTTTGCCTGGACTGGCTGAAGAAGCCCGGCGCGAGGCGGGAAAACGTATCGCTGGACGCGCTGCGCGAAGCGGGCTTCGACCCGCCGGACGAAAACCCCACCCCCGAAAGCGCCTGCCTGGCGGCCGGGGAACGGGAACGCCTGAGCGGAGCCGTCGCCAAGCTGCCCCCCGACCAGCAGGCGCTGCTGCTGCTGCGCTACGGCGACGGCCTGAGCTATGACCAGCTCGCCCGTACGCTGGGCCTCAGCGACGGGACCGTGAAAAGCCGCCTCAACCGCGCCAGGGAGAAACTGCGCTCGCTGCTGGGCCAGCCGTGAGACTTCCGCGGAACCTTTTGCTCCCCCGCTCGTCTAAACCGGTGAAAGGAGGTCAGCCCATGGAAAAGCAAAACGCAACCGACGCGCTGGACCGCGCGCTGACCGACCTGTACCGCACGGACGTCCCCGACGGCTACCGCGCCGCGTGGCGCGTAGCCATAGCGCGAGAGGAGGAATCCCGGATGAAACAAACCCAAACCAGGAGAAGCCTGCGGCGCGTGGCGCTGCCCGTCGCCGCGGCGCTGCTGCTGGTAATCGGCGCCCTTTCCGCGGGCAACCTGATCCCCACCGTGCTCAACGATTCGCTCTCCCCGGCCGGCGCGCCCTACGCCAATCAGGTCTCCGCCACCTCCGCCCCTTCCGATTACGTCACCGAGGAAACGGCGTCCTACGAAGCCCGCTCCAGCCTTGCCATGATGGCCCCCGCGGGCGGCGCGCAGTACGACTTCGCCGGTTCCGCCCAGAACGACGCATCCGAGGCCTCGGGCACGGATGAGGCGGTCAGCGGCGAGAAAATCGTGCGCACCGCCGACCTGACCATCGCCACCACCACCTTTGACGACGATATCGCGGCGGTAAGCGCGCTGGTGACCCAAACCGGCGGCTACGTGGCCAGCGTAAACCTCTACGGCGAAGCCTCCGAACGGATGGACCGCTTGGCGTACTACAGCCTGCGCATCCCCAGCGGTCAGCTGGACACGTTCCTCACCGGACTGGAAGGCATCGGCCGCATCACGTCGCGCAGCGAAACCGCCACCGACAAAACCACCCAGTACGCCGACACGCAGATGCGCCTGAAAACCCAGCAGGAAAAGTTGTCCCGCCTGCAGGCGCTGCTGTCTGAGGCAAAGGACGTCAGCGACCTGCTGGAAATCGAGAACGAGATCGCCAACACCCAGTACCAGCTGGACCAGCTGGAGAGCTCCCTGCGCACCATCGACCGGGACGTTGACAACAGCGAGGTCAGCCTGACGGTGCAGGAGCAAAGCCCTGTCAAGACCGCGCAAACCGTGGAGCTGACCCTGTGGCAGCGCCTGGGCAGCGGGTTTGAAGCCTCGCTGCGCGGGCTGGCGGCCTTCCTGCAAAACGTGCTGGTGTTCCTGGCCATGGCGCTGCCCGTGCTGGCGGTGCTCGCGGTGCTTGGGCTGGCGATCGGCCTGGTGGTGCGCGCCCGTCGCCGCCGGCTGCCGCCGGAGCCGCCGGCGTACGGAGTGGAGCCGCCTGCGTTCAGAGCGGAGCCGCCTGCAGCCCCCGCCGGGCCTGCGGAGGACGCCAAAACCGCGGAAGAGAACCCCCCGACCCAACAGCCGTAAAAGCGGGCACGCCGCGCCGGAGCGCCGCGCCAGCGGACGCTTCCGGGCTTCCGGCTTCCCGCGTATCAACCGAACGATTTGCGCGGCGGCGAACCCCGCCGCCGCGCCCGCCCCCAAACGGGCGATGGAAAGGAGCAACAACCGATGAAACCGATGAACCTGTCCCATTCCCTGAAAGCTGCCGCCGCGCTGCTGCTGGCCCTGATGATGGCCCTGTGCGCCCTGCCCGCGCTGGCGGAAACCGCCGACGCCGGTACCCGCACCGTAACCGCCGTGGGCACGGCAAGCGTGACCGTCACCCCGGATACCGCCACCTACAGCCTGGGCGTGACCACGCAGGACACGCTGGTCGCCAACGCGCAAAAGACCAACGCCGCCGTGATGCAAAACATCCTGGACGCCCTCAAGGCGCTGGGCGTCGCGGATACCGACCTGCAAACCGACAACTACTCCATCAGCCCCGTGTACGATTACCAGAGCGGCAAGCTGAGCGATCAGGAAATCCTCAGGGGGTACAGCGTGAGCAACAGCGCCTCCGTAACCGTGCGCGACCTGGCCAAGCTGCCCCAGCTGATCGACGCGGCGGTGGCCGCCGGCGCCAACCAGACCTACGGGGTCGGATTCTCCAGCAGCGAGGATGCCGCGGCCTACGATCAGGCGCTGGCCGCCGCCACGCGGGACGCCCTGCGCAAGGCGAGCCTCATGGCCGGTGCGCTGGGCCTGACGGCCGGCGACGTGCTGAGCGTGGAAGAGGCCAACGATGTGTATGTGACCTATGCCGGCAGCAAGTCCGCGATGTACGATTCCGCCTCCGCGACGCCCATCCAGTCCGGGATGGTGACCGTGACGGCAAACGTGCGCGTGGTCATGTCGCTGCGCTGAAAACACGAGGGAATTCGTATTTCATTCGGGGATGCGTCCAAGCGCACGGGCGGCTGTCTTCCGCGACGGGGAGCGGCAGCGAAGGCGCGGCCGGGCTACGCCGAGACTTTGCGAAAAAGTCACGGGAGTAAACGCCGGGAGAGGGAGACGTTCCTGATTTAAAAGGGAAAAAGCCGCCGCGCCGAGTTTTCGGCGCGGCGGCTTCTCCCTTTCGCCCCCGGACCGGTTTTGCGCGTCGACGGGGTTTGGCAGGCCGTCCGGCCGTATCGGCGGGGCGCGCGAGGCGCCGTTGCGCCGCGGAACGGCTGCCGCCGCACGGAAGCGGCTCTTGCCCAAACCGCCGTGAAATGCTACAATATGCCTATGGATGAGCAGATTGAAAACACGGTGGAAACGGTTCTCCGGCGCGCGAATCTGCTTCGCTCCGGGGCGACGCTACTGGTCGCCCTGAGCGGGGGCGCGGATTCGGTTGTCCTGCTGCGCGCGGTATGCGCGCTCAGGCCAGAGAACGGCCTGAACGTTACCGCCGCGCATGTGGAGCACGGGCTTCGCGGCGCGCGGGCGCTGGCGGACGCCCATTTCTGCGAGCGGCTTTGCGCCGAGCTGGGCGTGCCCCTGTCGCTGGATCACGCGGATCTGCCGGGGGACATGCGCGCCCCCGGCGCTGAAACGCGCGCGCGGGAGGCCCGTTACCGGCTGCTGCTTTCCCGCGCGCGGGCCTGCCGCGCCGATGCGCTGCTGCTGGCCCACCACCAGGACGACCAGGCCGAGACGGTGCTGGCGCGGCTGATCCGCGGCGGCGGGGCGCAGGGCCTTGCGGGCATGCGGGAGATTTCCCGCATGGAGGGCGTCACGCTGGCGCGCCCGCTGCTCTCGCTGCCCAAGCAGGCGCTGCTCAAGGCGCTGGGCGGCTTGCCGTACTGCGAGGATGAAACCAACGCCGAGCCCTGCTGCCAGCGAAACCGCCTCCGCGCGGAGGTGCTGCCGCTGCTGGCGGCGGAAAACCCGCGGGCGGCGGCCCACATCGCAAGGAGCGCCGCTCTGCTGGCGATGGACGAGGATTGCCTTCAGGCGCAGGCCGAGGCGTTGCTGACCGTGGCGCGGGTCGACCGGCCGCCCTACTATTACGTGCGCAGGGCGACCCTGCGCGCCGCGCCCGCCGCCGTGGCCGTGCGCGCACTGCGCGCGTTTGTCCTGATGGGCGCCGCGCGCCTGCAAAGGGCGGATGCTCCCACATCGGCGGGACCGCCGCCGTCTGTCACGGACGCTTCCGCATTGGCGTGACCGCCGCCGTCTGTCACGGACGCTTCCGCATCGGCGGGACAGCCGCCGTCGGTCACGGACGCTTCCGCGCCGGCGGGACAGCCGCCGTCGGTCACGGACGCTTCCGCATCGGCGGGACCGCCGCCGTCGGTCACGGACGCTTCCGCGCTGGCGGGACAGCCGCCGTCGGTCACGGACGCTTCCGCATTGGCGGGACCGCCGCCGTCGGTCACGGACGCTTCCACATCGGCGGGACCGCCGCCGTCTGCTCCGTCCGATGCTCCCGCCGGCTGTACGGCCGCTATCCCGGACGACGGGCCGCCTGCGTGCGGCACGCTCGGCGGGGAAGGCGCGCTGTCCGCGGAGGATTCGCTCTTGCTGCTCCGGCTGCTCACCGGGCCGGAAAACGGCACGCTCAACCTGCCCTGCGCGCTGCGGGCGGTCGCCACCGCGAATCATCTGCATCTGGTGCGCATGGAGGGCGGCGACCCACTGGTTCCGGCCCAATGGCCGGTACCGTCGGCGCTTTCGCCGGCCAACGGGGGGCGGGAGGCGCGTTTGGGGTCGCTACGGCTGCGACAAACCGCCTATAACCCCACCGCAGGCCCTCGCCCGGACGGGCTTAGGACCGTCGCCCTGCCGGACGAACGGCTTGCCCGCGCCGTGCTGCGCCTGCCCCGCCCCGGCGATACCATCCGGCCCTTCGGCGCAGGCGGCGGCAAGCCCTTTCGGCGCTATCTGACCGATCGCAAGCTCGATCCGCCGTTCCGGTCCCGGGTGCCGGTGCTGTGTGACGGCGCGGAGGTGCTCTGGGCGGTGGGGCTTTGCGCGTCGGAAGCCACGCGCCTTAGCGGAGGGCCGGCCACGCTGCTGACGGCCGAGGGCTGGCTGCCCTGGGACGAGGGAATCCCGGAAACCGATGGACGATCCCAACAGGAGGAGTGACCCCCATGAACGAGAACTCACCGATGTATCAGGACCTTTCCAGCGTTTTGTACTCCACGGAGGAGTTGCGCGCGGCCGTTCGGGCGCTGGGCGAACGCATCACGCAGGATTATCGGGGCAAATCGCCGCTGATGATCTGCATCCTCAAGGGCGCGAGCCTGTTCTTCACCGACCTGATCCGTGAAATCGACCTGCCGCTGGAGATCGAGTTTATGGCGATTTCCAGCTACGGCGCGCGCACGGTGTCCAGCGGCGAGGTGCGCCTGATCAAGGATCTGGACCGCCCCATCGAAAACCGGGACGTGATGATCGTGGAGGACATCGTGGACAGCGGCAAAACCCTCAGCTACCTGATGCGGCTGCTCAACAGCCGGGGCGCCAAGAGCATCCGGCTGGTTTCCCTGCTGGACAAGCCCAGCCGCCGCGTGGTGCCGCTGACCGTGGACTACTCGTGCTTCCAGATTCCCGACGCGTTCGTGGTGGGCTACGGGCTGGATTACGACGAGAAGTACCGCAACCTGCCGGTGGTGGGCGTTCTCGACCCCAAGGTTTATTCGAACTGATTCCGCGTCAGGCGGCCCGGCGGCGGTTCCGGGCCGGCCCGCGAAAGGCCCGGGGACGGCCATCCGGCATGCCGTCGCCTGCCGGAACCCGTGGCCGCGGGGCAGAGCGCGGACCGGCTGGCGGAGGAATCCGCGCATGTGCCCGGGAAGCCGACCGCGGATCGGGTTTCGGCCCCGCCTCCCGCTGCCGCGCCGCCTCCCTGCATTGAGCAACGAAAGCCCCGCGGACGCTCATCCGCGGAGCTTTTCCGTTTGCGTGACAGGCGGCGGCGCTGCCCGGCAGGGTGATAACCGCACCCGACCGATTGGCCGGGTGCGGCATTAACGGCTGATGGTGACCATTCCCCAAGAGCCGGGGGGTATGCGGCAAAGCATACGCGCCCAGGCGCCATGGCGTATGGGCAGGGCGATCCTACGCTTGCGCCTGCACGGCAAGGGTTACGCATCGATCTTTTAGGGAGTGGGAACAGCCGCCGCGCGGGCCTTTCGTAGCGCGTAGCGTCCAAACATGCGGCTGCGCGCCTCTTCCGGGCCGCTACGGCGACAAAGCGTCGCTCAGCCTTTGGGCATGCGCGGAGGGTATAGCCTCCGACGACCCGGCGAGCGGGCGTACCGGCGCAGGTCGTCCGGCGGGAAGGGCCTGCCGTGCCCGGGATAGATCAGCCGGGGTTTGAACGCAAGCATCGTTTCCCACGAACGCCCGTACGCCGCGAGGTCCTCGGCCCACACCGTAACGCGGTGAAAGCTCGGGAACCCGTTCATGGCCGCGTCGCCGCAGAAAAGCAGCCCGTCGGGCGTCAGCAGGGAGAGCGAGCACGCGGTATGGCCCGGCGTTTCCACGATGCGGGCGCCCAGATCGGCCTCCAGCGCGGCGCGCGTATCCGCGGTGACGATGGACAGGCGGGCCTGCCAGTGTTCCGGCAGGGGCGGGAAGCGGTGCGCGCCGCGGCCCATCAGGCGGATCAGCAGACCTGCGGCCAGCGCCGCGCGCCCGGCGCTGCCGCCGGCCAGGCTGTTCCGGCCGGCAAGCAGGGCGGGCAGGGCCTTCTCATGCAGGAGCACCGTCGCGGGGGAATCGCGCAGCAGGTCGCACAGGAACCCCGCGTGATCGTCGTGCGCGTGGGTGAGAAACACCCGCTCGATCTGGTCGGGCGCGCGCCCGCGCGCGGCCAGCCGTTTTCGGAAGGCCGGGTACCCGCCGGGGTAGCCGGTATCCACCAGCACGGTTCGCTCGCCCGGACGGATCAGGTAACTGTTGACGATGCGCGTACCCAGGGACAGAACCTCGGTCATGGCCGGATCGCCTCCCTTCGGGTGCATGGGGTCGCGCCGCGCGCCCGGCGTTCAGGCCGTCGGGCCTGCGCGGTACGGGAAACGCCGCCGCGGCGTAACTCTCTGCGGCGGCGAAATCGTTGGGCGCGCTGGGCTTTGGGTCAGCGGTCGCGGCTGTCGGGGTCGTCCGCCTTGGGCAGGGCGGAGAAACGCCCGGTGCCGTCCGCGGGGGTCGGGCGTACCACGCCGCCCTGATTGCCGTAGGCGGGGGCCTCGTAACCGGCGCCGGCGTAGCCGCTGCGCACGGGGGCGTACCGCTGGGTCATGCCGTAATCGGAGGGGCGCTGCGCCGCCGGGCGGGGCTGGGCCGTATAGCCGCCGTAGCCGGCGTTGGGCGCGGGGGGATAGCTGGCGGGGCGCTGCTGCGCGTAGCGCGGATCGGCCGGCTGCGCGGCGCGGGGCTGGGCCGGGGCGGGCTGGGGAGGCTGCGCGGCGGGCGGATTCTTGGGCGGCAGGCCCTGCATGCGGCGGAGCAGCTCATTGGTTTCGCCGACTTCCTCACGCAGGGAGAGCAGCAGCAGCACCTGCTCAAACGCGACCCGGAGGCCCACGGGCAGCAGCAGCATCAACAGGAGCCCCGTGACCACGTTGCCGGAGAACAGCACGATCAGCCCGTACACAATGCAGTACAGCGCGCAAAAGGCGTACAGGAATTTCAGAATCGAGGAGAGCAGAAACCGGTCGAAGTTGACGTGCGCTTCCAGTTTTTTGATCCAGCCCTTATGGCGGCTTTTACCCCGGGGGCGGAGAAACAGGACCGCGACCGCAACCGAACCGGCGAGCGCCAGCACCAACGCGATGATCGGGCCGGCCAGCGCCGTTGCGGACCAACCGATGGAGGACAGATCCATGGCATATCTTCCCTTCTGTCAATCACTGTCAAAGGATGAAGGCAGCCTTATCTTACCATTGGGGAAGGGCGCTGTCAAACCGCGGCGGCGGTTTGGGCGCAGGTTTTGCAGGAATGACGAAACGGCGGGCCGGCCAATGCCGACCCGCTAACGGAGCAGAGAGATGGGTTCAGGGCGAAGCCCGGATCGGGGGCCGAGGGGGTGAACCCCCCTCGGGGCCTGAGGCCTAGCCCCAATACTCCGGGCCGCAGGCGCCCGCCCGCAGCGAGCGAACGGCCCGAAGGGCCATGAGGCGAGCAGGGGCGAACGCCTGCGCGGTTTACGGCCCACCCAAACCGTTGCCCCTGATGGGTTCAGGGTGAAGCCCGGATCGGGGGTCGAGGGGGTGAAACCCCCTCGGGGCCTGAGGCCTAGCCCCAATACTCCGGGCCGCAGGCGCCCGCCCGCAGCGAGCGAACGGCCCGAAGGGCCATGAGGCGAGCGGGGGCGACCGCCTGCGCGGTTTACGAACATTCCGCGCCAGGCCGGACCAGCCCCCGCGTCCGTTGCGGCTCAGCGCAGCACGCGCGCGGCGAACCGCCTGTACAGCAGCGCGATCCACGCGCCGGCGACCGCCAGCGCGGGCGCTGCCCACCACGGCGAACCGTCCAGCGCCATCAGCCCCAGCCAGTAGCCGGGCAGCACCCCCGCCAGATACCCCATGGGGCGCGCGATGAAGTACGCTGCGACATATCCCAAGAAGAAAAACCCGCTCAGCTTGACCAGCGCCATGCCTTCCACCTTGTTTTTGGCGAAGCCCACCACCATCATGGCGACGCTGACGCTCACCAGCGCGTTGGCCAGCGCGGCCAGCGCGTTTTGCCAAAGCGGCATGCCCGAGAGGGTGAACAGCGCCATCAGCACCATTTCGTAGACGATGGAAGCGACCGTGAGCACCCCCACGCGGGAAAACAGATACCCCTTTTTGCCCAGCGGGGTGACCATCAGGTATTTGGCGGTGCCGTCGTCCAGTTCCTCCAGCACCACCATGACGCCCGCAAAACAGAGCATCAGCGGCGTCATCAGGGAAAGGAACAGGTCAAACAGCGCGTAGTAGGGGCTGAGCACCCGCTGCGCGCCCAGGAGGCCCGTCAGCCAGATTTCCAGACGGGGAACACCCCAGCGGAACAGCACCGCCATCAGGATGGGCGCCACCAGACAGGCCGCCAGCATCGCGTCGCCCCAGATGGCGCGCAGGAACTGGCGAAACGCCACAAGCACGGTTTTCACAGCCGAACACCTCCCAGCCGGATGAAGTAGCGCTCCACCGCGCGGCGGCACAGCGGGAACACGGCAATGTTCCACACCAGGAGCGACAGCGTCGCCCAAAGCCACAGGCCCGTATCCCGGGTCATCAGCGCAAGGGCGGCCGCGCACGGGTGCAACAGCCACAGGGGGGAACGAGAGCTGCCAAACCAGTAAAACATCGCGGGCACAAAGGCCACGATTTCCACCGGGATGGAATAGATCAAAAACCGGTTGAGGCTGTCGGAGTTCGTGGCCACGAGGATGCCCAGCATCGAAAACAGGAACGAGCCAAGCACCGTGGCCAGCGCCACGCCCCAAAGCGGCATCTGCGCAAAGGCGGCCAGCGGCAGCGCCACGCACAGGCCCACGGCCGTCAGCGGCACGGCCTTGCCCACTGCGTACTCCCAGGGGCGCACGGGCGAAGCCGCCAGCGCGCAGTGCACCTGCTGGCTTTTTTCCAATAGCACCATTGCGCCCATGAAGAATAAGCCCATCGCCGCCGGATCAGTCAGGATGATCACGCCGCCCGCCGTGCCCCGCGATTGCGGGGGCGTAACGGACAGCATCAGCAGATAGACGACGGTCAGCAGCCCGTACAGCGGGATGATGCCGTAGCGGGCCGCAAAACCCAGTTCCCCCAGCGCAAGCCGCCACAGCCTGCGGCCGGGCACGCGGGGGGCCGTGGCCTGCGCGTTTTTCATGAGAGCACCCTCCCCGTGATATCCATAAACACGTCGCCCAGCGTCTGCTCCCGGGAGTGGATGGTCTGCAGGCGGTTTTCGGCGATCAGGCGGTTGAGCAGGGCGTCGTCCCGCGTGGCGCGGATATCGCACACGCCTTCCCGCTCGCGCCCGTCTTCCAGATAGGTGTAGGCGACCTCCGACACGGCCTTGCGCAGGATCAGGTTGCGCGGCGTGTCCAGCGCGCGCAGTTCCCCGTCCACAATGAAGGCCACGCGGTCGCAAAGCTCGGTCGCGTCCTGCATGTTGTGGGTGGTCAGCAGCACGGTCTTGCCCTTCGCGCGCTCCGTAAGGATCATCTGCTTGATCACCTGCGCGTTGGTCGGGTCCAGCCCCGAGGTGGGCTCGTCCAAAAACAGCAGCGCGGGGTTGTGTAGGAGCGCCTTGATGAAGTTGAGCCTGCTTTTCATGCCCTTGGAATACTCGCCCGCCTTCTGGTCGGCGCTGGGCAGCAGGCCCACGGCTTCCAGCATCGCGTCGATGTCGCGGGGCGGCGTGCGGTACAGCGAGGAGAAGAACCGCAGGTTCTGCCGCGCGGTCAGCTTCTCGTACAGGGTGGGAAACTCAAACACGATGCCGATGCGCTCGTAGTAGTCCCCGCCCTGCAGGCGCGCCTCGCGGCCGTCCACCACGGCGCTGCCGCCGTAGTGTTTGAGCATGCCGATCAGGATTTTTTGCAGCGTGCTCTTGCCCGCGCCCGACGGGCCCAGGAAGCCCAGGATTTCGCCGTCGCCCACCTCGAAGCTGATATCGTGCAGGAAGGGCGCGCGGGTGTAGCTGAAGCTCAGATCACGAACGGAGATCATGGTTTCACCTCGTTTACAGCGTTGGGGGATGCGGCGCGAACCCTTGCGCGCCGGAACGGGAACAGCATACCCCATACCGGGGGAAAACACAAGCGGGCGGCGGGCCAAGTGCAGTTTTGCCCGCCCAAGATACACCGCTGCCCCCGTAACCTTCGCCCGGCGTATCCCGACAAGGCCGACCGGCGGCGATCAGGGCGGGAGGTTTGGGAAGAACGGGGAGCTCTGGCTGGCGAATACGCAACAGAAAGGGCCGGGCGCTTGCCGCGCTTGACGGCGGCAGGCCCGGCCCCTGAAGGTTGCGGAGAGGAAAACCGGACGGCGGCTTTTGCGGGCGCGCCTGCCGGATGCGGCGCATGCCGCCCGGAGGACGGCCAATGCGCCGCCGCCTCCGGTTACAGCGGGAACGCCGTGCGGATGAGGATCATGTAGCACGCCGTGCCGGTAAAGATGCTCAACAGCGTATTTTTCCGCCATAGCTGCAGGACCACGACCGCGGCCACGGAGATCAGCTCCGCCGCGCCGTGGGGCGCGACCGTCCAGGCGACGTTGCGCAGGCAGTACACCACCAGAATGATCATGATGGCGGAGGGCAGCGCCGTGCCCAGATAAGCCACCAGCGGCGGCGGGCATTTGCGCGCGAACAGCAGGTAGGGAAGGCCGCGGGTGATCATGGTCATCGCCGCGATCACGCCGATGATCGCTGCGGTTTGCCAGTTATCGGTCATGCTCCACCTCCATGGCGCCGGTCGGGATCTGCTTTCGCAACAGCACCAGCGCCACCACGCTTGTGGACAGCGCCGGCAGGATCAACCCATCCGGGCCCAGCACGAAATAGTAGACAATCGCGCTCGCCAGCCCGATCAGCGCCGGCAGATGGGACCGGGCCTCGCGCCACTGGTTGACCACCACCGCCACGAACAGCGCCGTCGCGGAAAACTCGATGCCCGTCATATCCACGGGCAGCAGCTCCCCGGCGACCGCGCCCAGCGTGCAGCTGCACACCCACAGCATGTGGCACAGGTGCTGGATCCAGAACTGCACCTGATGGCGGTCCAGCTCCGCGGGCACGCGCAGGGCGCACAGCACCGAATAGGTTTCGTCGGTCAGGGTCAGCGCCATGTAGGGGAACTTCCACCCCTGGCCCTTGCCCCGCCCGGCCTGGCGGAACTCGTCGATGAAGCTGATGCCGTAAAACACGTGCCGCGCGTTGATCAGCAGGGTCATGACCGCCACCATGTACAGCGGCACGCCCGACACCATCAGCGTGACCATCACGATTTGCATGGAGCCGGCGTAGACCAGCAGCGCCGAGAGAAACGCCCACACCGGCGCGTACCCGGCTTTGTGCAGGAGCAGGCCGCTGGCCAGCCCTACGAACAGGTAGGCGAAAATCAGCGGGATGATCTGTTTGAGGGCGAACCGGAAAGCCTTCACCGCCATCTTTCCTTTCGTCGGCGCGCGCGCGCCCGTATTGGGTGCTATTATACCGCGCGCCGGGCCTTTTCACAAGGGCGGATTCTCCCGGCGCGGCGCCGGCGGCGTGGGGCGACGGAGCGCGGTTCCGCGGAGACGGCGCAGCTTGGGAGTAAGGCGCAACCGGCCCTTCCCCAGGCCGCCGGCAGGCCCCGCCCAACGCAAAAAAACGCCCGCGCCCGCCGCGTGAGCGGCTGAAGGCGCGGGCGTCCTTCGCGGCTTGGGGTTACTGCTCCTCAAACTCGCTTTTCGCGGCCCCGCACAGCGGGCAAACCCAATCCTCGGGCAGATCGGCCCAGAGCGTGCCGGGGGCGATGCCGTCGTCGGGAAGTCCCATGGCCTCGTCGTAGATGAACCCGCACACGGAGCAGACATACTGTTTCATGGCGACAACCTCCTTTGATTTGGGGCTACCTTCTGAATATCCGGCCGGACGTCGGCTGAAACCGGTTTGACAACAGCCCGGAACGACCCGTCGGGCGGATGTCCTCAGTTGCTACCATTATACAGGCTTGGCGGGCTTTGTCAACGCCGCGGCGCGCCGGGCGTCGGCGCGCCTTCGCTTGCCGGTCCGACGCCGTCGAGGTATAATGTTGCCGTTCCCGGGGCGCGGGCCGGCGCGCACGGGTCACGCTTTCCGCCGGCGAAACGTCACAAGGGCCGGGAGGGTTTTGCATGAGGGAACAACGCGACCGCATCGCGCTGATCAACGCGATTCTGGAAAACGACGCCAACCAGATCACCGAGGAAGAAGAAGAAGTCATCCACATGCTCCTGGAGCGCAAGGTATCCCGCAACACCAGCAAAATGGGCGAAGAGCGCCTCACCTTCGGCGAACGGATGGCCGACCGCATCGCCAGGTTTGCCGGAAGCTGGACGTTTATCCTGACGTTCGTCGCCGTGCTGGCCGCCTGGATTGTTTTCAACATCGTCATGCTGTCGGGGGCGTTTGATCCCTATCCGTTCATCCTGCTCAACCTGATCCTGTCCTGCGTGGCCGCACTGCAGGCCCCGGTGATCATGATGAGCCAGAACAGGCAGGAAGAGAAGGACCGCCTGCGCGCGCTCAACGATTATAAAACCAACCTGAAATCGGAGATCATCGTGGAGGATCTGCACCGCAAGATCGACCGCCTGCTGGAAGGCCAGCAGGAGATGGTGATCCGGCTGGAAGCCGTGGAAGCGGCCGTGCCCGGACCGGAAAACCCATCCTGACCGCGCCTCACGCGGAGCTTGACGGGCTTTGCGCGCCGCTGCGCCGCCGGCGTGTTAAATGTGCGTAAAGGCGGACAACCGACCACATCGGATAAAAACCCCTTTGCTTTTGGCAGGCGGCATGGTATAATAAGGGAAATTCAAACCAGAAAATGGAGGAGATCGACATGTCCGAGAAACAACCCGCCGCCGCGTCCAAGAAGCCTCAAACACTGGTCATTCTGCTGTGCATTGCGCTCGTTGCCGCGATTGTGCTGGCCGTGTTCGGCTTCGTCGGCAAAAATGACGCCCTGAAGCTCAACAGCGAGCTGACCTCGAAACTGACGGAATTCGAAGGGCAGATCTCCGACGCGACCAGCAAGCTCACGCTGTCCGACGAGACGCTGAGCACCGCGAAAACCGAGCTTGAAAATGTGAAAACAGAGGCGGCCGCCACGCTCCAGAGCGCCAAGGACGAAGGCGCGGCAGCCCTGCAGTCGCTCAAGGACGAGTTTGATACCTATAAGCAGAGCGCCGAGAAGGAGCTGAGCGATCTGCGCACCGCGTTTGACGGCTATAAGGAAGACGCGGCCCAGACCCTCCAGAAGGCCAAGGACGACGGCGCCAAGACGGAAGGCGACCTGAACGCCAAGATCGAGGAGCTCAACAAGACGATCAGCGACCTGACCACCGCCAATACCGACCTGACCACGAAGGTATCCGGCCTGGAGAAGGAGCTGGCCGCCGCGCTGGCGACCCCCACGCCGGAACCCACGGCCACGCCGACTGCGACGCCCACCGCGACCCCCACGCCTAAGCCCACGGCGACGCCCAAGCCCACGGCGACGCCCAAGCCCACCG